>NZ_JBEYVO010000004.1:0-390012 GCF_040644055.1 Streptomyces sp. NPDC047043
GTTCGTGTCCAGGGCAAGGCCGTGATGGTGGCCCTTGCCGCTGTCGATCCCCGCCCATATCCGGCTCATCGTGCTCCTGACATGCGTGTTCGTTCTGTTCGTGCCACGGACGACCTCGCCGGCATTGCTCTACTCAGCGACTGGTTCGCACTTCCTAATCGGCGGCCGAGTCGTCGTGGGGTGCCGGGCGGCGAAGCGTCGAATGCCACGGACGGCAGCGGACTGATAGCCACACCCAGCACCCCTGGGCGACCCAACCCTACGAATGGCTCGATCAACCCGATCAAGAAGGTAGAGCGGACTGACCCGCTCCCCCGCCGGCCCAGGGCTCTTCTGATGGATCTCCGTGGGAGAAGGAGCAGCGTTCGGTGCGTGCTCTCGGCGTGCCGGGCGTCGCGACGCCGCGGAGATCCATCAGAAGAGCCCTAGTCCCCCATCACCAGCCCGTCCTTCGCCGCGCCGCGGCTGAGGACGACGTCCCGGATGCGGTCGCGTACTCCTCGTACGTCGGCGCCCTGCTTGAGCGCCTGGTTGAGGTCGACCGCGCGGCCGGCGTCGATGTCGAACTGCTGGGGAATGAACTCGGCCCTGGTCACCTCCCAGCGGCTGCCCGGCCGCGCGGGCGGGGCGAAGGTGAAGCGGGCGATGCTGGACTCGTTGCCGCGCGGGTCCTGGACGCCCTGGTGGTTGTACATCTCGCCGGCGATCTGGTCGCCCATGCCGTAGACCACCCAGGTGCCGTTGACCTTCTCGTACGCCTGCGGGATGTGGGCGTGGGTGCCGAGGATGAGGTCGATGTCGGGGCGGCCGCCCGTGCGGGAGGCGGTGAGCTGCTGGGCCAGGGCGAGCTGCTGCTGGTCGGGGTCGTCCTGCCATTCGGTGCCCCAGTGCAGGGAGACGACGACCACGTCGGCGCCCGCCTTCCGGGCGGCCCGGGCGTCCGCGACGATCCTGTTCTCGTCGATGAGGTTGACCGCCCACGGCTCGCCCTGAGGCAGCGCGAAGCCGTTGGTGTCGTAGGTGTAGGCGAGGTGGGCGACCCTCGCCCCGCCCGCGCGCAGGACGGTGACGGTGCGCGCCTCCGCCTCGGTGCGCGCCGTACCGGCGTGCCGCACACCCGCCCGGTCGAGGGCGTCGAGGGTGCGCAGGATGCCGTAGCAGCCGTCGTCGAGGCTGTGGTTGGAGGCGGTGGAGCAGCCGTCGTAGCCGGCGGCGGCGAGGGCCTGGGCGACCTCGGGCGGGGATTTGAAGGTGGGGTAGCCGGAGTAGTCGCCGTTCGCGCCGTAGACGGTCTCCATGTGACACAGCGCCAGATCGGCCCGGGAGACGACAGGTCTGATGCCGGAGAACATGGGCCGGAAGTCGTAGCCGGCACCGCCCGCGTCGAAGCGGGCACGGTCGATGATCGAGCTGTGCGGGAGGACGTCACCGGAGGCGACCAGCGTGAAGGCACGGGTCGCCCCCGGCGCCGGGCGGCCGGCCGCCTCGCGGTGCTGGGCCTGACAGGCGGCGCCCGCGGCCAGCAGGACCGTGAGCGCCAGGGCAACCTGGCGTCTGCGTGCAATCATCAGCTCACCCCAATGAGGTCACATTTACCCATAAATAGGTACGAAGCTGAGTGCGCCCCCAAACAACCCCGGGGCACCGATTAGCCCGTCCGGCGCGCACGGACGGGCCTCCGCGACCGGCGCACGGCGCGTCGGGGACCGTTCGTCGTACCGTTCGTCGACGCGATCGACCGTCCGCCGCAGATCCCGGTGCGGGCCCTGTCCCAAATCGGCACCCTGCGATGCCATACGGCCATGACGGCCGGAACCACCCTCACGCACGGGACGACCGCCGAGCACGAGCTCGCCGCGCTGCAGCGCGAGCACGGCCGGCCCCTCTTCGCACTCCTCCTCCGGCTCTGCGACGGCGACCGGCAGCGCGCCGAGGACCTCGTGCAGGAGACCCTCGTACGCGCCTGGCAGCATCCCGAGGCGCTGCGCGCCGACGACTTCGACTCCGTACGGCCGTGGCTGATGACCGTCGGGCGGCGGCTCGCCATCGACGCGCGGCGGGCCCGGCAGGCGCGGCCGGCCGAGGTCGGGGACGCGATCCTGGAGAACGCGCGGGTGATCGGCGACCACGCCGAGCGGGCGGCCGCCACCCTCGACGTACGCGAGGCTGTGAAGACACTCACTCCGGAGCACCGTGAAGTCCTGGTGCTCGTGTACTTCCAGGGGGCGAGTGTTGCGGAAGCCGCGGAGGCCCTCGGGATCCCGCCCGGTACGGTGAAGTCCCGCGCGTACTACGCGTTGCGCGCCCTGCGCCGGGTGCTTCCCGGATATGCGGCCGACCTGCGGTGAAACCAACGGATCAGTCAAACCTCCGTAAAGCGCCTTGCTGAGGACCCCGGTTGAGTAATCGGCTGTCTTCATCCGTGTTCCGGACTGGGGGCTCGGGGCCCCCGAATGGGGCCCGGAGTCGGGCGACGCGCACGCACCGGAGGAAGGCAGGAAGGGATGTTGCACAGAGGTCAAGAGAGCACGGACGGCACCGGCGGCGGTGAACTGGTCGTCCCCATGGCCTGGTTGTACGCCGAGTACATCGCCGACGAGCTGCTCCGGACGGGCGATCTGATGCCGCCGACGTCCTTCGAGTTCCGCGCCGGGCGCGATGCGCTGGCGCTGACCATCTTCCTCTCGGACACCGACGGCGAACTCTCCGGCATCCGGGTGGTCTCCCAACTGGAGAACTGGCTGTCGCTGACGGCCTACGACCAGCCGTGGCAGGACTGGGTGGGCGAGCGGATGGCGATGCTCGCCGCCGAGGCGGCCGAGTCCGGCGGGCCCGCGCCCGACGTGGAACTGGCGGAGGCGGCCTGGCGCTGGCTGGAGGAGACCGAGTTGCTCGCGCCGGACCTGAACGCGGTGCCGGGCGGTGCCGCGGTGTTCGGCGAGGACGAGGGTCCGAAGGTGTGGACGAAGGCATGGCAGCTGGGGCTGCCGCTCGGCCATCTCGCCATCCACCTTTTTTGAGACTGGTTTCGAACCGGACCAATCCGCGGGCCGGGCCGCTCCGAATCCCTTGGTTGCGATTCTGTGTGTGCCTTGAGTGAATCGGCGGTCTGGTGCGTACCGGTGGGAGCAAGGAGTAACCCCACCCGCACCCAACGGCACGAGGATTCGGCATGAGGTCCCAGGAGAGGCATCGCGACGTCGCCGCGTACGCGCTCGGCGTGCTGGACGAGGCGGACGCCTTCCGCTTCGAGGACCACCTCATGGAGTGCGCGCGCTGCGCGGCCTCCGTGACCGAGTTCGGGCCGATCACCCGGCAGCTGATGCTGTACCGCCGGTCGACGCCCCGGTTCGTGCACCCCATGACGCGGCCCGGCCCGCAGCTGCTGGACCGGTTGCTCGGTGCGGTGGCCGCGCGCCACCGGGCCGGGCGGCGGCGCTTCCTGTACGCCGTGGCCGCGTCCGTGGCGATCGGGCTGGCCGGGCCCGGGCTCGCGATGATGTCGGACGGCGGCGGCAAGGAGGCCGTGGCCCTGCGGATCGCGACCACCGACACGACGTCGGGCGTGTGGGCCCAGGTCACCACCGAGGACGAGGACATGGGCAGCCAGGTCAAGCTCGAGGTGAAGGACGGCTCGGGCCCCCGGCACTGTCATCTCGTCGCCGTGGGCCGCGACGGATCCGAGCAAACCGTGACGAGTTGGACCGTGCCCGCGCACGAAGCCCACGCGATCACCATGCAGGGCAGCACGGCGATGCACACGAGCGAGATCGCCCGCTACGAGATCCGCACGTCGGACGGGGAACACCTGGTGACGCTCAAGGCTCACTAGGACCCGGCGCTCACGGATTCACCGGTCCGTCAGAACCCGCTCGAGCGCCGCCCGGCCCGCGGGCCCCCAGGTCCGCTGCCCTCCGGGAAGTCCCCGCTCCCAGGCCTGCCCGATGCCGGCGAGGGAAAGGCCCCGCAGAACGGCCCAGCCCCGCGCCCGCCTGAGCGTCGCCTCGTCCGTGCACCCGTAGGCCTCGAAGAACCCGGCCGCCGCACCGGCCGGCAGAAGCACCCAGGCGGCCGCGAGATCCGTCGCCGGATCGCCCGCGCAGAGGTCCCCGAAGTCGATCACGCCGGAGAGGGTCCCGTCCCCGACGACGACGTTCGCGGGGTGGAGGTCGCCGTGCAGCCAGAGGGGCGGTCCCTGCCAGTCCGGTGCCGCGACCGCTTCATCCCATATACGTTGAATGTCGGCGACGGCGACGCGGGCGGCGACGGATTGCAGGGTCCGGGCGAACCCGTCGGCGAGTGTCCTGAGGGGAACACCGCGATCGCCGCCGGCCGGCGCCTCGGGCGGTGCCGGGATGTGCAGTGCCCTCAGAAATCCCGCGAGAGTGTCGGCCGCGCGCCTGCCGTCGCTGATCGGGGTGCGGTCGGCCGGCTCGCCGGGCACCCATCGGGCGATGTTCCAGGGGCCGGGGAAGCGGGGCGAGGGTTCGCCGACGCGTACGGGGGTCGGCACCGGGAGCGGGAGGCGCGGAGCCAGGACGGGCAGCCACCGGTGCTCCTTGCGGAGCAGGGTCGGGGCACGCTCGGTGCGCGGCAGTCGTACGGCCAACTCCTGCCCCAGACGCCACAGTTGGTTGTCCCAGCCGGACGCCACCCGGCGCAGCCCCAGACCCGCGAGGTCCGGGTGCTGCTCGTGCAGAAGCGAGCGGACCAGGGCCTCGTCGATCTCGGTGTCGTTCACGGGTGTGACAGTACGGGCCGCCGTTGCGCTGTAGCGAGAGCGACGGGGTTTTGTCGTGATGCGGAGTGGGTGCACAGGTGTTGTTGGCGGACCGCTATGAGCTGGACGAGCCGCTGGGGCGCGGCGCGATGGGCGATGTGTGGCGGGCCACCGACCAGGTCCTCGGACGGTCCGTCGCGGTCAAGGTGCTGCGGGCGGAAGAGGCCACGGACACCGAGCGGTTCCGCATGGAGGCGCAGACCGCGGGCCGCCTCAACCACCCCAATGTCGTGGGCGTGTACGACTTCGGCACCCACCACGACCGGCTCTTCCTCGTGATGGAACTCGTCGACGGCTGGACCCTGGCCCAGGAACGCTCCCTGCGCGGCACCCTGCCCCCGTGCGAGGCGGCCGCCCTCGCGGCGCAGATGGCGGCCGGCCTCGCCGCTGCGCACCGGCAGGGCGTGATCCACCGGGACATCAAGCCCGCCAACGTGATGCTCACCACCGACGGCACCGCCAAGATCACCGACTTCGGTATCGCCCGCTTCGCCGACGACGCCACCAGCACGCTCACCGCGACCGGGAAGATCCTCGGCACCGCCGATTACCTGGCCCCCGAGCGGGCCCTGGGCCGGCCCGCCCAACCCGCCGTCGACGTCTACTCGCTGGGCTGCGTGCTGTACGAACTGCTCACCGGGCGCCCACCGTTCCGCGGCGCGACCTCGCTCGCGGTGGTGCAGCAGCACGTCGACGCCGAACCCGTGGCACCCCTCCTGCTGCGGCCCGAGATCCCCGTGCCACTGTCCGACTACGTGCTGCGCCTGCTGGCCAAGGACCCGGCGCTGCGGCCGACCGCGGAGGAGGCGGCCGGCCGGCTGAGTGGCCAGGAGCAGGAGCCGTCCCCGGCCGAGGCGGGCGCCGCCACCGCCTTCAGGCCCGTGGCGTCCGGGCCTCCGGCTCGCGCCCGCGCCTCGCACTCCCGTCCGCGCGGCCGGGGCCGACTGGCCGCGAAGGCCGCGGTGGGCGCCGGTGCCGTGGCGCTGTTCGCGGCGGCCGCGGCGCTCGGGGCGTCGCTCAACTCCGGTGATCAGCAGCCTTCCACGCCGGTTTCGCCGACAGCGACGACGGCCACGTCCGCGCCTGCCGTCGAGACCTCCACCGTCACTGCGCCGCCCGCCGCCCCGACCACCTCACCGCCCCCGGCGAAGGAGGACCACGGAGACGGCAAGGAGCACAAGGGCAAGGGAAAGCACGGCAAGGGCAAGGGCTCCGACGGCTGACCGGGCTGTGCCGACGTCCTCCGGCGCTACATGTCCAGGACGATGTCGCCGCCGGGCCGGGCGCAGCAGATGAGGACCGCGCCTTCGGGCGGAGGCTCCAACGGGTCGGGAGCGTAGGTGACTTCGCCGGACAGCAGGGGTGTGGTGCAGGTGTGGCACACGCCGGTGCGGCAGCTCCAGCGGGCGGGGACGTCACAGGCGTCGGCGAGTTCGAGGACGCTGCGGGTGTCGTCGGGGAACGGCACCGAGAGGCCGCTGCGGGCGAACGTCACCAACGGGCCGGTGCCGGGCGGGCCCGAGGGCGGGTGGGGCGGTCGGGCCGGCTGCTCGGTGAGGCCGGGGTTGATGGCGGGCAGGGCTCCGAACAGCTCGGTGTGGATGCGGGCCGGGTCGATGCCGGCCGTGGTGAGGGCGTGCCGCATGTCCGCCATGAAGGAGGCGGGCCCGCAGACGTAGGCGGTCGCGTCGGCGGGGACGGACAGGGCGATCAGCCTGTTCTCGGTGAGGCGCCCGACGTGGGTGTGTTCCCCTTCGGTGGCCGCGCTGAAGAACACGTGCTCGTGGGCGTGCGGCAGTTCGGCGAGCAGGGCGTGCGCCTCGGCGGCCAGCGGGTGCTCCTGCGGGCTGCGGGCGCCGTGGATCCACCAGATGTCGCGGTCGCTGCCCCGCGCGGCGAGTTCGTGCAGCATCGACAGCACGGGGGTGAGGCCGATGCCGGCGGACACCAGGAGCAGCGGGCCGGTGCCTTCGGTGAGCGTGAACTCACCGCGGGGTGCGGCGACTTGGAGGATCGTGTCCGGCCGCAGCCGGGTGGTCAGATAGCCGCTCGCGGTGCCGTGCGGCTCGTGCTTGACGCTGATCCGGTAGGTGCCGGCATCGGTCGCCGAGGACAGTGAGTAGCTGCGTACGGCGGCGGATTGGGCGCCCTCGGGGATGCGCAGGGTGAGGTACTGGCCCGCGCGGGCGGGCGGGAGCCGGGTTCCGTCGGGGGCGGCCAGGCGGATCGAGGTGACCGTCGTGCTCTCGCGCACCACCTCGGTCACGCGCAGGGCCCGGAAGCCGTTCCAGGCCGGGCCGTCGGTGCTGGGGGTGCCCTCGGCGGCGTCGAGCAGTTCGCGGAAGGAGCCCTGCCAACCCGGGCTCAGGGCGGGGATGTTCAGGGCGCGGCGCAGCATCGCGGGGTCGCGGCCCGGGAGGTAGAGCAGTGCGTCGGTGTCGGCGACGGTCAGCGCGCCGGGCCCGGTCCGGGTGCGGACGATCTCGTCGCCGGCCTCGATGTGCCCCTCGCGCAGGACCCGCATGTAGAAGCCGGGACGGCGGTGGCTGACCAGCAGTGCGGGCAGTTCCGGTGCGCCGAATCGCATCCCGACGCGGTAGCAGGTGACCCGTGGCTGGGTGACCTCGAACTCGGCCTCGCCGATGCGGTACCGGTCGCCGATGCAGACCTCGTCGTCGGGCAGGCCGTCGACGGTGAGGTTCTCGCCGAACCGGCCGTAGGAGAGGTCGTCGCGGCCGAAGTGCCCCTGCCAGTGCCGGTAGGAGTCGATCTGGTAGACGAGCACGGCCCGCATCTCCCCGCCGTGGCCCTGGGTGTCGCCCTGTCCGTCGCCGTCGATGTTGAGGCGGCGGACCATCGCGGGGCCGTGCACCGGGTACTTCCAGACGCCGGTGTGGACGGTGCGGCCCTGCCATGCCACGTCCTTCGGCAGGCCGACGTTCACCGACAGCAAGGACGGCATCGTGCGCTCCTTCCGGTGGTGACGGCCACTGCGGCGGTGCCGGTCACGGCTGCCGGGCGGCGGCCGTCTCGTCCAGGTCGAGGTTGCGGTCGACGCCGTGCGGGACGACGGTCTGGCCGGGTTCCAGCCTCTGCCGGACGCCGTCGAGATGCACCTCGATCTCGTCGGGCTCGAACGACACCATCCCGGAGATGCGCCGTACCTCGGTCCACGCGTCCTCGTACGACCAGGCCGCGCGACGGGCGCCTGCGATGTCGTAGTAACTGGCCAGGCCCTTGTACGGGCAGAACGTCCGGCCCTCGGCCCCGGTCAGCGCGGACTCGTCGACGTCGGCGCGCGGGACGTACCAGCGGGGCGCGAACCCGGACTCGTACAGGACCAGCGGTCGGGTGGTGTCGGCGACGACGCGTTCGCCGCTGCGGACGACGAGGTGGCGGCTGGTGCGGCGGATGTCGATGCGGTGGTGGCCGTCGGCGGCGTGGCCGACGATGCGGTCGTCCTCCTCGTAGAAGGCGTCCATCGCCCGCCAGGCGAAGGCGACCCTGCCCTTCAACTCCTGTGCGTGGTCGGGCAGTTCGGTGTGCTGCCAGGCCGCGCGCGGTTTGCTGTGCGTTCCGGCGCCGACGGTGTACCAGGCGGTCGGCCCCAGGTCGCGGTGCCGGGTGGTGTGCTCGGTCGCCTGCAGGGCGCCGGGAGCGATGTCGGCGAGCGGGAAGTAGGCCACGGGGTAGCGGCCGGGCTCGTGCAGCAGGACGACGCCCTCGCTGTCGGCGATCCACGCGTCGGCGAACCGGACGCGCATGCGCCGGCGCAGTGGCTCGGCGAACAGCATCCGCTCGGGCAGCGGATCGGGGACCAGGAACCGGCCGACCGCTCCGGGGGCGAGCGGTCCTTGCTGCCAGGAGAGGCCCATCGTCTCGTTCCTTTCCGGTCTGTGGGGTGGGGGGTCAGGCGAGCGGTTCAGGTGTCGGCCGCGCTGCTGGTGATCGTCGCGGCCGACGTGACCCTGGTGTCGAAGGAGAGCCCGACCGCGTCGCGGTCCGGGTCGGCGAGGCGGCCACATGCGTGCCGAGGCGGTGGACACCATGTGGTCGACGGTGCCGGGCCGTTTGCCGAGGGCGGCGATCGACGCTCGTCGGTGAGGTCGACGGCCTCGGCGGCGAGGGCGGGCTCGCCCGCGTAGGCGTGGGCGGGGGCGCACCGGTCGCGTCCTGCGGTGACCACGCGGGCTCCAGTGTCCCGGGCGGCCAGGACGACAGCGCGGGCGATCCCGCCGCCGCTCCCGACGAACAGCACCGTCTCGCCCCGCAGGGGCCGGTCACGGCAGTGCCCTTTCAAGGAAGCCGCGGATGGAGCCGGCGGCGGCGTCGAGGTGGCTTTCGAGCAGGAAGTGGCCGCCGTCGAGCAGGCAGATCTCGGCGCCGGGTGCGTCGTCGGCGAAGGCGAGCGCGCCCTCGGGGAGGAAGATCTCGTCGTTGCGGCCCCAGACGGCCAGCAGCGGCACGCCGCTCTCGCGGAGGTAGGCATGCAGCTTCGGGTACAGCGGGAGGTTGCCCGCGTAGTCGGCGAACAGCCGCAGCTGCACCAGGTCGTTGCCGGGCCGGGACAGCAGCGCGAAGTCGTGGTGCCAGGTGTCGGGGCTGACCAGGCTCTCGTCCGGCACACCGTGCAGGTACTGCCAGCGGGTGACCTCGAGGGTCAGCGCCTGGCGCACGGCCGCCTCGGTCTGCGGGTTCTTCTCCTGCCAGTACTCGCGCACCGGCTTCCAGAACTCCGGTGCGAGACCGGCCTCGTAGCCGTTGCCGTTCTGGGTGACGATCGCCGTGACCGCGGCCGGGTTCGCCAGGGCCAGGCGCCAGCCGATGGGCGCGCCGTAGTCCTGCACGTACAGGGCGAACCTCGTGACCCCGAGCTGGGTCAGCAGGCCCTGGGTCAGGTCCGCCAGGGCGTCGAAGGTGTAGTCGAACTCGTCCGCGCTCGGCGCGTCGGACAGGCCGAAGCCCAGATGGTCGGGGGCGATCACGTGATAGCGGTCGGCCAGCAGCGGGATCAGGTTCCGGAACATGAACGAGCTGGTCGGAAAGCCGTGCAGGAGGACGACGGTGGGCGCCCCGGCGGGGCCCGCCTCCCGGTAGAAGAGCTGCTGCCCGCGGACGGTCGCGTAACGGTGGTGGACGGTCGTCATGACTGCTCCGTTCGGTGTCGGCCGACCCCGGTCGGCATCTAACCTCTGTTCGAGCATTGAGCGGTTATAGCTGGAGTCAACCATCCGACCGCTAACCAGTCAAGTGACAATTAAGGGTTAGATTGAGAGTGGGGGTGCTACTTGAGAAGCCGCGACATCCGGCGGTCCGCCAGCGGCTTGCCGCCCGTCTGGCAGGTCGGGCAGTACTGCAGGGAGGAGTCGCTGAAGGAGACCTCGCGGATGGTGTCGCCGCAGATGGGGCAGGGCTCGCCGGTGCGGCCGTGGACGCGCAGGCCGCTCTTCTTCTCCGCCTTCAGACGGCCGGCCGCGACTCCGCGGGAGCGCTCGACCGCTTCGGTGAGGGTGGTGCGCAGGGCCTCGTAGAGACGGGTGGTCTCTTCGGGCGTGAGGGTCGCGGCCAGTTTGAAGGGGGACATCTTCGCCGCGTGGAGGATCTCGTCGCTGTAGGCGTTGCCCACGCCGGCGATCAGGCTCTGGTCGCGCAGGGCGCCCTTGAGTTGGCGGCGCTCGGGTTGGAGGAGTTCGGCGAAGCGGCTCTCGTCGAAGTCGTCCGCCAGCGGGTCGGGGCCGAGGCGGGCGACGCCCGGGATCTCCTGCGGGTCGTGGACGACGTAGACGGCGAGGCGTTTTTGGGTGCCCGCCTCGGTGAGGTCGAAGCCCTCGCCCGTCTCGAGCGCGACGCGCAGCGCGAGGGGGCCCTTGCCGGGGCGGGGCGGGCCGTCCGGGAGCCGGTCCTTCCAGTGGAGCCAGCCCGCGCGGGCCAGATGGGTCACGAAGCGCGGGCCGCCGTCCGTCTCGAGGTCCAGGAACTTGCCGTGCCGGTGCACGGCGACGACCTCGCGGCCCTCGACGGCGGAGAGCGGAGGGTCGTACGTCTTCAGGACGCTGATCGCCACGGGCAGCACGCGCACGATCTCGTGACCGACCAGGTGCTCGGTCAGGAAGTCCTTGAGCGCTTCGACCTCGGGGAGTTCCGGCATACGTCCAGAGTGCCACCCGGCACCGACAGTGCCAGGTGGGTCGGACCCGCAGTACCGGGAGATCCGTCCCGCCGTGCCCGGTGCTCAGTCCCCTTCCGGGACCACGAACTCGCACCACACGCACTTGCCGCCGCCCCGCGCCTCCACCCCCCACACGTCCGTGAGCAGGTCGACCAGGAGCAGGCCGCGGCCGGAGACGCCCGACTCGCCCGCCTCACGGCGGCGGGGCAGGGCGCTGGAGGAGTCCTCGACCTCGACGCGCAGACGGCGGTCGCTGCCGGCGAGGACCCGTAGGGTGACGATCGCCGATCCCTCGGTGTGCATCAGGGCGTTGGTGATCATTTCGTCGGCGACGAGTTCGACCTCGTCGGCGCGTTCCTTGGCGCCCCAGGCGCGGACCGCGGCGCGGATCATGTGCCGGGCCTGAGTGAGGGCCTCGGGGTCGCCGGGTGCCACGTGCTGCTGGAGCCGGCCGCCGGTCTGCGGGGTGTCCAGACCGCGGCGGCGCAGCAGGAGCAGGGCCACGTCGTCCTCGCCGCCGCGTTCCTCGGCCACGTCGATCAGGCAGTCCGCGAGGTCGCGTACGTCGTCCGGGCCGCCGGTGATCAGGCCGGTGAGCCTCTGCATGCCGTCGTCGAGGTCCGCGCCGGGCTGTTCGACGAGGCCGTCGGTGCACAGGAGAAGTGTGTGTCCGGGGTCCAGCTCGATGGTGCCGACCGGGTACTCGAGCCGCCCGAACTCGGCGGACAGGCCGAGCGGCAGTCCGCCCTCCACGGTGATGCGGCGGCAGCTGCCGTCGGTGCCGCGGATCACCGGGTCGATGTGGCCGGCCCGGACCATCTGGACGACCCCGGTGGACAGGTCGGCCTCGGCGTAGAGGCAGGTCGCGAAGCGGTCGGTGTCGAGTTCATGGAGGAAGACGGAGGCGCGGGCCATGACCGTGGCCGGGGTGTGGCCCTCGGCGGCGTAGGCGCGCAGCACGATGCGCAGCTGGCCCATGACGGCGGCGGCGTGCGTGTCGTGGCCCTGGACGTCGCCGATGACGGCGCCGACCCGGCCGCCGGGCAGCGGGATCAGGTCGTACCAGTCGCCGCCGATGTCCCGGCCGAGGGAGGCCGAGCGGTAGCGGACGGCGACGTCGGCGCCGCGGACGCTGGGGATGGTGCGCGGCAGCATGGCCTGCTGGAGGCCGGTGGCGAGGTCCTTCTCCTGCTCGTAGAACATGGCCCGCTGCATGCTCTGCGCGATGCTGCTGCCGAGGGCGACCAGGACGTTGCGGTCCTCCGGCGAGAAGCCGTGCCGGTCGTTGTAGAGCAGGCCCATGGCGCCTATCGGGCGGGCCTGGACGATCAGCGGCAGATAGGCGGCCGAGGTGATGTTCAGGTCGGTGAGGTGCGGCCACAGAAGGGGGAAGCCCTCGGCGAACTCGTCCGGGGACTCGATGAAGCGGGGCGTGAGGGTCCGTACGACCTCGCTCATCGGGTAGGGCTCGTCGATACGGGTGACGAGGGTGCCCGGGACGAAGCTGCCGGCGGGGCCCTCGGCGATCAGCCGGATGCGGCCCGCCTCGACCAGACCCATGACCAGGCTGGTGGCACCGAGGTGGGTCAGGCCGTGGGTGTCCTTGAGGACGTCGATGACGTCCTGGACGGTACGGGCGTGCGCGAGCGCGGCGGTGGTGAGCTGGACGACGTTGGTCTGCTCGCGTCGGGCCGCGTCCTGGGCGGCCGCCTCCCGGCGGTCCTGGCTCTCGCTGAGCTCCTGGGTGGCGTCCCGGACGATGCCGATGATGCGGCGCGGGCGGCCCGTCTCGTCGCGCCGGATGTAGCCCTGGGTGTGGGTCCAGCGCATGGCGCCGTCGCGGCAGCGGATGCGGAAGTAGGCGCCGTAGTTCTCGCTGCCGTCCTTGAGGGCATGGGCGACCAGGCCGTCGAGCCGGTACGCCTCGGCCGGCGGGACCCGGACGGCGAGGGTCTCGGGGTGGTTGTCGTACTCGTCGGGGCGCAGGTCGAAGACCTCGTGGGCCTGGGCGTCCATGTGGAACAGGCCGGTGTCCAGGTCCCAGTCGAAGCTGCCCATCTGGTTGAGCGCCAGGATCGGATCCGGGTGGGCGGGCCAGTCGTCCGGGACTGCCAGGGTGCTCGCTCCCCGATCAGCCATGGGGCCACCTTGCCAGGGTTTGCCCGATTCTTCGAGCGGGGAGGCCGGGGTAATTCCCGTGCTCCCCGGTCTCGGTGGGCGGTCAGCTGTCAAAGACGTCGGTGGGGCTGTCGAAGATGCTGCGGTCGGTGTCGTCGGGGATCGGTCCGGAGGAATGCGGTGCCGTGGTCGGCGGTGTGGAGGTGACCGTCGCCGTCGGGCAGTCGGTGGGCGAGGCGGACGGCGCCGCGGTCGTCACGTCGTCGGTGGCGCCCGGGGTGACGGTCACGGTCGCGGTCGCGCAGTCGGTGGCCGAGCCGGACGGCGAGGAACTCGTGTCGCTCGGGGAGGCGCTGCTCTCGCCGGGCGAGGTGCCGGCGCTGGTGTGCGGCGAGGCGGTGGACTTGCCGGCGTCCGGGCGCGGCGCCGGTGTGCGCGAAGGTGTCGCTGTCCGCGAAGGCGTGGGAGTCCGTGACGGCGTGGGCGTCCGCGAAGGCGTCGGTGTCACCCGTGCCGGTGGTGGCACCTTGTGGTCGTGATGGACGTCGTGGCCGACATGCCGCTCGATCCAGGTGTGGTGGACGATGTCGACGATCGTGATGTTGATGATCACCTGGGGTGCCGGCGTCACCACGACCACCTGAGCGGGCCGGTATCCGGACCAGGGGCGGCCGTTGGACGCCTGGTTGCCCTGTGTCGCGGTGGCCGGCTTCAGCGGGTTGCCGCAGGCGCAGCGCACGCGGGGCACGCCCCGGTTGTCGACGAGCACGGCGGTGCCGGCCTGGAGCACGGACTGGAAGCCGGTCGCCCGGCCGTCGCGGTAGCCGTGGTTGGTGACCCGGGTGTCGGCGCGCAGCACGACGGGGGCGAGGCCGCGCAGATAGTCCGGGACCGACGCCGGTGAGACGCCCGCGACCTGGGCGAAGGCACGGGCCTTGGCCTGGTCGGAGGTCAGATGGCGGATCTGCCGGTCGACGTCGCAACTGCCGACGCGCTCGGTGCCGCCGTAGAGACCGGGCGTGGCGCCCGAGACCGACTGTGCGGATCCGTCCGGCGTCGGCGTTGCGGGAGTGACGGGCGACGGGGTGGCCGTCGTCGTGGTGTCGGTGGAGGCGGTGAAGGGGTCGGGGCCCTGCGCCGCGACGGGCTGCAGAAAGACCTCGCCGCCCGCCTTCGTGTCCTTGTCCCCGCTGCCGCCGCAGGCGGCGAAGAGGAGCGCCGCCGTGAGCGCGCAGACGGTGGCGAAGGTTCCGGTGACTGTTCGCACCTCGTCCTCCCGCCTCGCATCAGGCAAGTTCGTCACTATTGTCTGCTTCACTCACTCGGGTTACGCAAGCGGAGTGGGGATACACGGAGCGTGACGCAGCGCTTCGGCGCGACAATGGAGTGAGGAGCGCATGGCACCGTGGACTGGTTCACCGCACCCGAGTACTGGATGAGCCGGCTGGTCTTCCAGCGGGCTCTCGCCGGCCTGTACCTCGTGGCGTTCCTGACGGCGGCACTGCAGTTCCGTGCGCTGCTCGGCGAGCGCGGCATGCTGCCGATCCCCCGCTTCGTCGCACGGGCGCGCTTCAAGCAGGCGCCGAGCCTGTTCCAACTCCACTACTCGGACCGCTTCTTCGCGGCCTGCTGCTGGACGGGCTGCGCGGTGTCGGCGGCCCTGCTCGCCGGACTGGACTCCCAACTCCCGCTGTGGACAGGCATGTTGCTGTGGCTGGTCCCCTGGGCGCTGTATCTGTCGGTCGTCAACGTCGGCCAGACCTGGTACGCCTTCGGCTGGGAGTCCCTGCTGCTGGAGGTGGGCTTCCTGGCCGTCTTCCTCGGCAACGACGAGGTGGCGCCGCCGATCGTGGTCCTCTTCCTGCTGCGCTGGATCCTGTTCCGGGTGGAGTTCGGCGCGGGCCTGATCAAGATGCGCGGCGACGCGTGCTGGCGGAAGCTGACGTGCCTGGACTACCACCATGAGACCCAGCCGATGCCGGGCCCGCTGAGCTGGTTCTTCCACCATCTGCCCAAGCCCGCGCACCGGGTGGAGGTGGCCGCGAACCACGTCACCCAACTCGTCGTCCCCGTCCTCCTGTTCACCCCTCAGCCGATCGCCACGGCCGCCGCGTCCCTGATGATCGTCACCCAGCTGTGGCTGGTCCTGTCGGGCAACTTCTCCTGGCTGAACTGGATCACCATCGTGCTGGCCACGTCGGCACTCGCTCTCCCGTCCGACGTGCCGTCCCTACCGGCGACTCCGCTCTGGTACGAGATCGTGGTCCTCGCGGTGGCCGCGCTGCTGGCCGGCCTCAGCTACCGCCCGGTCGCGAACATGATCTCGCGCCGCCAGATCATGAACCGCTCCTTCGACCCCCTCCACCTCGTCAACACCTACGGCGCGTTCGGCTCCGTCAGCCGTCTCCGGTACGAGGTGGTGATCGAGGGCACGGACGACGCCGTACCGCACGAGGACTCCGACTGGCGGGAGTACGAGTTCAAGGGCAAGCCGGGCGATCCACGGCGCTGGCCACGCCAGTTCGCGCCCTACCACCTGCGCCTGGACTGGCTGATGTGGTTCGCCGCGCTCTCGCCGTCCTACGCCGGTGCCTGGTTCGGCGCCCTGGTGGAACGGCTCCTGGAGAACGACCACGACACGCTACGACTCCTTCGCCGCTCCCCCTTCCCACCCGACGCGCCACCGCGCTACATCCGCGCCCGACTGTTCCGCTACCGGTACACGAGCTGGCGGGAGCTGCGGGAGACGGGGGCGTGCTGGGAGCGGACGTATGTGCGGGAGTATTTGCCGCCTACGCGGCTGGCGGGGGTGGCGCAGCGGTACTGAGAGTCATCAGGAGAACAGGCGCACCGCAGGGTGGCGGGCCGACGCTCCGTCCAGCAGGCCCGCGTCGTCCCGGCCGCGCAGCCAGCGATCGAAGAAGGCGGCGAGGCAGGCGCGTTCGGCGGCGATCGCGTGCCGCGGGGCGATCGTGCCGATGTTCTCGACGACCGTCTTCCGGGGCAGGCGGAGCTGACGGGCGATCTGCGGGACGAGGGCCTCCGCGTCGGTGTACGTGGCGTGTTCCGCGCCGCGCAGGGTCAGCCCCCGGTGCCAGCCGCGGCTGTGCCGCCACAGGGCGTCCCAGGACGGCACCGTGCCGAGGTCGTTACCGTCCTTGCCCATCAGCAGAAAGGGGCGGTCGAGGCCGTCGGCGGCGACGGTGGAGAGGTCGCCGGGGGTGCTGTCCTCCTGGACGTAGGCGAGCACGCCGTCGAGGTCGGCCGCCGCCGCGATGCGCCGGTCGTCATGCATCGCCTGCAGGGCGGTGAAGCCGCCCGCCGACTGACCGAACATGCCGATGCGCTCCCTGTCCACACTGCCGCGCAGCGCTCGGGGCAGGGCCCTGGGCAGTTCGTCGAGGAGGAAGCGGGTGTCGGCGACCCGCACGGCGAGCGTCTTGCGCAGGAGGGCCGTGATGCGCTCCGGGTCCGGGGATGCCTGGGCGAACTCCGCAGGCAGGACGGTGTGTTCGACACGTCCGCCGGGGAACTGAACGGCCGTGGCGTCGTAGGTGTGATCGAGTGCGACCACGACATGGCCGCGGGAGGCGAGGTCGTCGCAGAGGGTGGTGCCCAGGGAGCGCGGGTCCCCGGCGCCGGGTGAGTAGACGACGACCGGGTACGGGCCGCCGTCCTGGTCGACCGGGGCGCCCTCGTGGGCGTGCGTGCGGGTGGCCGCCCAGTCGACCTTGTCGCCGGGCACACCGGTGAAGCTGTTGAGGGCCGCGAAACCGGCGGCCTCCCCGGGGAGCATCTGCGGTGCGGCGGGGTGTCCGCCGACGGCGCAGGCCGGATAGCGGACGCCGACCATGAGCTCCCGGTAGGGCTGCGACGTGATCCAGGGATCGGGCCGTGAGGCGTCGACGAGGTGCAGGGAGACCGTCCCCACCGGATGCGGCCCGCTGAGCGGGGGCAACGTCAGCCGCACCGGTCCGGCCGCGCGTGGCGTGGCGGAAGCGGTTCGGGCGGAGATGCCGGACAGGGTGACGGCGGCAGCGGCCGACATCAGGGCAGCACGGCGAGTCAGCATGACAGAACCTCTTTGTCCGTACGAGTTCAGCGACTCCCTTCACCTTTGTTGATCGACTCGGCCGTCACCATCCGGCAGACCGGTCGACGCGCCTGGGGGAAAACCCGTACGCGTACGAACACGGGCACGTCACAGGGTGTAGACGCGGGTGGCCGTGTTCCCGAAGACCTCCGCCCGCTCGGACTCGCCCAGCAGAGAGGTCAACTGCGCCGCCGCGTCGATGACTTCACCGTACGTTGCCGCCAACGCGCACACCGGCCAGTCCGACCCGAACATCAGGCGCTCCGGGCCGAAGGCCTCCAAAGCCGTGTCCGCGTACGGGCGGAGGTCATCGACACTCCAGGAGGCGGGGTCGGCCTCGGTGACCAGGCCGGAGAGCTTGGCGAACGTGTTGGGCAGGGCGGCGAGGGCGCGGAGTTCGGAGGCCCAGGGCTCCAGGGCGCCGGAGGCGATGGGAGGCTTGCCCAAGTGGTCCAGGACGAAGGTGAGTTGGGGCAAGGCTGCCGCCGCCTTGGTGCAGGACGGCAGCTGGTGCGACAGGACCACCAAGTCGTAGACCAGGCCCGCTTCCGCCACCGCGGACAGGCCCCGGTGTACGTCCGGGCGCAGCAGCCACTCGGGGTCCGGCTCGCCCTGGACCTGGTGGCGGATGCCCTTCAGGTACTGGCCGCCGGGGAGGGCGCGCAGCCGGGCGAGTTCCTCGGAGATGTCCGGAAGGGTGAGATCCGTCCAGCCGACCACACCCGCGATCAGGTCATGGGCGGCGGCCAGTTCCAGGAACTCCGGGGTCTCCTCCGGGACCGTGATCGTCTGGACCAGGACCGTGCGGTCCACGCCCGCTGCGCTCGCCTCCGGTTCGAGGTCCGTGACGGTGAAGTCCCGGCGGATCGGGCTGTGTTCGGGGATCCAGTCCTGGTCCCTCACCGCCAGGTCCCACACGTGGTGATGGGCGTCCACCGTCATGGCAGCTCCCAGACCACCGGCAGACCCGCGTCCGCGCCCTCGTCGGAGTAGTCGTGGACGACGTCCAGCAGGTCCGCCATGCGGGCCTGCCAGGCGATGTTGACCGGGAGTTTCTCCAGTTCGGCGAGGAGGCGGGCGTAGTCCTCGCAGTCCAGGACGTGGAAGAGGTCCGTGCCGCTGCGCCAGATCGTCCACGAGGTCGCGCCAGCCGCGCGGATCGCGTCCGTCAGCTCCTTCGGCACCTCCCGGTGGGCGGCCTCGTACTCGGCGATGCGGTCCGCGCGGACCTTGGTGTGCAGAGCGACTCTCATCACGCTTCCTCGGCGGGGACGGGGGCGTCGGCCGGCAGGAGGCCCTCCTCGCGCAGCTCCTGCCAGAAGGCGGCGGGTACGTCGGCCGCGAACTGCTCGGCGCAGTCCAGGACTTCCGCCGCCGAACGAGCGCCTACGAGCACGCTCGCGACCGCCGGATGCGCGGCGCAGAAGGCCAGAGCGGCGGCACGCAGCGTGGTGCCGTGGCGGTCGGCGACCGTCTTCAGGCGGAGGGCGCGGGTCAGCAACTCCTGCGGTGCGGCTGCGTAGTTGTACGTCGACCCGGGTCTCGGGTCGGCCAGCAGGCCCGAGTTGAAGGCGCCGCCGATCACCACCGACGTGCCCCTCTGCTCGGCCGCGGGCAGCAGCTCGGCCAGCGCCCGCTGGTCGAGCAGCGTGTAGCGACCCGCGCACAACACCACGTCGACGTCCGTGTCGCGGACGAAGCGGGTCAACATCTCCGCCTGGTTCATCCCGGCGCCGATCGCGCCGACCAGGCCCTCCGAGCGCAGCTTCTCCAGGGCCGGATAGCCCTCCCGGAAGGCCTGCTCGGCGTGGTCGTCGGGGTCGTGGAGGTAGACGACATCGACATGGTCGAGGCCGAGCCGCTCCAGGCTCGCCTCGAGGGTGCGTCGTACGCCGTCCGCGCTGAAGTCCCACACCCGGCGCTTGGTGGCCGGTACCGCGAAGCCGTTGGCCAGGTCGTCGCCGCCACCGTCCCAGGGCTCCAGACGGCGGCCCACCTTGGTGGAGATCGTGCAGTCCGTACGGGGGTGCCCGCGCAGGGCGGTGCCGAGGCGGCGTTCGGACAGGCCGAGGCCGTAGTGCGGGGCGGTGTCGAAGTAGCGGATGCCCCGCTGCCAGGCGGCCTCCACGGCCTCGTACGCCTGCTCCTCGGTCACCTCGGTGAAGAGGTTGCCGATCGCCGCCCCGCCGAAGGCCAGCGGAGTGACCTCGACGTCGCTGCTGCCGAGCCGGTTCACCGGCCCACCGGCCGCAGGCGCAGGCCCTGCATACCGCCGTCGACGGCGAGGGAGGTGCCGGTCGTGGCACCGGACAGCGGGCTGGCCAAGTAGGCGATGGCGCCCGCGACTTCGCTCGGCGAGACGAGGCGGCCGGTGGGCTGGCGGGCCTCCAGGGCAGCCTTCTCCGCGGCCGGGTCGGGGGCCTTCGACAGCAGCCGGCCGACCCACGGAGTGTCCACCGTGCCGGGGTTGACGCAGTTGACGCGGATGCCCTCGCGGACATGGTCGGCGGCCATGGCGAGGGTCAGCGAGTACACGGCGCCCTTCGTCGCGCTGTACAGCGCGCGCTGCGGAAGGCCGGCGGTGGCCGCGATCGAGCAGGTGTTGACGATCGCCGCGTTCTGCGACTGCCTCAGGTGCGGCAGGGCGGCGCGGGCCACCCGCACCATGCCGACCACGTTGACGTCGAGGACCCGGTGCCACTCGGCGTCGTCGTTGTCCTCCACCGTCCCCTGGGCGCCGATGCCCGCGTTGTTGATCAGCGCGTCGAGGCCGCCCAGGTCGGTGACGGCGGCGGCCACCGCCTCCCGCACGGACGTGTCGTCGGTGACGTCGGCCCGGAAGCCGAGCAGCGGCTTCTCGACCGAGGCCGGGTCGAGGTCGAGGACGGCGACCTGGGCGCCGCGGGCGGCCAGGAGTTCGGCCGTGGCCCGTCCGATGCCGGAGGCGCCGCCCGTGACCAGGGCCTTGAGCCCCTCGAAGTCGGTCATGCCGCCTGTCCCTTCTTCGCGTCGAGGTCGGCGACCCAGAAGTCACCGTCGGGGAAGGTGTACCGCGCGATCGACTCTGGGCGCATGGCCGCCGAGAAACCGGGCGCGGTGGGTGCCGTGTAGTGACCCTCTCGGATCACCACCGGGTCCAGGAAGTGGTCGTGCAGATGGTCGACGTACTCGATGACCCGGTCCTCGGTGGTGCCGGTGACCGCGACGTAGTCGAACATCGAGAGGTGCTGGACGAGTTCGCACAGGCCGACACCGCCCGCGTGCGGGCACACCGGCACCCCGAACTTGGCGGCGAGCAGCAGGATGGCGAGGTTCTCGTTGACGCCGCCGACGCGGGCCGCGTCGATCTGGACGACGTCGAGGGCGCCGGCCTGCAGGAGCTGCTTGAAGACGATGCGGTTCTGGACGTGCTCGCCGGTCGCGACCTTGACGGGGGCGACCGCCTTGCGGATGGCCGCATGGCCGAGGACGTCGTCGGGGCTGGTGGGTTCCTCGATCCAGTACGGGTCGAACTCGGCGAGGGCCTTGGTCCAGCGGATGGCTTCGTCGACGTCCCAGCGCTGGTTGGCGTCGATCGCCATACGGATGTCCGGGCCGACGACCGAGCGCGCGACCCGGCAGCGCCGTACATCGTCCTCCAGGTCGGCGCCGACCTTCAGCTTGATCTGCCGGAAGCCGTCGGCCACCGCCTGGGCGGCGAGCCGGGTGAGCTTCTCGTCGCTGTAGCCGAGCCAGCCGGCGGACGTCGTGTAGCCCGGGTAACCGCGCTCCAGCAGCCGGGCCGTGCGCTCCTCGGCGCCCGGCCGCCCCCGGCGCAGGATCTCCAGCGCCTCCTCCGGGGTGAGGGCATCGGTGAGGTACCGGAAGTCGATCTGCCCGACCAGCCACTCGGGGTCGGCCTCGGCGAGCAGCCGCCACAACGGCTTGTCGGCGCGCTTGGCCGCGAGGTCCCACACGGCGTTGATGACCGCGCCGATCGCCATGTGCATCACCCCCTTCTCGGGCCCCAGCCAACGGAGTTGGCTGTCCCCGATCAGGTCCCGGTAGACCGACCCCGGGTCGGCGCACACCTCGTCCACCGACCGTCCGACCACGTGGTGGCGCAGCGCGTGGATCGCAGCGACCTGGACCTCGTTGCCCCGCCCGATGGTGAAGGTGAAGCCGTGCCCCTCCGGACCGTCCTCGGCATCGGTACGCAGCACGACGTACGCGGCCGAGTAGTCGGGGTCCGGATTCATCGCGTCGGAGCCGTCGACCTCGCGCGAGGTCGGGAACCGGATGTCATAGGTGTCGACCGCGGAGATACGGACGGGGGTGCCGGGCGTCGGGGACACGGAGGGCCTTTCGGTCGGTGACAGAGAACGGAGTCGGTGTCAGTCCTGGGCGCGGCCCGTCGTCACACGGGCGATCATGAGGGCGACCAGGATGATTCCGCCGTAGATGGCCTGGATCCAGAAGGACGGCACCTGGGCGAGCGTGAGCAGGTTCTGCACCACCCCGAGCAGGAGTACGCCGGTCAGGGCACCGAACATGGTGCCCTTGCCGCCGTCCAGGCTGATGCCGCCGATGACCGCCGCCGCGAACACGGTGAAGATCATGTTCTGGCCCTGGTTGGCGCTGATCGCTCCCACGTATCCGGTCTGCATGATCCCGCCCACCGCGGCCAGGACACCGGCGACGACGTACACACCGAGCATCACGCGATCGACCCGGATGCCGGCCGCGCGGGCCGCGTCCGCGTTGCCGCCGATGGCGTACAGGGAGCGGCCGACGCGGTGGTACTTCAGGACCAGCCCGGCGACGGCGAAGGCAACTGCCGCCAGCCACACGGACATCGGGACGGTCAGGAAGGTGGAGGTGGCCAGGGAGTAGAAGCTGTCGGGCATGCCGAACAGCGTCTTGCCCTTGGTCGCGCCGACCAGCAGTCCGCGCAGCACGATCAGCATCGCGAGCGTCACGATGAAGGCGTTCAGCTTGAACTTGACGACCAGGACGCCGTTGAAGGCGCCGACGGCCCCGCCCACCAGCAGGATCGCGAACAGGGCCAGCCCGGCCGGGAGTTCGGTCCCCCAGCCCGACTGCGCGGCCGGTAGCACGAGCAGCGCTCCCACCGCGGGTGCGATGCCGACGACCGACTCCAGGGACAGGTCGAACTTGCCGGTGATCAACACCAGCGACTCGGCGAGCACGACCATCGCGAGCGCGGCGGAAGCGCCCAGGATGGAGATCAGGTTGCGCTCGGTGAGGAACGAGTCGTTGACCACCGCACCGAGCACCATGAGCAGCAACAGGGCCGGTACGAGGGCCAGTTCGCGGGCCCGGCGCAACAGCACCGTCCTGGCCGACCGCACGGCGGGGGCCTTCAGCGGCGCAAGGGGCTCGGCCGCCTTGGTGTCAGCCATGGTGGTCCACTCCTTCGATGGAGGCGATCAGCTCGTGGTCGCGCCAGCCCGCCGGGTGCTCGGCGACCACGCGGCCGTGGAAGAGGACGAGGACGCGGTCGCAGCGCCGCAGGTCGTCGAGTTCGTCGGAGACGACCAGGACCGCGGTCCCGTCCTCGCGGGCGCTGTCCACGCGGGCGAGCAGCGACTCCTTGGACTTCACGTCCACGCCCGCGGTGGGGTTGATGAGGACGAGCAACCGCGGTTCGGAGGCGAGGGCGCGGGCCATGACGACCTTCTGCGCGTTGCCGCCGGACAGGTCGGAGACCGGCTGCTCGGGACCCTCGGTGTGAATGTCGAGTCGGTCGATCAGCTCGGTGGCGAAGCCGCGTTTGCGGTCGGTGCCGATGAAGCCGAAGCGGCCGAGCCGGTCCAGGACGCTCATGGTGGCGTTGTCGCCGATGGTCATGCCACGCACCAGGCCCTGCTCGTGCCGGTCGCGCGGCACACAGCCGATGCCGGCCTTCAGCGCGGCCTGCACCGACCCGAACCGCAGCCGCTCACCGTCGAGTTGAGCCGTTCCGGCGGTGGGCGAGCGCAGACCCGCGAAGGCCTCCGCCAGTTCGATCTTGCCACTGGCGCTGGAACCGGCGAGCCCGACGACCTCGCCGCGGCGGACGGTCAGGTCGACGTTCTCGTACGTGTCCGAGGTGAGCCCGCGGGCTTCGAGGAGGACGGGCGCGGAGTCGTCGACGATCTGTTCCTGTACGGCCTGTTCGGCGATCGTCTCGATGGACTCCCCCGCCATGGCCTCGATCAGCGCGGCCCTCGGCAGGTCGGCGACCGGGGCCGTGCTGATCCAGCGGGCGTCGCGCAGCACCGTGACGGTCTGGCAGACCTCGTAGACCTCCTGGAGGTGGTGCGAGATGAACAGGAAGGTGACGCCGGAGTCCTGCAGGCCGCGCATCCGGTCGAAGAGCCGCTCGATCTCGCGGTTGTCGAGCTGGGCGGTCGGCTCGTCGAGGACGATGAAGCGGGCGCCGAAGCTCAACGCGCGTGCGATCTCCACCATTTGGCGGTCCTCGACCTTGAGGTCGGCGGTGCGCGCCTCGGGGTCGACGTGCACGTCCCAGGTGTCGAGGAGCGCGGCCGCCTCGGTCTTCAGCCGACGCCAGCTGATGAACCCGCGCTGCAGCGGCTGACGGTTGATGAAGAGATTCTCGGCGACCGTCAACTCGGGGACGACCGTGGGGTGTTGGTAGACGCAGGCCACCTTGCGGCGCCAGGCGTCACGGTCGGCGAGCGGGGGCGCGGGTTCGCCGTCGAAGCGGACCGCGCCCTCGTCGGTCGCCTCCAGGCCGGTGAGGATCCGGACCAGGGTCGACTTGCCGGCGCCGTTGCGGCCGACGAGGGCGTGGGACTCGCCGGGCAGCACGGTGAGCCGGCCGTCCGCGAGGGCGGTGGTGGGGCCGTACCGCTTGACGATGTCCCGGGCTTCCACGAGCGGGGTGCTGGGGCTGCTCATTTGACCGTGTTGCCCCACAGCTTGGGGTCGTCCACGTTGTCCTTGGTCACCAGCGGCGCGGGCAGCTGGTCCTCGAGGATGCCGCTGGACAGCTTGACGATGGTCGAGTCGTGGTCGGTGGGGCCGGGCTCGAACGTCTTCCCCTGCATCGCCGCCTTGATGTAGTACATGCCGTACTTGGCGTAGGCGTCGGCGGGCTGGGAGACGGTCGCGTCGATCTGGCCCTTGCGGATCGCGTCGAACTCCTGCGGGATGCCGTCGTTGGAGACGATGACGATGTGGCCCTTCTGGCCCGCCGTCTTGAGCATGCTCTTCGACTTCAGGGTCTGCAGGGTGGGCGCGAGGTAGACGCCGCCTGCCTGCATGTAGATGCCCTTGATGTCGGGGTTGGCGTTCAGGAGCGTGTCGAGCTTCGAAGCGGCCGTGTCGGACTCCCACTTGGCGGGGATCTCCAGGACCTTGAGCTTCGGGTACTTCTTCTTCACGCAGGAGCGGAATGCCTCGGAGCGGTCGCGGCCGTTGACCGAGGCCAGGTCGCCCATGATCTGCACGACCTTGCCGCTGGTGATGTGTGCGCCGAGGTACTCGCAGGCCTTCTCGCCGTAGGCGACGTTGTCGGCGCGTACGACCATGGCGACCTTGCCCTTGTCCGGCGCCACGTCCACGGCGACGACCGGTACGCCCTTGCGCTCGGCCTGGTCCAGGCCGGCCTCGATGGCGGCGCTGTCCAGCGGGGCCACGACCAGGCCCTTGACGCCCTGGTTGAGCTGGTTGTTGATGTCGGTGATCTGCTGCGAGGGGTCGCTGTTGGAGTTGACCGTCTTCAGCGCGTCGACACCCTCGGACTTCGCCATCTTCGGCACGTAGTCGTTGTACGACTGCCAGAACGGCGAGGTCAGCAGGGGCAGGATCACCCCGACCTTGCCGGTGCCGCCGCCCCCCGCGCTGCCGGAGCCTCCGGTGTCCTTGGTACTGCCGCACGCGGCGAGCGCGAGCGAGGCGCCGGCGGCCACGGCCACCGCGCCGATCATTCGAAACCTGTTCCGCTTCCCCACTGTCCTGCCGGGCATCTGGCGGCTCCTCGTTGAGCGTGTTCGAGCAGATGCCCGCATACTTATCAGACCACTCGGCCGGAAGAACAGCCTCCAGCGGCAGATTTTCCCAGATTCCAGCCATAGTGGTCCGACCACCTTGCCGGTTAGACTGCGGCGCACCCGGTGAGCGGAGGAATGGCGTGGACGAGACCCTGGACCAAGGGGCACAGCCCGGACCCGCCCCGCAGAAGGGCACCGTGACGCAGCGCGCCATCGAGCAGATCAAGGCGTTGATCGCGGAGGGCCGGCTCGAGCCCGGCCAGCGCCTGCCCACCGAGCGCGACCTCGCCGCCCAGCTGGGCATCTCCCGCAGTTCGATGCGCGAGGCGATCCGCGCGCTCACCGTGCTCGGCGTGCTGGAGGCCCGGCACGGCTCCGGCATCTACGTCACCCAGCTGGAGGCCGGCGATCTCCTGGAGACCTTCGGCGTGGTCGCCGACCTCTCCCGCGGCCCGCGTCTGGTGGAGCTGCTCGAGGTGCGGCGCATCCTGGAGTCGACGGCGACCGCGCTGGCGGCGGCCCGTATCACGCCGGACCAACTGGCCGAGGTCGAGAAGCACTTGATGGCGATGAACGCCACCGACGACCCCGAGGAGATCCTCGCCCACGACCTTGCCTTCCACCGCGAGATCGCCGCCGCGGCCGGCAACGACACCATGGCGGCCATCCTGGAGGGCCTGTCCTCCCGCACCTTCCGCGCCCGCGTCTGGCGCGGCTACCAGGAGGAGGGCGCCTTCGCCCGCACCCGCCGCGAGCACGCGGCGATCCACCGCGCGCTGGTGGCACACGACCCGGAGGCGGCGCGGGCGGCGGCGGCCGCGCATGTGGGGGAGGTGGAGGAGTGGCTGCGGTCGCAGCTCAGCGCGTGACCGCAGCCCGTACGGTGACCGGCCCTTCGGCAGTGGTGCTCCGGTCCGGCGCATCGCCCGAGGCGAACAGCTGCCAGGGGCCGGCGATCGAGCCGTCCGGTTCCCAGCCGAACGCCCGGCCGTAAGCCACCCGGTTCAGGCGCCCGCCGCGGGCAGCGACGCGTCCGTGGGCCGGCCCTGCGTCTCGGCCCACTCCCGCAGCTCGTTGCCGCCCACCTCCTCGATCGCCGCCTGCAGCGCGGCCCGCGCCGTCGCGTCGCGTTCGGGCGGCGACAGCAGCAGGTAGCGGTCGACGGCACGGCGCAGGGTCTCGCGGGACTGCGCGGCGACGACCCAGCGGGAGCCGGGGTTGAACAGCTGCCGTATGCCGGTGAAGAAGACGGCGCCGCCCGCTATCAGAGCGGTCAGCCATGCCGGAGCGTGCAGCCCGGCGGCGACGACGGTCGCCGACGTGGAGGCGAGCGCGCCCAGCTCCGTCGCGTGGTGCAGGCGTCTGGCCCGGTCGCGGGTCCGCCCGTAGAACGCCAAATCCTGCCGCGCGAGGGCCAGTACCGGATCCGGCTCCGCGGACCAGTCCCGGTCGATGACCGTTCTTCGTCTCATCGGCACATCATCGAGGGCGCACACACGCGGAGGAAAGCCGACCGGGCGGCAAACGCGTCAAGGCACCTGGATGCCCCCTCCTGGCGGCCGGTCTGACAGCGCTTCCCCCTGCCAGGCCAGTCCTCCCGCGGGGCGGTGAGCAGGTTCTGATACCCCATCTTCGTCCCGCCGGTACGGCCCTACGCCCGCCGCAGCCGCAGCGTCACCAGCTCGAAGGGGCGCAGCCGTACGGCGATGCGGTGGCCGTTGTGCTCGACCGAGGCGCCGTCGGTCGACGGCCGCTCCAGCAGGTCCGTCACGGTGACGTCGGCGGCCTCGAACCCGGCGGTCAGCACAGCCCGGGCACGCCCCCCGTGCGCCTCATGGAACCGCACCACCACGTCCCCGCTCCCGTCGTCCGCCAGCTTCACCGCCGTCACCACGACCGCCTCCTGATCGACCGTCACCAGCGGTGCAACCGAACGGGCACCCTCAACTCGCCGTTCCGGCAGGTTGATGCGCCACCCTTCCCGCACCGCGTCCCCGATCCCCGCTCCCGGCACCAGCGCATGCCGGAAGCGGTGCACGCCCTGGTCGGTCTCGGGGTCGGGGAAGCGCGGGGCGCGCAACAGGGACACGCGGACCGTGGTGGTCGTACCGCGATCGCCGTCGGTGCGGACCGTGCGGGTCACGTCGTGGCCGTACGTGGAGTCGTTGACGACGGCGACGCCCCAGCCGGGTTCCTCGAAGTGGACGAAGCGGTGGTTGCAGGCCTCGAACTTGGCCGCCTCCCAGGAGGTGTTGGTGTGCGTGGGCCGGTGGAAGTGCCCGAACTGGGTCTCCGACGCGTACCGTTCGGCGTGCACGTCGAGCGGGAAGGCGAGCTTGAGGAACTTCTCCGTCTCGTGCCAGTCCACCTCCGTCTCCAGCACCAGCCGCCGCTCCCCCGGCGCCAGCGACAGCACCTGCGTGACGCGCGACGCCCCGAAGGACCGGACGATGCGTACCGATTCACCGTCCTCGCCAGGCACGACCTCGTCGGCGTCGGTGAGATCGGTGACCGTGTTGCGGTAGAACTCGTCGACGTCCCACGCGTCCCACATGTTCGGGAAATCCGGGTGGAGTTGGAGCAGATTGGCGGCGCGGCCCGGTGCGATGGTCTCTCGGTCTGCTGCGATGTCGTAGGCCGATACGAGGAGACCCTGGGCGTCGATCTCGATCCGCAGCAGGCCGTTGTCGAGGACGTGTCCGCCGCCGGGGCGCGGGGTCAGGGTCGTGTCGCCGTCGGTGGTGGCCCTTCCGGCGGCGCCCGCCAGGACTCCATGACGGCTGTGGGGCGCCGAGTTGAAGAGGAGAGGCGTCGATCCCTCGCCCGCCAGGGCGCGTTGGGCCGCGTCGATGAGGGAGTTGAGTTCTGCCGCCAGGCGTTCGTATGTCGCCCGCGCCTCCCGGTGCACCCACGCGATGGACGAGCCCGGCAGGATGTCGTGGAACTGGTGCAGCAGCACCGTCTTCCAGATCCGGTCCAACTCCTCGTACGGATAAGGGAATCCGGTCCGTACGGCGGCCGTGGCGGCCCAGAGTTCGGCCTCGCGCAGGAGGTGTTCGCTGCGGCGGTTGCCCTGCTTGGTCCCGGCCTGGCTGGTGAGGGTGGCGCGGTGGAGTTCGAGGTAGAGCTCGCCGACCCAGACGGGCGGTTCGGGGTATTCGGCCTCGGCCTTCTCGAAGAACTCCTGTGGGGTCTCCCAGACGACCCGCGCCGAGCCCTCCAGATCCCGCAGCCGGGCGGCCTTCGCGACCATCTCGCGGGTGGTGCCGCCGCCTCCGTCGCCCCAGCCGGTCGGGGCGAGCGAGTGGCGGGCGACTCCCTTGTCCTTGAAGTTGCTTGCCGCGTGGGCGATTTCGCTGCCCTTCATGGAGCAGTTGTAGGTGTCGACGGGCGGGAAGTGCGTGAAGATCCGGGTGCCGTCGATGCCCTCCCAGCGGAAGGTGTGGTGCGGGAACTTGTTGGTCTGCGACCAGGAGATCTTCTGCGTGAGCAGCCACTTGGAGCCCGCCGCCTTGATGATCTGCGGCAGTCCGGCGGCGAAGCCGAAGGTGTCGGGCAGCCAGGCCTCGTCGTTCTCGATGCCGAACTCGTCGAGGAAGAACCGTTTGCCGTGCACGAACTGACGGGCCATCGCCTCCGAGCCGGGCATGTTGGTGTCCGACTCCACCCACATACCGCCGGCGGGCACGAACCGTCCGTCCGCCACCGCCTTCTTCACCCGCGCCCACACCTCGGGCCGGTGCTCCTTCACCCACGCCCACTGCTGCGCCTGCGACATGGCGAACACGAAGTCGGGCTCGTCGTCGAGGAGCGCGGTCATGTTGGACGTCGTACGGGCGACCTTGCGCACCGTCTCGCGCAACGGCCACAGCCAGGCCGAGTCGATGTGCGCGTGGCCGACGGCGCTGATGCGGTGGGAGGAGGGGGCGGCGGGCGCGGACAGAACGCCGGCCAGGCGCGAACGGGCGTCGCCCGCCGTGCCGTTGACGTCCTGGAGGTCCACCGCGTCGAGCGCCTTCTCCACCGCGCGCAGGATCTCCCAGCGCCGCGCCGACTCCACCGGCAGCTCGGCCATCAGCTCGCCGAGCACCTCCAGGTCGATGACCAGCTGCCACACCGTCTCGTCGAAGACGGCGAGGTCCATGCGGGTGAGGACGTACTGCGGTGCGCTGCCGGCGGTCTCCCTGTCGCCCAACTGGGTCGGCTGGAAGGGGTGGTAGTCGAGGATGACGGGGTTGGAGGCGGCCTCGATGTGCAGCCGCACCTCCTCGCCGCCCTCGACGGGCGCGCCGATGCGCACCCACTGGTTGCGCGGGTTGAGGCCCTTCACCGGGGTGCCGTCGGGCCGGTGGACCAGGCCCTCGCACTGGAAGCCGGGCATGTTCTCGTCGAAGCCGAGGTCGAGGATCGCCTCGACGGTCTTTCCGGCCCACGCCTCGGGGACCGTCCCGGTGACCCGGAACCAGCTGGTCCCCCACGGAGCACCCCACCGGGCGCCCACCGCGATCGGCTCGGGCTCGGCCGCCAGCCCCTCGGCGACCGGCACCGGCTCGTCGGGCGCATGCCACACCGCGACGTGCAGCGGTACGGACTCCGGGTACACGGCGGGGCGGATGCGCTCGTCGAGTACGCGCTTGAGACGGGCTTCGACCAGGTTGCGGTCGTCATGCATGCGGGGTGCTCCGTAGGTCTTACCGGGGTCTTCCGGTGGTGGGTGGTTACCAGGTGTGGGTCACGGTGACGGGGTCCGACGAGGTGTACAGCTCCCCCACGGCACGCAGCTCGAACTGCGCCTGCGACTCGCCCTGTTGGGGCTGCAGGCCCGCGAGGAAGTACGCCCGCTGGCCGGTGGCTCCGAGGAAGCGCCGGGTGCCGTCGGGCAGGAGACGGTGCAGGGTGTAGTGGCGTATGCCGCCGGGGGCGGGGTTCCAGGCGAGGCGCAGATCGCCTCCGGAGGCGGCGGTGATACGCAGGCCGGAGGGGGCGGCGGGTGTCCCGATCGTTTCCCGGACCGCGAGCCCGCCGAGACGCCACTTCACGGGCCCGTCGGTCGCGGTGAGCCGCACGCCGATCGCATGGACGCTCCCGGAGAGGCCTGTGAGCGGGACGGCCACGGTCTGCCAGCCGTTGACCGAGTTCACAGCCACACCGCCGTGCGCCCGAACTCCCCGCCGCCCCTTGTTGACCGAGTTCACAGGCAGATACGTGTACGGCGGTGTCGCACCCGGCCCGCTCGGCTCGGCGGTGGCCACGGCGAGCTCGACGTTCACAGCCCCCGCGTCGGTCCGGTGCGTGAGCTCGACAACCGTGTCAACAGCAATCGGCAGCCGTGTCGCGTACAGCTCCACCGTCGTGGGTTCGTCCAGTTCACCGTCCACCAGCACACTGCTGCCGCCACGCCACGCATCCGCGAAGTCGAACGAGACGGCAGGCCGCTCCCCTTCCGTCCGCACCGCCCACCGCCGCGACGGCAGCCGGTCCTGCAGCCCGAGATGGTTCCACGGCGTGTCCGAGGTGACCGCCCCGGCCTCGTACCACCGCAGCCCGTGCCCGGTGTTGAACACGCTCGCGAACGGCGCCCCGGACACGGTCGACCGGTCCGCGACCGACACCGCGGGCGCCCGCCAGGGATCGGAGGCGTCCGGCCGTGAGGGATCCAGCGAACGGCCGGTCCAGAACCGGTCGTCGGCGGCGTGGAAGTCGCCCGGAGCGCGGGAGGCGGGCAGATGGTTACGGGTCCACTCGGGCCGATAGAACCCGATCGACGTGACATGCGCCTTACTGCTCGGCACGATCGCGTCCCAACTCACCGACGTGTTCGAGCCGTTGGACTCGACATCGACGCCCGCCCACAACTCGTACCGGCTGCGCCCCAGTTGGTCGGCCTTCGTCCCGGACGAGGCCAGCGTGCTCGCGCTCCACCGGAAGTCGACGAACATGTCGTCGGCGGCCTGGAAGAACGCCTGGTTCTGGCTGTTGAGCGCGCCCTGCCAGCTCACCGTGCCGTTGACGGTCATCGCGTCGTACCAGGTCACCCGCTGCCCACGCGTGGCGGCCAGCGACTTCAGCTCCTTGACGAAACCGAGCATGTCCGCGCCCAGCGCCGCATTCCCGCCGCCGGTCTCGGCGTTGACGAACCACCCGTCGAAGCCGTACGCCGCCGCGACCGCGACGAGCTGGGCGGCGAGCGGATAGTGCCCGGAGGAATCCTTCTGCACCAGGTCCCGCGTCCACTGCAGTTGCCCGCCGTACGCGACGGGCGGCAGGAAGATGTTGCCGAGGACCGGCACACCGTGGCGGTGGGCCGCGTCCACGATCGGCGCGTTCGGGGCGAGGATCAGCCCTTCACCCGACGACCCGCCCCAGAACACCAGCTCGTCGACGTACGCCCAGTGCGTGAGCGCGTAGTAGTCGGCGGTGGCCGAACCCTGCGACGGATTGCCGGCCGTCGGCCCGAAGGAGACCAGCGACTGGATACGGGCCTGCCCCGAGCGTGCGGTGCCGTTCACCGGCGTCGGGGTGAAGCGTGGCGCGAGCGGCACGGACGCGGCGTTGAAGGCGAGGTCCGCGTCACCGTCGGCCGCCCAGGACTTGAGGCTGCGCCAGGTGATGCCGGTGCCCGGCGTGCCCGAGGGCAGCGAGTCCGGGTACCAGTACGAGGCGTACGGCGGGGTCGCGGGGGCCGCGGCCTTCGGTGCCGCGCCGGCGGGCAGCGGCGGGAGCAGGGCGGCCGCGGCGCCGGCGATCAGGACGGTGCGTCTGGTGGGGTTCACGAGCTGGTGCCTCCTTGTGGGGTTTGGAGTACCTGTTCGGGAGTGACGACTTCGGTGATGCCGCGGGCGGCAAGGTGGTCCTTGTCGTCCGCGCGTGTGTCGAGGACGGTCGTGGGTCGGGCGCCGTCGGAGGTCAGCCGGAAGTAGGCGTCGAAGACGGGGCCGCCGGGGGCGCACAGCGAGCGGACGGCGGGGTCGGCAGGGACGACGAGCGCCGTGGTGCGGGGAGCGGCCGGGTAGGTGTCCGCGCGGGCCGCTGCTTCCGCCAATGCCCGCGCCGTGTCCTTCGGGCGCCGGTCGTTCGTCAACAGGCCCAGCCCGTACTCGAGTTCGGGAAAGTCAGCGAGCTCCCGGGACACGTCGTGGGAGCACCACCAGGTGATGCCCCACAGGTCGGGGCAGTCGAGGGCGTTCGCGACGGTGGCCTCGGTGAAGGCGGCGGCGTGCTCGGGCGGGATCAGGGGGGCGGGTGCGCCGACCTCCTGGAGCCAGACGGGGCGACGGGGGTCGTCGGCCCAGGCCTTGCTGAGTTCGACGAGGTAGGCGGCGTGGTGTTGGGTCGGGACAGACGTAAGGCCGTGCCGCTGGGCGGTGCCGTTGAAGACCCAGGAGTGCACGGCGGTGACGGCACCGTGGCGGGCGGCCTGGGCCGGGGTGAACGGCATGTCGTCCTGGTACCAGGTCGCGTCGTACTCGGCGTGCAGATGCAGCTTGCCGGGGGCACCCTCCTCGCACGCGGCCAGCATGCGCGCGAGCCAGGCCTCGATCTCGTCGGACGTGGCGCGGTCCGGGTCGGGATGCGGGCCCGCCGAGAACTGGTTGACCTCGTTGCCGAGCGTCATGCCGAGGAAGCCCGGGCGTTCGGCGAGGGCGGCGGCGAGGGTGCGCAGGTAGGCGGCCTGGCCGTCGAGGACGTCCGGGTCGGTGAACAGGTTCCGCCGGTGCCAGGTGCGCGTCCAGGCGGGCAGGAAGTCGAAGCTGCTCAAGTGCCCCTGCAGACCGTCCACGTTGACGTCGAGTCCGCGCTCGGCGGCCGCGTCCACCAGCGCGACGAGCTGCTCGACGGCCCGCGGCCGGATGAGGCTGCGGTTGGGCTGGAAGTAGGGCCACAGCGGGAAGACCCGGATGTGGTCCAGGCCCAGCGCGGCGATCGAGTCGAGGTCGGCCCGTACGGAGTCCAGGTCGAAGTCGAGCCAGTGGTGGAACCACCCTTCGCTGGGGGTGTAGTTGACGCCGAAGCGCACGGCAGAAGGCATGCGGAAGTCCTTGAGCTCAGGGGAGGTCAGCCCTTTACGGCCCCCTCGCCCACCCCGCGGAAGAAGTACCGCTGCAGACAGGCGAAGAGGACGATCAGCGGTGCGACGGCGATCACCGTGCCCGCGGCGACGAGCCGTTCGTCGTTGGCGAAGGTGCCGTGCAGATAGTTGAGGCCGATGGTCAGCGTGAACCTGGACGGGTCGCTCAGCACGATCAGCGGCCACAGGAAGTCGTCCCAGGCGCCCATGAAGGCGAAGATCGCGACGACGGCGAGGGTCCCCTTCACGGCGGGCAGCGCGATGCGCAGGAACCGCTGCCAGACATTGGCGCCGTCGACGTAGGCCGCCTCCTCGATCTCGTACGGCAGGTTGAGGAAGGCGTTGCGCATCAGCAGCACGTTCATGGCGCCGATGCAGCCCGGCAGGACCACCCCGACCAGGGTGTTGTTGAGGCCGAGCTCCCGCATGGTCGTGAACTGGGCGATGATGATGCCCTCCACGGGCACGAGCATCGCCAGGATGAAGGCGAGGGTGGCGCCCCGGCGGCCGCGGTAGCGCAGCCGGGCCAGCGCGTAGCCGGCGAGGGCCGAACCGACGCAGTTGGTCACGACGTTGGCGGTGGCGACCTTCAGCGAGTTGAGGGCGTAGTCCCAGACGGGGATGGTGTCGGAGACGCGCTCGTAGTTGTGCAGGGTGGGGTGGCCGGGCAGGAAGCTCGGCGGGGAGCTGTAGATGTCCTCGGTCGGGCCCTTGAGCGAGGTGGACAGCTGCCACAGGAACGGGCCGACGGTCAGGGCGAGGACGGCGAGCAACAGCACGTAGCGCAGGGCGAGCTCCCACACCCGGATGCGGCGGCCGTGCTCGTCGGTGACGCGGGGTTCACGGGCAACGGCCGGCCTCGAAGCAGTGGGCCGCACCTTCTCCATCACACTCATGCCTCGTCCCTCCGATCCGCCCGCAGCACGAGCAGCATCAGCACGACGGTGACGACGAAGACGACGACCGAGATGGCGGATGCGTAGCCGACACGGCCGGTCAGGCCGGTGCCGGTGCGCTGGACGAGCATGACGAGGGTGGTGTCCTCGCCGGCCGGGCCGCCGCTGGGGCCCGCCATCAGGTACACCTCGGAGAACACCTTGAAGGCGGCGACCGAGGAGAGCGCGCCGACCAGGACCATGGTGGAGCGGACGGCGGGCACGGTGACGCTGAGGAAGCGGCGGACCGCGCCCGCGCCGTCGACGGCGGCGGCCTCGTGCAGTTCGCGTGGGACGTTCGCCAGCGCCGCCAGATAAATGATCATGTAGTAGCCGAGGCCCTTCCAGACCGTGACCGCCATGGCGCTCAGCAGAAGCAGCCACTGGTCGCTGAGGAAGCCGACCCGGCCGACCCCGATGCTCTCCAGCAGGGAGTTGACCAGGCCGCGTTCGTCGAGCAGCCACACCCAGATCAGGCCGACGACGACGATCGAGGCGACGACGGGGGTGTAGAAGGCGGACCGGAAGAAGGTGATGCCGGGGATGTTCTTCTGCACCAGCAGCGCGAGCAGCAGCGGCAGGATCACCAGCGCCGGGACGACCCCGAGGACGTAGAGCGTGCTGTTGCGCAGGCCGATCCAGAACATGTCGTCGTGCAGCAGTTCGCGGAAGTTGGCGAGGCCCACGAACCGGCCCGGGATCAGGGTCCGGCGGTCGGTGAAGGCGTTGACCAGCGTGGAGACGAACGGGTACAGGATGAACGCGCCGGTGATCAGCAGCCCGGGTGCGGCGAACAGCCAGGGGCTGGTGGGCAGTTGACGCCGCACATGCCTTGCGCTCCGCACCCGGGACACGGCAGAAGTGGCCATCGCGCGCTAACCCTGCTGCTGGAGGAGCGTGTTGCAGGCCTTGACAGCGTTGTCCAGAGCCGTCTTGGGGCTCTCCTTGCCCTGAAATGCCTTGGCCACCTCGTTCCGCAGCGCCGTCTTCATCTGCTCACTGAACAGGACGGGCGTGTAATTGACCGCGTTCTTCAGCGACTTGGCGGCGGCGATCCGCACGCGCGTCTCGTCGGTCCCGTCCTCCTTGGTGAAGTACGGGTCGTCGAGCGAGCCGGCGGTGCTCGGGAAGATGGCGACCTTCTTGGCGAAGGACATCTGGTGCTCGGCGTCGGTGACGAAGTGGGCGAAGGCGACGGCGGCGGGCGTGTGCTTGGTCTTGGAGTTGACCATCACGCCCATCACGTACATGTTGACGTGGCCGGTGCTGGTGATCTGGTCGGTGATGCCGATGTTCTTGTACAGGTTCGGCGCGTTCTTCTTGAAGTTGCCGAGGTCGAGGGCGCTGCCGGGGTTCATGGCGACGGCCTCGGTGAGGAACTTCTTGCCGGACGACTCGGGCGTGGCGGTCAGCGCCTGCGGGTCGAGCGCCTTGGCGTCGTACAACTCCTTGTATTGGGTGAGCAGTTGTACGCCCTTGGTGTCGTTGAAGGCGAAGGCGGTGCCCTGCTTGTTCATGAGCCCGACGCCGTAGCGGCCGAAGTCCTCGATGGTGGGCACGTTGGCGAGGGTGGCGACCTTGCCGTCGCTCTTCTTCGCCAACTCCAGGGCGTCGGCGAAGAGTTCGTCGTACGTCTTCGGCGGCCGGTCGGGGTCGAGTCCGGCCTTCTTGAACAGGGACTTGTTGTAGAAGAGCGGCCCGGTGTTGAGGTACCAGGGGAAGGCGTACGTCCCGGTCATGCCCGGTATGCGGTGGCTGGCCCAGGCCCCTTCCAGGTACTCCTTCTTGTACTTGGCCGCCGCCTTGTCGAGGTCGAGGGCCAGGCCGGCCTTGGCGAGCGGGGCGACGAGGTCCGGGGAGACGTTGACGACGTCGGGCAGGGTGCCGCCGGCCGCGTCGGCGCTGATCTTGTCGGCGTAGCCCTCGGCGGGCTGGTCGACCCACTTCACATGGGTGTCCGGGTACTTCTTCTCGAACTCGGCGATCACGCCCTCGAAGTAGTCCTTGAAGTTGGCTCGCAGGTTCCAGGTCTGGAAGGTGATGTCGCCCTCGACCTTGCCGGAGGCGTCGGCCGATCCCCCGTCCCCGTTCCCGGAGCCGCAGGCGCTCAGCGGCAGGACGAGGGCGGCGACGGCGGCAGCGGCGAAGGTTCTGCGGGATGTGGGCACGGTGACACGGCTCCCCTGGGAGTGTCGGTGGCGGTGACGCCTGGGACCATGCCCGCGGCCTTCCGGAGAAGTCAATGGATTGGCTGCAACTAAAGAAATTCACTCTTCATTAGTGCAGGTCAGACGAGTACAGATGAAAACTTGCCAGACTTCGCTAATGCGCTTTAGGGTTCTTGCACTCAAGCGCATTAGCTGCAACCTGTCAGAAATGGGGAGCAACGTGCCGGCCAAGCGTTCCCCGGCCCGTCGGCCGACGATGAAGGACATCGCGCAACGCGCGGGTGTCTCCGAGAGCGCGGTCTCCTTCGCGCTCAACGGCCGTCCCGGAGTCTCCGAGCTCACCCGCGACCGGGTGCGCCGGGTCGCCGAGCAGCTGGGCTGGCGGCCCAGTGCGGCGGCCCGCCAGCTGTCCGGGGAGGGCGCGGCGACGGTCGGCTTCGTCCTGGCCCGCCCCGCGGACACCCTCGGCGTCGACTCCTTCTTCCTCCAACTGGTCTCCGGCATACAGGAGGTGCTGGCGGAGCGTCACCTCGGCCTGCTCTTCCAGGTGGTGGAGGACGTCGCCGACGAGTGCGCGGTCTACCGGCGCTGGTGGGCCGAGCACCGCGTGGACGGCGTACTGGTCGTCGACCCGCGCACCGACGACCCGCGCCCCGATCTCCTCGACGAACTCGGCCTGCCCGCCGTGGTGATCGGCGGCACCCCCGACGAACGCCACCCCGGCCTGTCGACGGTGTGGGCGGACGACGCGGGCGCGATGGCCTCGGTGGTGGACGAGCTCTACGCGCTCGGCCACCGCCGGATCGTGCACATCGCGGGCCTTCCGGGCCTGGCCCACACCGAGCGCCGTATCCGCACCCTGCGCACCGAGGCCGGGCGCCGGGGCCTGACCGAGGTCGAGTCGGTCACCACCGACTACTCCGACGCGGAGGGCGCGGCCGTCACCCGCCGGGTCCTGCAACACCCCGCTCCCCCCACCGCGTTGATCTACGACAACGACGTGATGGCCGTCGCCGGCGTGGCCACCGCGGCCGAACTCGGCTTCTCCGTACCGGCGGACGTGTCGGTGGTGGCCTGGGAGGACTCGGCCCTGTGCCGCATGGTCAAGCCGTGGCTGTCGGCGCTGTCGCGGGACAGCGTGGAGTTCGGGCGCACGGCGGCAAGGGAGTTGACGGCGCTGGTGGACGGCGGGCCGGCGCGGACGGTGCGGGTGCCGGTGCCCCAGGTGATCGTGCGGGACAGCACCGGAGTCGCGCGGGACGCGTGAGTCAGTAGCGTGCCGCGCTCTGCACCAGGGGCGGGTACACCGCACTCGGCTCGCCGTCCACGGTGGCGCCCGCGTACTTCAGCATCGCCCCCACCCTGCGGTTGAGGTCGTAGGGGAAGTTCAGCGTCGGGGCCGACACCTCGTCCAGGGTCGCGGTCTGCTCCGGGGTGAGGCGCACGTCGAGGCCGGCGAGGTTGGCCTCCAGGTGCTCGAGGGTGCGCGGGCCGATGAGGGTGGAGCTGACGCCGGGGCGGCTCTGCACCCATGCCAGCGCTACGGCCGCCGGGCTCGCGCCGGCCTCCTCGGCGACGGTGGTCAGCGCCTCGATCACGGTGAACTGTTCGTCGCTGGGCAGCCCGAGGACGGCCGCCCGCCTGGCGTCGCCGGGACCGGCCTGGCCCCGGCGGTACTTGCCGGACAGGTAGCCGCTCTTCAGCGGGCTCCACGGCAGCACGCCCATGCCGGCGTCCTGCGCGAGCGGGATCAGCTCGCCCTCGATGGTGCGCTCCAGCAGGGAGTACTCCATCTGCAGCGCGGTGACCGGGGTCCAGCCGCGCAGCAGGGCGGTGGTGTGGGCCTTGGCGGTGAACCAGGCCGGGGTGTCGGAGAAGCCGACGTAGCGGATCTTGCCCGCGGTGACGAGGTCGTCCAGGGTGCGCAGGGTCTCCTCGATCGGGGTGGACCGGTCGTGGTTGTGCAGCCAGTACAGGTCGATGTAGTCGGTGCGCAGCCGTCGCAGCGACTCCTCCAGCTGGCCGATGATCGCCTTGCGGCTCGCGCCGCCGCCGTTGGGGTCGCCGAGGTGGAGGTTGCCGTAGAACTTGGTGGCCAGCACCAGGCGGTCGCGCAGGCCGGGTCGGGCGGCGAAGTAGTCGCCGAGGATCGCCTCCGAGTGGCCGTTGGTGTAGAAGTTCGCGGTGTCGAGGAAGTTGCCGCCGCGGTCGAGGTAGGTCTGCAGGATCTTCTCGGACTCCTCGACGCTGCAGCCGAATCCGCCGTCCTCGCCGAAGTTCATGGCGCCGAGGCAGAAGGGGCTGACCTTGAGGCCGGAGCGGCCGAGACCTACGTATGAATCGAGTGTCATGAAAGTGCTCCGTTGTTGGTTTGTCGGGAAGCGGACTCTTCGAGCAAACCACTCTGATCAGCGCACTTGTTAGTGCGATCCCACCGGTCTCTTGCACGATCCTGTCGAATTGGCCCGGATCCGCGTTGCGCGGAATCGGTCCGCGGTCTTCAATCGGAAGGGTGTCCCTGGATGAGTTGCGCACCCTGATCGCCCGGCACGCGGGACGGTCCACCGGCGGGGTCGACGGTCTGATGCTGTCGGCGCAGGACCGGCCGACGCCGCCGCGCGCCGGGATCTCCGATCCCGTGCTGGCGGTCGTTGCGCAGGGCGCGAAGAGGCTCGTCCTCGGCGACCGCGTCTACGACTACGGTGCCGGCCAGCATCTGGTGATCCCGCTGGGTCTGCCGGTCAGCGGCCATGTCTCACAGGCCAGTTCGCAGTGTCCGATGCTGGGCGCCGGGCTCGCCCTCGATCCGGCCGTGATCGCCTCGCTCCTCCTGGAGACGGGCTCGGACCGCGGCAACAGGACCCCGTCGCCCGGTCTGACGGTGAGCGACGCACCGGCCGACCTTCTCGACGCCTTCGTCCGCATGATCCGGCTCCTCGACCGGCCGGCCGACGTGCCGGTGCTCGCCCCGATGATCGAGCGGGAGATCATGTGGCGGCTGATCAACGGCGAACAGGGCGCGCTGGTACGGCAGATCGGGCTGGGAGACAGCCGCCTGACCCATATCGGCCGGGCCCTGCAGTGGATCCGCGAGCACTACACGGAGACCCTGCGCGTCGAGGACCTGGCCCGGATGTCGGGGATGAGCCTGTCGCCATTCCACCGCCACTTCCGCGCGCTGACCGCGATGACGCCGATCCAGTACCAGAAGCAGATCCGCCTCCAGGAGGCCCGGCTGCGGCTGATGAGCGGCACCGAGGACGTCGCGACCGTCGGGTTCGCGGTCGGCTACGACAGCGCCTCCCAGTTCAGCCGCGAATACCGCCGCCACTTCGGCCTGCCCCCGGGCCAGGACGCGGCACGCCTGCGCACGGAGCCGCGCGAGGAGGCGACCGCCGCATCGGCGACTCCTTGGTGACCCGGCGACGCACAGCCGCTCTCTCCGGAGGCCAAGTGGTGAACTGCCTTGATCCAATGCATAGTTGCGGGTGAAAACTCGAGACGACGCGGCGCGTCGGCGTCAGGCAGTCAGGGAGGCTGAAGTGTCCACGGACCCCGATACGTCACCGGGACCGCCTGACAGCGACACAAGCGGTACAGACGCAGCGCCGCAGCAGGCACCGTCACCGTCTCCCTTCAGGGATCGGACCCACTGGGCGACACTCGTCGTCCTGCCGATGGTCGGCGCGATCGCCTTCTGGGCCGTCCAAGGCTTGTGGGGCTGGACCTGGGCGAAAATCACCGGCCCGCCCGGGCTGACGGCGTACACGCCAGGACCCGGTGGCTGCGTGCCCCGCTATCACGGCGACGTGCCGGAGCAGGATCCGGGCACCGCCGAGGGCGTTCCGATCACGGCGAAGGGGTACAGGCCCGCGGAGCTTCCCCTCACCCTGCAGGCGAAGACCGACGAGGCCATCGTGGTCACCGGGGTCGAGGTCGAGGTCCGGTCGAGCCAGGACAGTCCGACGCTGGGCACGGTGACCGACCCGCACGGCTGCGGCGGGGGCATGAACGCCCGCAAATTCGACGTGCGTCTGACACAGACTCCGGTGCCCGTGGTGGCCGCGGCCGGCTCCGGCAGCAAGGCCAAGGACTTCCCCTTCACGGTCTCCGCCAGTGATCCGAAACAGCTGAGCCTCCGACTCGACCCGAGCGACCAGGACATCCGGTTCTCGGTCAAGGTCGAGTGGGTGGCCGACGGGGAGTACGGCAGCGTGACCCTGGACAACGACGACGCCCGCGAACCGGCCGACCGCGGCCAGGGCTACCGCGTGATGGGGCGGCCCGAACTGCCGTAAAGCAGAACCGCCGTAAGCACGAACGGCCGGACACCGCCCCCCACTTCATGTGAAGCTTTGACCATGACCTCCGAAGACCCGCTGGCCGACCGGCTCCAGCTGGACCAGCCGCATTCGGCCCGTGTGTGGAACTTCCTGCTCGGCGGCAAGGATAACTACGCCGCCGACCGCCAGGCGGGCGAGATGATCCTGCAGATGTTCCCGGACATCGCCCTGCTCGCCCGGCTCCAACGGCGTTTCCTGGTACGGGCCGTACGCTATCTCGCCGCCGAGGCGGGCATCCGTCAGTTCCTGGACGTCGGCACCGGGCTGCCCACCGTCGACAACACCCACGAGGTCGCGCAGCGGGTCGCCCCCGACAGCCGCATCGTGTACGTCGACAACGACCCGCTGGTGCTGGTGCACGCCCAGGCCCTGCTCACCAGTACCCCCGAGGGTGCCTGTGCCTACCTCGACGCGGATGTGCGCGATCCCGAGCGGATCCTCGAAGAGGCCGCCAAGACGCTGGACTTCAGCAAGCCGGTGGCGCTGACCATGCTGGGCATCCTGGGCCAGATCCCCGACTCCGACGAGCCGGAAGCCGTCGTGGCCCGCTTCCTCGACGCGCTCCCGCCGGGCAGCTATCTCGCCCTGAGTGACGGCACCGACACCAACGAGGCGCTCAACCAGGCGATTTCCGTCTACAACGCCAACTCCGCCAGCTCCTACCACCTGCGCGGACCCGAGCGGATCGCGGCCTACTTCGAAGGTCTGGAGGTCATCGAGCCCGGCATCGTCCCCACTTCGCAGTGGCACCCGGAGCCGGTCGACGTGGGCCGCTCCCCCTCCGAGGTGGACGCGATCTGCGGCATCGGCCGCAAGGGCTGAGCCGGGGCCTGTCCTTCGCCGAGCAGATCCGAAGGGCAGGCCCTCAGACCTCGATCCCCCGTGTCACAGCCGGCAAATCCCCCGCGTCACAGCCGGAACAGGGCCCAGACGACCTTTCCGCCACCGGCCCGGGGGTTCCAGCCCCACATGTCACTCAGCACCGACACGACCTGCAGCCCCCGCCCCGACTCCGCGAGCTCGTCCGCCTCCACGGCCACGGGGACCAGGTCGCTCTCGTCCGTGACCGCGCACAGCGCGCAGGACAGCTGCTCCCAGAACGCCACCCACAGCGACGGCTGCAACTCCCCCTCGCCGTCGGCTGATCGGCCGTAGCGCAGGGCGTTGCTCACCAGTTCCGAGACGGTGACCGCCACGTCGTCGATCCGCTCGGCCGCGGCCAGTTCGAGCAGTGTCGTTCTCGCGAAGTCGCGGGCCAGATGGGCGGATTGGGGGATCGGCGGTACGACGAGGACGGAGCAGTGGGCCGGGCCCTGGCCGTCCCGCGCGGCGGGAGTGAGCGGGAAGCGGTACCCGGGCTCGGGTCTGCCCAGGCGCTCGACCGCCTGGCACAACCACTCCCAAGTCGCCTCGATCCGCAGGGGGTTGGTTGGTTGTGCGACTTGCTCTGCGGACATCGCGACCCCTGGGACCCCTGCGGAGAGAACTACCGAGCGCTACACCTGTGCGAAGTATCGTGCTCCGTCCGGCAGTCCGGGCGCAAGTGCATCGGCAATTACCGCTGCAATTGCAGACGATCTTGCCGAGCGGCATGCGCCACCGCTATCGTCCCGTTCACCACGAGTGGATGCAATTGAGGATGCAATTGCACGGCCGCCCGCGACTCCGTCTCGAAGAGGGTTCAGATGCAGCACGTGAGCAACGGCACACCGGCCACCCAGCTGAGAGGAGCGGTCTGGCGCAAGAGCCAGCACAGCAACCCCGAGGGCAACTGCGTCGAACTCGCAGCACTTCCGGACGGCAGCGTCGCCGTGCGCAACTCCCGTCACCCCGAAGGTCCCGCGCTCGTCTACACCGGCGCCGAGATCTCCGCCTTCGTCCGCGGTGTGAAGGACGGCGACTTCGACGGCCTACTCCCCGGCCGCTGAGGTCAGGCAGCACCCGCGGACGGCCGGAAGGCGCGGTCAAGGACCGTCGCCTTCCGGCCACTTCACGCAACGCAGCCGTACGACACCTGGGTGCTACTCTCCTTGGTTGAGTCCCGTAGACATGTCGAGTCCCGAAGACGTGCAGAGCCGGGACAGGCGGAGCCGGTGCGGCGGCCGAGGGGATGGACATGACTGCGACAGCTCGACCAGAACCCGTTCCCTCCGGTTCCGACGTCCTGAGCCTGCGGCGCGGCGGCCCGACCGTCCAGCGCATCGTGCTGGGCACGCGACTGCGCCGCCTGCGCGAATCCCTCAACATCAGCCGGGACGCGGCCGCTTCGACGATACGGGCCTCCGACGCCAAGCTCTGCCGCATGGAGCTGGGCCGCGTCGGCTTCAAGGAACGCGACATCGCCGACCTGCTCACGCTGTACGGCGTCCAGGACCCGGACGTACGCCAGGAGTTCCTGGACTCGGTGCGGCGGACCAACGAACCCGGCTGGTGGCGGGCGTACGGCGACGCCTTCCCCAGCTGGTTCGAGCAGCACCTGGGGCTCGAGGAGGCCGCCTCCCTCATCCGCACCTACGAAGTCCAGTTCATCCCGGGCCTGTTGCAGACCCCCGCGTACGCCGAGGCCGTCATCCGGCTCGGCCACCCCATCACCTCCCCGGACGCGATCGGGCGCCGCGTCGAACTCCGCATGACCCGGCAGGCATTGCTCGCCAAGCCCGACGCACCGAAGCTGTGGGTCGTCGTCGACGAGGCGGCGCTGCGCCGTCCGCTCGGCGGCGTCGACGTGATGCGCGCGCAGCTGCGGCACCTCATCGAGGCCGCGGCGCTGCCGAACGTCACGCTCCAGGTGCTGCCCTTCCACGTCGGCGGCCACGCGGCGGCCGGCGGCCCGATCACCGTGCTGCGCTTCCCCGTTCCCGACCTGCCCGACATCGTCTACCTCGAGCAGCTCTCCAGCGCCCTGTACCTGGACAAGCCCGAGGAGGTCGACCACTACCTCGCGGTCATGGACCGCCTCAGCCTGGTGGCCGCCCCCGCGGCGGACTCGTTGGCCTTCCTGGAACAGGTCCTCAAGGAGATCTGAGCCGCAGAATCGCTTCGCCGCGCATGCCGCACCGGCGGCTATCGTGCCGCGAATGACAGCACCGACCACCACCACGCTGAGCGACGCCGACTTCGCCGTGCCCATCGACGACCGGTACTTCGAGGACTACGTGCCGGGCGCGGTCTACGTCTACGGCAGCATCACCGTCACCGAGGAGGAGATCCTCCGGTTCGCCGGCGAGTTCGACCCGCAGGCCATCCACACCGACCCGCAGGCCGCGCTGCGCGGCCCCCACCAGGGCCTGATCGCCAGCGGCTGGCACACCTGCGCCGTGATGATGCGGCTGTACGCCGACCACTACATCAGCAAGGTGGGCGGCCTGGCCTCCCCCGGCATCGACAAGCTGCGCTGGGTCCGGCCGGTCCGGCCCGGCGACAGCCTGTCGCTGCGCACCACCGTGCGTGAGTCCCGCGTCTCGCGCTCCAAGCCGGACCGCGGGGTCGTGCACACCGGGATCGAGGTCCTCAACCAGCACGGCGAGCCGGTCCTGACCATGACCGCGGTGAACTTCCTGCTGCGCCGCACGGCCGCGGAAGGGACCGCCTGAGCGGGGTACTCGTAACCGCCTGGGAAGGGAGCCGGCGGATGAGCGCTCTCACCCACTGGCTCGCCGATCTGTCCGGGCCCGTGGTCTACGTCGTGGTCGTGGCCCTGGTCTTCGCCGAGGACGCGCTGTTCTTCGGGTTCCTGCTGCCGGGCGAGACCGCGGTGATCGTCGGCGGCGTCCTGGCCCGGCAGGGCACCGTCGACCTGGCCTGGCTGACGCTCGCCGTCGTCCTCGCGGCGATCGCCGGGGACAGCGTCGGCTACGAGATCGGCCGGCGCCTCGGACCGCCGCTGCTCGAGCGCCGCCCCCTGCGCGGCCGCGCCGAGCGCGTGGCCAGGGCCCGCGAGCTGATCCGCCGGCGCGGCCCGGCGGCGGTCTTCCTCGGCCGCTTCGTCGCCCTCTTCCGCTCCCTCGTCCCGGCGCTGGCGGGCGCGTCGGAGATGCCGTACCGCCGCTTCCTCCTCTACAACGCGCTCGGCGGCGTCATCTGGGGCGTCGGCAACGCCCTCGTGGGCTACGCCGCGGGTGCCGCCTACGAGCGGGCCGAGAGCATGGTCGGCCGGACGGTCGCACTGGTGACGGCCGGACTCGTGGTCGTGGGCCTCGTGGTGTGGCGCATACGGCGACACCGTCGCCGGCACTCATGACCGCATTCCGGGCGAGTCGCAGGACCCCGAGTTCGGTGGGGCGGTCACCAGGTCGCCGACGCCCTGGTGACCGCCCGGCTCGGCTCCCCCTCAGACGCGTGACCGGTACAGCCCGAACTCCGCGAGATGTACGGCCGCCCGGGCCGCCGTGACCCGCACCCGCCAACGCCGGGCCCGTACCGGCGCGTCCAGCAGCAGGATGCGGCTCGCGCCAATCGTGCCCGCCGTCGCGACCTGCGCCCAGGCCCCGTCCACGACGGCCTCGACGACGAAGTTCTCGACCTGCTGCCCCTGCCGGATGTCCTCCGCGAGCCGGATCCGGTCCACCTCGCGTGCCGCACCGAGGTCGACGGTGCGCACTCCGGAGGAGTCGGTGACGCGCGCGCCCCGGGTGAGGTCGGCGGGCAGCTCCCGTTCGACGCGCTGGCGGAACTCGCGCAGCCGTGCCACATCGCGGTCCGCGAGCAGACCGTCGGTGTCCGGCGGCACGTTGAGCAGCAGGACCGAGTTGCGACCCACCGAGCCGAAGTAGATGTCGATCAACTCGTCGACGCTCTTGGGGAGTTGGTCGGGATGGTAGAACCAGCCGTCGTGGATCGACACATCGCACTCGGCGGGCCACCACTGCAGGTAGTCGGTGTTCGGCTGCGCGGTGACGAGCGCCGTGCGGCTGCCCTCGTCGGGGGTGTCGTACGACAACGCCCAGTCGGTGCGGCCGTACTGGTTCTCCTTGACCGGGATGACGCTCCACTCGTTCTCCCGCGCGGTCCCGGCCTCGTTGCCCACCCAGCGCAGGTCCGGGCCGGTCACGGCGATCGCCGCGTCCGGGGCCAGCGATCTGACCAGCGAGTACCAGCTGTCCCAGTCGTAGTCCTCGACCTTGCCCGGCGGGATGCGGCCCTGGGCGCCGTCGAACCAGACCTCGTCGACCGGGCCGTACTCGGTGAGCACCTCGTAGAGGGTGTTGAGCATGTGGGCGCCGTAGTCGGTGGCGTCCAGCGTGTAGAAGCGCTGCGGGGAGCGGTCGTCGCCGTCGACGAGCGTCGGGACGGTCCGTGTGGAGCGGGCGCTGCCGTTGGCGTACACGCCGTGCAGGTACTGGTTCTCGTCGGCGGGCGAGATGTAGACGCCGACCTTGAGGCCGTACCGGCGCATGGAGTCGGCGAAGGAACGCAGCACGTCGCCGTGGCCGCCCTGCCAACTGCTCGACGCCACCGTGTGGTTGGTGTAGCGGGAGGGGTAGAGGACGAAGCCGTCGTGGTGCTTGACGGTGAGGATGGCGAGCTTGAAGCCGCCGTCCAGCAGTGCCCGGGCCCACTGGTCGGTGTTCAGGCCGGTGGGCTGGAAGACGTTCGGGTCCTCGTCGCCGGTGCCCCATTCGAGGCCGGTGAAGGTGTTGACGCCGAAGTGCAGGAAGGCCGTCTGCCCGAATTGCTGCCAGGCGATCTGCCGTGCGGTGGGCCGGACTCGGGAGGCCTTGTGGACCAGCTCGTCGGGTGTGTCGTCGGGACTGACGGGGATGCGGTAGCGGGACTCGGCGGGCGACTGGGCGGCCGAGGCGGGCAGCGCGGGCAGGCCGGTGGCGGCGACCACCGCGGCCGAGGTGACGAAGAGGCGTCTCGAGAGGGCCATGCGAGGTCAACTCCTCACATCAGGAAGCGGTCGGGTACCACACGGCGGGCGTGTGCTGGTCGGGCGGGTACTGCAGGAGCCGGCCGTCGTCCGCCGGGCTCACGGCCATCTGCGTGATGGTGTTGACGAGCCGGAAGCCACCGGCGGCGGGCTGCAACTCCCAGCGCTGCAGGGTGTTCTGGGCGTCGCAGATCTCCCAGGTCGCCTCGACGCCCGGCTGGAGCGGCACGTTGAGCGTGAGCTTGCCGCCGCGGACCTCGAGGCAGCCGTCCGCGGACCGTACAGTCGCGTAGCCCTCCGCCGTGCGCTGCACCTGTGCCTGGAACGAACGGCCGCCCGACTGGAAGGTGTACGTCCCCTCCGCCACCGGCAGCCGGGTGAGGTCCCGCCACCCGGGCGCATGCCCCACCGCCGTGCCGCGCACCGTGAACTCGGCGTAGGTGGCGTCGGGATGGGGGTCGCCCCAGGTGGCCTGCGCGATGTGCCGCAGCGCGGGCCAGAGTTCGACGGCGACCTCGTTCTCGGTCTCGCCGCGCCCGTTGTCCGGCCAGAGGCTGATCTTCGCCCCGGTGATGCCCTTGCTGGACGTCAGTTTCTCGCCCTCGAAGCTGCGCGGGTCCCAGCTCTGGTCGTACAGAGACTTGGTGTCGGAGTGGAAGCCGCCGCGGACGAGGTAGAGGGAGTAGGCGGCGTTCATCAACGGGTAGCCCTGCGCAACGATTTGGCTGGGTTTCACCGCCACGTTCAGCCAGTGCTCGACGGTCGTGCCTGCGGCCACCGGCACGGTGTTGGCGCCGGTCAGGCCGTCGTTCCAGATGCGCAGCTTCTTGCCCTTGCCCGCCGCGTAGGCCTGAACGCGGTTGATGAAGTCGATGTAGGCGTCCTGCGGGGTGGCGCCCGAACCGTACTTCTCCTGGGCGTACTTGAGCATCTGCGGGTACTTGGAGTAGTCGGAGCCGAGCATGTACTCGTCGGCGCCCATGTGCCAGGACCTCGCGGTGAAGACCTGCGCGTACTCGTCCATCAGGCTGGTGTAGTAGTCGAAGGCGGCCTGCCGGGTGACGTCGAGACGGGCGGGCTGCTTGTTGCCGTCGGAGTCGGTCAGCTGCAGGTCGGGGCGGTTCTCGATCCACGGGTCCATGTGACCCGGGGAGTTGATCTCGGGAATGATCTCGACGTGGTACTTGTCGCCGAGCGCGACGAGCTGCCGTATCTCGTCCTTGGTGTAGTAGCCCCAGGTGTTGGCCTCGGGGTGGGCGTCGCTCTTCACCTTCAGCTCGACGAGCAGCTGGTTGAGCTTGTTGTACGCCATCTCGCGGACGAGGTTCTCCAGCCAGGGCAGCGAGATGTGGACGTAGCAGGCGCAGACGCCGACGCCGCGTTCCTTGTAGCGCGGCACGTCGACGGTCCGTCCGGCGGGGATCCGGTCGCCCTGCGCGAGGAGTTGGAGGACGGTACGGGTGCCGTAGAAGGCGCCGGTCTCGGTGGCTCCGGTCACCGACAGCCGCTTGCCGGCGTGGAGTTCGTACCCCTCGGCTCCCAGTGCGGTCCTGGACGCCTGGACGTCGATCACGATGTCGCCGGTGCGGGCGCCGCCGCGGACGACCGGGACGGTGCCGTGGCCCGCCTCGCGCAGGTCGTCGGCGAGAGTGTCGGCGACCCGGCGCTCGACCGGACTGTCGGCGACCAGCCGGGCACCGCGGCCGTACTCGTAACTGCCTTGTTCCGCCGACCAGTTGGTCAGTGAGGGCACCGTCACCGGCGCCTTCTGCGTCTCCTGCGCGACCGCCGACGTCGGCGCCACGAGCAGGGTCAGCGCCGCCGTCATGCCGAGCAGCCGCAGCGCTCTCTTTCTGAACTCACCCATGCCACTCCACCTTGAACACCCACACGTGCTGTCCCGCTCTACGGGCTGTCTCGGGTACGTCGATCACCAGTGCTCCCTTGCCGGCCGTCCAGGTCAGGGGCCGGTCGTGGCCGAGCATCGTCACCTTGTCGCCGGCCCGGATCGGCACCGGAGCCTCGACGGTGAGCTTCGCGCCCGGCCGGGTCAGGGAGTGGATGTAGAAGGCCCGGTCGGGCCGGACCGTGAAGCGCAGGTCGTCGCCGAGCTGGGCCATGCGCGACCAGTACGTCGTGTCGTAGATCGCCTCGCCGTTGACCTCGAGCCAGGCACCGGTCTCCCGCAGCCGGGTCTGCATGATCTGCGGGATGGTGCCGTCGGCACGCGGGCCGATGTCGAGCAGGAAGTTGCCGTTCTTGGAGACGATGTCGACGAGGCTGTGCACGACCTCCTCGGTCGTCATGTAGGCGTCGTCCGGGGTCGCGCTGTTGTAGCCGTAGCTGAAGGGGTCGAGGCCGCGGCTGGACTCCCACTTGGCGACGACCGTGTTCTCGTACGTCGTGTACTCGGGCGTCGTGAAGTCGTGGAAGGCAATTCCGGAACGGTTGTTGACGGTCACGTCGATCGGACGGGCCCGGTTCTTGGCGTGGTTGAAGTACTCGGCCAGGACGTGGAGGCTGTCGTTCACGCCGCCGATGTCGCACCAGATGAGCTCCGGGTCGTAGCCGTGGATCAGCTCCAGCATCTGCGGGGCCTGGTAGTCCCGCACATACTCCTTGCCGGAGGTGTATCCGGTGTACGGGACCGGTTCGAGGGTGTACGGGTTGCGCGGGGCGTGGCCCATCCACGGGTTGTCGGGGTTGAACCACTCGGGCATCGAGAAGTAGAGCCCGCGGTGGAGTTCGGGAGCGTAGCGCCGGGACGCCTCGAACAGCTCCTTGACCAAGTCCCGCTTGGGGCCCAGCTTCACGGCGTTGCGGTCGGAGACCTTGGTGTCCCACAGGGCGAAGCCCTCGTGATGCTTCGAGGTCAGCACGTGGTATTGGGCGCCGGCGTCCCGGAACAGCTCGACCCAGGCCCGCGGGTCGAACTTCTCCGCGGTGAAGCGCGGGATGAAGTCGTCGTAGGCGAAGTCCTCGCCGTAGGTGGCGCGGTGGTGGGCGTACGTCGGGTTGTTCGGGTCCTGCATCTGGTCCCAGTACCACTCGGCGTACTGCTTGCCGACCGGCGCCCAGGCGGGCACCGCGTAGACGCCCCAGTGGATGAAGATGCCGAACTTGGCGCCGTTGAACCAGTAAGGCGCCTGGTGGCCGGCGAGGGACGCCTCGGTGGGCTGGTAGTCGGCCGTGCCGAGCGTCAGCCTGCCGCGGGCGACGGCGACTTGGGTGCCTCGTCCGGTGAGCGTCACCGAGCCGTCCCGTGCGGTGCCGGGTGCGGTGCCCGCGCGGTTGCGGATGCCGACGCGGACGCGTGCCTGCTCGCCGGGGTCGAGGCTGCGGACACGGGCGGGTTCGACGGTGCGGGCGCCGGGGACGTCAACCCGTACGGACACGTTGTCGGCGCCCAGGATCGCGACGGTGCCCGCGTTGACGACGGTGGCCTCGACGCTCTGGGCACCCGTACGGTCCAGCAGCGCGTTCGTGGAGTGCGCGTCGCGCAGCGCCAACGCCCGTCCCTGGGCGACGGGCTGGAGGGACAGTGCGAAGACGTGCAGTGAAGTCCTGCCCGCCTCGGCCGGGTTGGTGACCGGCAGGGTGACGGCGACCGCCTCGCGCTGCGGATCGGTCCACACCTCCGAGGTGCCGATCCCGACGCCGTGCTGGTCCTTGGTGCCGTCCGGCTTGTAGCGGTACGGCGCCGAGAGCGAGCCGCCCGCCGAGTACCAGTCGGCGCCGCTCAGGCCGGCGGTGCTGGTCGAGCCGTCGGCGTAGTGGACGGTGACCCTGCCGGAGGCGTTGCCGTAGCTGCCGGCGGTGAGGAAGACGGCCGACAGGTAGGCGCCCTTGGGCAGTTCGATGCGCTGGCCGAGGGCGACGACGTTGTTCTTGGCGCCCTCGGCGGCGGCCGGGAAGAGGAAGGGGATGCCGTCGACCTCGACGCGGCCGGCGGGGAGTTCCTCGCCCGGGAACGTGTAGCCGGAGCCGTCGAAGTCGCCGCCGCGGGCGGAGGCGGTGTCGATGCCGTCGTTGTCGTAGAGACCGTCGAGCGGGACGGGGACCGGGTCGGGGACGGGGACCCATGGAGACGATCCGGGACGGCCGTCGACCTGCTCGGCGGCGTGCGCCCCGGTCGTGGCGGTGAGGGGCAGGGCGGCCGCGGCGGCGGCTCCGGCCGCGGCAGAAAGGACCTGGCGTCTGGGATAGGGATTCACACTCATGAGCGGCTCCCGATTCATCGGAGGTCTGATCATTGGGCTGGCTCAGGGACCTGTCAATGGGGTGCGAATGGGCTGGAGTTGAGGCATTGATCGGATGACCTGCGGGTCAAGGAACGACGCGCTCCGCACGTCCCGCGAAAAGTCCAATAAGAGCTGCTCGAATGTCCAAGAGCAGGTGCTCTCGACGCCGGGCCCGCGGCGGGGCAGAGTGCACTGCGTACTCATGAGTAGTGCCACGCCCTGCACCCCAAGGAGCGCCCGTGACCAGCTGGGTCGGCCGGACCGCCGCCGAGATCGCCGCCGCCGTACGCGAGAAGCGGGCCACGCCCCGTGAAGTGGTGGCCGAGCACCTGGAGCGGATCGAGCGGCTGGACGGGCGGGTCGGAGCGTTCCGGGTCGTGCGGGCGGAGGCGGCGCTCGCCGAGGCCGACGAGGTGGCCTCCCGCGGGGATCTGGCCGAACTGCCGCTCGCCGGCGTGCCGGTGGCCGTCAAGGACAACCTCGCCGTACGCGGCGAGTCGACCCGTGTGGGCTCCGCCGCGACACCGGACACGCCCGCCGAGGAGGACCACGTCACGGTGGCCCGGCTGCGGGCGGCGGGCGCCGTGGTCGTGGGGCTGACGAACGTGCCAGAGCTGTGCATCTTCGGCACCACCGAGGGCGTGCTCGGCACCGCCCGCAACCCGTGGGACCTGACCCGCACGGCAGGCGGGTCCTCGGGCGGCAGCGCGGCCGCGGTCGCCGCCGGTCTGGTGCCGATCGCCCTCGGCAACGACGGCATGGGCTCGCTCCGCATCCCCGCCGCCAACTGCGGCCTGGTCACCATCAAGCCGGGCCACGGCGTGGTCCCCGCGGGCATCGGCGAGGGCGACTGGTTCGGCATGTCGGAGAACGGCCCGCTCGCCACGACGGTCGAGGACGCGCGCCTGATGCTGTCGGTCCTCGCGGACACGGACGCGGAGGCGGTAGGGCCGGAGACGCCCGCCATGCGCAAGATCGCCGTCTCGCTGCGCAGCCCCCTGGTGGGCGTCACGATCAGCGGGCCGTACACGACCGCGACCCGTGACGCGGCCGGCGTCCTGATCAAGGCCGGGCACCAGGTACGGCGCGCCGACCCGCCGTACCCCCTCTCGCTGAGCACGACGTCCCTCGCGCACTGGACGGCGGGCACGGCGGTGGACGCCCACAGCCTCGATCCGCGCCTGCTGACCCGGCGCTCGCGGGTGCACGCGGCCGTCGGCCGCCGCTTCGTCAACGGCGTCCGCACCGGCGACAGCCGAGAGCGGCTGCGCCGCCGTATGGAACCCTTCTTCGAGGAGTACGACGTCCTGCTCACCCCGGCACTCGCCCGCCGCTCCCCCAAGTCGGTGGCCTGGCACGAGCGCGGCTGGCTGGCCAACGTGCTCATCAACACCAACTACTCGCCGCTCACCCCGCCGTGGAACCTGACCGGCTGGCCGGCGATGTCCGTCCCCTTCGGCACCCTTCCCTCGGGCGCCCCGGCCGCCGTCCAACTGGTGGGCCGCCCCGGCTCGGAGGCGACCCTGCTGGAGGTGGCGGAACAACTGGAGCGGCTGCACCCGTGGCAGCGGACGGCGCCGCTCGACTAGGGCTCTTCTGATGGATCTCCGTGGGAGAAGGAGCGGCGTTCGGCGCGTGCTCTCGGCGTGCCGGGCGGAAGCCCTCGTAGCGGAGCTACTAGGGCTTTTGACCGGTGCGGCGAGAGGGCGTGCCGGGCGTCGCGACGCCGCGGAGATCCATCAGAAGAGCCCTAGCCGCTATGGTGCTCAGCGACCTGCAACCACGATCTCTCGACGGGGGAACTGATCCGCGTGGGCGCCATCGTGTTCAATCTGACGACCGCGGCGCTGATGGTGCTGATGTTCAAGTGCGGTCTGACTCTTGTCGGCGAGGACACCCTCCGCCGGCGCCCGATCCCGTGGGCGGCCGTCGGCGTCACGGCGGTGGCGGTCGGCGGGGTGGTGCTCCAGCACAGCTGGTCGGGGGCGATGGACGCCCTCGACAGCGATCCGCGCAGAAGCGGCTGGTGGCGGGTGGTGACGTCGGTCTTCATGCAGAACGGCGGCTTCTTCGGCGCCCTGTGGAACATCGTCACGCTCGCGGCGATGGCCGCGCTGGCCCAGTGGTTCTGGCGCGGCCCGCTGATGCTGGTGCTGTTCGCCGCCGGCATCCTGCTGCCCGAGCACATCGACGCGCTGTTCGGTGGGACCTCCCGCAGCACCGACCCGCGCAACTTCGCCGGCAGCTCCGGCGCGACGTATTTCCTCGCTGCCACCCTCGCGTCGGCCCTCCTGCTGACCACCACCGACACCAGGCAGCGCCTGCTGGCACTGTGCGTGCCCGCGGCCGGCCTGGCGATGTGGCTGGCCCAGGACAACGGGCACGGCCTGGTCTCGGTCTACGGCTTCGCCCTCGGCGCGGCGGCCCTGCCCCTGGCCCGCCGCATCGCGCGGCCGGCGCCCGCGGGCGAGGCGGAGGCGTAGGCCCTCCGTCGAGGATCTCCCGGCGGTGATCTCCGGAGGAAATAGGGCTGAAGCCCGGCCCCTCCCCGTGCTTGCATGGATCGCATGATGTCCGCCGACCGTCTGCTCGCCTTCGCGGCGCTGTCGTTCCTGCTGATCGTGATCCCCGGCCCCAGCGTGCTGTTCGTCATCGGACGGGCGCTCGCGCAGGGGCGCCGCGCCGCGCTGACCACCGTCGTGGGGAACACGCTCGGCGCCTACCTGCTCGTCCTGGCCGTGGCGGTCGGTATCGGCTCCGTGGTGGAGCGCTCGGTGCTGGTCTTCACCGCGCTGAAGCTGGCCGGCGCCGCCTACCTGGTGTATCTCGGCGTCAAGGCGTGGCGGCAACGCGGTTCGCTGCGGGCCGCGTTCTCGGATGACGCCGGTGTGCCGCGCGGCGGCCTGCGCACGTTCTGGGAGGGCTTCGCCGTCGGCGTGACCAACCCCAAGACCATCGTGTTCTTCGCGGCCGTGCTCCCCCAGTTCGTCGACCCCGGCGCGGGCCATGTCACGCTGCAGATGCTGCTGCTCGGCCTGATCTTCAACGCCATCGCCGTCACCTGCGACAGCATCTGGGGCCTGGCCGCCTCCACCGCCCGCGACTGGTTCGCCCGCTCCCCGCGCCGCCTCTCCCTGGTCGGCGGGGTGGGAGGCCTGACCATGATCGGCCTCGGCGTGACGGTGGCGGTGACGGGACGCAAGGACTGACCGGCGGACCCGAGGGCCGGCCGGGTTGCCCGGGAGGGCAACCCGACGGGTCCTACGGGATGGTGAGCGGCTTGGTCTTGTCCTCCGGGTCGACCGCCGGCTTGTCGGGGTGGACCGCGACCAGCCTGGCGCCCTTGGCGTACTTGCTGTCCCGGCCGTGGAACCGGTAGCCGGCGCCGAGGAGTTGGACGATCTCGTGGCCCAGCATCGCCTGCGGTCCGCCCTCGTCGGCCGTCTTGTTGTTGTCCCAGAGCGCGCTGGATCCCAGCTTCTCGACCTCGTCCCAGAAGTTGGCCGTGGTGAGTTGTCCGCCGAGCAGCATGCCTTCGATCCGCGGCCCCAGGCTGGTCAGGATCTTGAAGACCGCGCGCTCCTGGATGCCGCCGTCCATGAACGCGTAGTTGACGGGCACGGACCACTTGCCGGTGTTCAGCCGCCGCCCCAGCCGATCGCCCAGCGGAAGCCTGTCACCGCCCTCGGCCTTGCCCTTCTGGTAGTCGGCCCAGTCCCCGGTGTCGTGGGCGCGGCCGAGGACGAGCTTCCGCTTCGCCCTGCCCGCCGCCGACGCGGAGTCCGCCATCGTCTGTGACGAGGTGTCCTGCAGGTCCGCCCGGATGCCGTCCCTGAGTGCGGTGGCGAGCTCGGCCTTGCTGCGCCCGGCGGGCTCGCCCACATAGGCGTCGATGGCCTCGATCGTGTCGGCGAGGTCGGCATTCATCGCGATCCACTTGTAGTTGCCGGACGACCACTTGCCGTAGTCGGCCAGGTAGTCGTCGATGCCGCTCTCGAGCTGGTCGAAGATCCTCTGGACCTCGTCGTCGATCTTGCCCGGGTGCTCGACGCGCTGGATGTGGCTCGACTGCCCGGGGCCCGCCGCCTCCGCGGCATGTGAACCGGCGGCCGCCGGGCCCGCCGACGCCGGAGTACCGCTCAGCACGCGCCGCGCCGTGGCCTCCGCCTCGCGCTCGAACCTGTCCGAAGGGTCACTGACGCGCAGCCCGTCGCCCCGGTCGGTGCCGGCCACGGGCCCCTTGCGCTGCTGCAGGACGTGGGTCAACTCGTGGGCGAGGGTGTGCCGGTCGATGGCTGCGGCACCGGCGACGATGTGACTGCCGGAGGTATAGGCCCTGGCGCCGACCTCGGCGGCGGAGGCTTTGGCCGCGGCGTCGGTGTGGATGCGTACGTCGGAGAAGTCGGCCCCGAACCGCGTCTCCATGTCGGTGCGGCTCTGCGCGTCGAGCGGCTGCCCGCTGCTGCGCAGCACGTCGTGCACGGCGGAGCGCTGCACCGGCGGCTGCTCCTCGGCATGCCCGCAGCCGGGACCGTGCCGGTGCCGGTCCTGCGCCCCGGCGGGTCCGCCCTGGCGCACCATCTGCACCACGGCCGCGTTCCCGACCGCGCGCTGGAGGGCGAGCAGGGCCTCGGGCGGCGCGACCGCCCGCGCCCCGGACCTGCGGGCCTTCGTGGCATCCGGCCGGTCTGCGGCTCGGCTGCTCGCGTGGTCGTACAAGGCGGTTCCCTCCGGCGCCGGGGTGCATGCCCTGCCGGTATACCCGAGCCGGACGAGGAGTCGCCATGTACCAGGGGGCAGAGTTCCGGCCCCGGCGGGCAACCACAGGGACCGGGCCGCCTCCTCGGAGGTGGCCCGGTCCCGTGCGTAGGTCTCGCCGGCGGCGACGATGCGGGGTCGGCGATCGCGAGAGGTCCGTCCTGCCGGACTGTCAGTCGACGCTGGGCAGGATGTGGGGTTCGGCGAGGTCGTCCTCGTAGCCGGCCAGGCGGATCGGGGCCGCGTGGGCCCAGACTTCCAGGCTGCCGAGTTCGTCCGACCGTCGGCCGGGGCGCTCCGTGCGTTCCTTGGGGCGCTGTTCGCGATTCGTCTTCTCCGGTGTCACCGCGCACTCCTTATGTGTCGGGTCACCCTCGGGGCGTGCCGGTCAGTCTGCGGTCCGGCGCCTGACGCCCGCTCAGGTGTGAGTCGAAAGCTGTTCGGACGCGGTGGCGCCGGTAACTCGTGTGAGAGCAGGCCGCTGTGAACCGGCTTGTCCCGGGACGGACGTGGGTGTGGGTGGGACCCGGTGGTACTGTCCGTCCGCTCCAGATTAACCAAATGAGCGGGCACCCGCTCTATGGGGCTGAAAACTTGAGGTTACTGTCTTGATTCGCCCGGTTTTCCCCCTCGCCCCTGTCACCCGTTCGGCGTAGAGGTCTGCCGTTACGGCAACACCCGTTCCATCCTGGGTTGCAGGGACATGTCCCCCGGTTCGGAGGGACGTGCCCGGGAGGGGGGAGGTCATGGCGTCCGTCACCTTCGACAAGGTCACCCGCCGCTTCCCGTCGATGACCAGGCCGGTCGTCGACGCGCTGGACCTCGAGATCGAGGACGGCGAGTTCATGGTTCTGCTGGGTCCTTCCGGCTGTGGAAAGTCGACCTGTCTGCGCTTGCTGGCCGGACTCGACGAAGTCGACTCCGGTTCGATCCTCATCGGTGTCCGGGACGTGACCCATCTTCCGCCCCGGGACCGCGACGTCGCGATGGTGTTCCAGGACTACGCCCTCTACCCGCATTTGTCGGCTGCCGACAACATCGGCTTCGCCCTCAAGATCGCCCGCATGCCCCGGCGCCGTGCCCGGCAGCGGGTCGAGTACGCGGCTGCCGTCCTGGACATCGAGCAGTACCTCGGCCGCAGGCCCGACTCGCTCGCGGGCGGCGAGCGGCAGCGGGTCGCGACGGGGCGGGCGCTGGTCAGGGATCCGCGGGTGTACCTGATGGACGAGCCGCTCTCCAATCTCGACGCCCCGTTGCGGGCGGAGACCCGCGCGCAGATCGTGCGGCTGCAGAGCCATCTCGGCATCACCACCGTGTACGTCACCCATGACCAGGTCGAGGCGATGGCCATGGGCGACCGGATCGCCGTGCTCAACGACGGGGTGCTGCAGCAGGTGGGCAGGCCGAGGGAGGTGTTCGCGCATCCGGCGAACACGTTCGTCGGCGGTTTCATCGGCTCTCCGGCGATGAACCTGCTGCGGCTTCCACTGTCCGCGGAGGGTGCCCGGCTCGGCGCCCTGACCGTGCCGCTGCCCCGCGGCACGCTGCGCGCGGCCGGGGCCGAGGGCGCCGACGAGGTGGTGCTCGGCGTACGGCCCGAGCAGTTCGAGTTCCTCTCGGCCGAGGACCGGGAGACTCCGGGGCTCGACCTCGAGGTCGAGACGGTCGAGGACACCGGCGCTGTCGTATACCTCCATACGACGGCCCGGTCCGGCGCGGGCCTCACCGACATCGTCGTACGGCTTCCCGGACGCCCCACCCACGGCAAGGGAGCCTCGCTCCGGGTGGCGATCCGCCCGGACGCCCTGCACTGCTTCTCGGCGGTGACCGGAATGCGGCTCCCCGAGGCGGCGGACACGGCACCGGTGCGCTGAGGCGCGCCCCTCACTCAGCGCACCGAATTGGCCACGCAGTTCAAGTCCCGTTGGCCGAATCGAAACACGGCCATGATCTGCTGACGGACGGCAACGGCTTGTCCGGCGGGAGGACTGACGCATGGAGCTGCGCAGTGTCGAAGAGCTGATGGATCTGCTGTACGCCTGCCGACATCAACATGCGCTGCGGACCGCCGCGCTGCTGCGCCGACGCCGCCCCGCCGACAAGGAGCTCCAGGTGGCGGGGCTGGTGCACGGCATAGGGCAGCTGCTGTGCCCGGGCGACGAGACCCGCCGGGCCGAGCACGCCGCCGAGGCGGTACGTCCGCTGCTCGGCGAGCGCGTCTACCGTCTCGTACGCCACCACGGCCCGGCCGGCGACGACGACCTGGTGCGGCTGCGGATGGCGGACGAGGAGAGCCGCACCGCGGGGTTCGACGCCGGGGTCCTGGAGGACTGGCGCACGGTCCTGGAACTCGTCGCGGCCCGCAACTCCCGTCTCGGGGCTGTCGACTGACGGCCCGTCATGAGACGGTACGGCGATGACGCCGTCGTACACGCACAACGGGCTGCAGGGCAGGGTCGCCGTCGTGACCGGCGGCACCCGCGGCATCGGTCGCGCGGTCGCCGCGCAGCTGGCCGCGGCCGGGGCGCGGGTGTGCGTGACCGCACGGGACGCCGACGAGGTGCGGCGTACGGCCGCCGAGCTGGGTGGTGTCGGTGTGAGCGGCAGCGTCGCCGAGCCGGGGCATCTGCGGGAGGTCGTCGAGGTCGCCCTGCGCGAGTTCGGCCGGATCGACGTCGTGGTGAACAACGCGGCGACGAACCAGCCGTACGGACCGCTCATGGAGGTCGAACCGCGGGCGTGGGGGCAGGCGTTCGCGGTGAACGTCGAGGCGCCGCTGCGGCTCGTGCAGCTGGTCTGGCGGGCGTGGATGCGGGAGCACGGCGGGTCGGTCGTCAACATCTGCACCGAGGGCGCGGAGCACGTGGGACCCAACGTCGGGGCGTACGGCACGAGCAAGGCGGCCCTGCTGCACCTGACGCGGCAGCTCGCCGGGGAGCTGGCGCCGAAGGTGCGGGTCAACTCCGTGTCCCCCGGGCTCGTGCGCACCGAGATGGCCCGGTTCGTGTGGGAGCCGGGCGAGGAGCAGCTGGCCGCGGGGCTGCCGCTGGGCCGGATCGGGGAGCCTCAGGACGTCGCGCGGGCCGTGGTGTGGCTGGCCTCGGACGCGGCGGAATGGATCACCGGCGCGGATCTGCTGGTGGACGGGGGGACGCGGGTCAGGACGGCGTACCCCGGGCCGGGGTACGCCGTCGACGACCGTCTTCGCTCATACGCACCACCTCGCAGGTGACGGCGGTTACGGTGCCCTCACGGGAACAGTGCGATGCCCATGAGGACGATCAGGACGGCGAACGCGACAAGCGCGATCGTGCCCCAGGTCCAGGGGTGCTTGTACGGATCGTGGCTGGAGCCGCCGCGGGGCCGGTCCTCCGGCAGCGAGGCGTCGTCCGGGCGGTCGCTCGCGTAGAACTGCTCGTCCGTCGGGTAATGGTTGCGTGGATCGCCGAATGCGCGCGGATCAATGCTGTGTGGAGTGCCCATGACCCCTCCTGGCGCGGTACTCGTCGGAGGCCGGGTACCCGACGGCCGTCGGGCGACACGTCACGCAGGTGGATCACCACTTGCCGGGCGCGTAGTCCTTCAGGAAGACGCCGTACAGGTCCTCGCCCTGCTCGCCGCGCACAATCGGATCGTAGACCCGGGCCGCCCCGTCGACCAGATCCAGCGGGGCGTGGAAACCCTCCTCGGCCAGGCGCAGCTTGTCGTAGTGGGGGCGCTCGTCGGTGATCCAGCCGGTGTCGACGGAGGTCATGAGGATGCCGTCGGTCTGGAGCATCTCCTGGGCGCTGGTCCGCGTCACCATGTTCATGGCGGCCTTGGCGGCGTTGGTGTTGGGGTGGCCCGCGCCCTTGTAGCCGCGGCCGAACACGCCCTCCATGGCCGAGACGTTCACGACGTAGGCGCGCCCGCTCACGGCCTTCTTCGCGGCGTCGGCCATGGCCGGGCGGAGCTTGCTGATCAGGATGAACGGCGCCGTGTAGTTGCACAGCTGGGTCTCGAGGAGCTCCACCGGGGAGATCTGCTCGATGGTCTGCACCCAGGTGTTGGTGTCGACGACGTCGGGGACCAGGCCGCCCGCGTCGATGGCGGTGCCGTCGAGGTGCCGGGCGACGCTGGCGTTCCCGGCGACCAGGGCGAGGTCGGCGACCTGCTGGGCGTCGAGGCCGGAGATCCCGACGGGCAGCGCGGCCAGGCCGTCGACGGCGCCGGAGCCGAAGGCGCCGATCACGTGGTGGGCGGGCAGCTCACCGGCGGGCAGCGGGGCGCTCTCGCCGTCGATCAGGGCGGCGTAGGCGGAGGGCAGCCGTCGTACGGTCTGCGTCGCGTTGTTGATCAGGATGTCCAGCGGGCCCGCCTCGGCGACCTGGTCGGCGAGGGCGACGGCCTGGGCCGGGTCGCGCAGGTCGATGCCGACGACCTCGAGGCGGTGCATCCAGTCCGCCGAGTCGTCCATCGCCTTGAAGCGGCGGATGGCGTCCTTCGGGAACCGCGTGGTGATCGTGGTGTGCGCGCCGTCGCGCAGCAGCCGCAGCGCGATGTACATGCCGATCTTGGCGCGGCCGCCGGTGAGCAGGGCGCGCTTGCCGGTGAGGTCGGCGCGGACGTCGCGCTTGTCCCGGTTCAGGGTGGCGCAGTCCGGACAGAGCTGGTGGTAGAAGTAGTCGACTTCCACGTACCGGGTCTTGCACGTGTAGCAGGAGCGGGGGCGCTGGAGTATCCCCGCGATCCTGCCCTCCTCGGTGATCGACGACGGCAGGATGCCCTCGGTCTCGTCGTCGATGCGCTGGGCGGAGCCGGTCGCCGTGGCCTCCGTGACCGCCTTGTCGTGCGCGGTCTTGGCGGCCCGGCGCTCCTGGCGGCGGCGCTGCTTGACGGTGCGGTAGATGCCGGCGGTGGCCCGGCGCACGGCGATCGCGTCCGGGTGGTCGACGTCCAGCCTGTCGAGCTCGTCGAGCACGCTGAGGCAGACGGCCAGCCGCTCCGGGTCGATGCCGGGCCCGTACACGACCTCGTCCGTGGTCGCCGAGCCTTCCTCTGTCACCGTCATCGCGCTGCCGCTTCCCTGATCACCCGCGCGGCGCTCCGACCGCGTCCGCTTTCGAACGGGGAATTGTACGGAGCGCCGGGCCGGTCCTCCAAAATCCGCCCGGCAAGGGGGCTCAGCCGCCGCAGGCGGCGCTGAGGGCCGCGACCTCCTCGGTGAGGGCGGCGGCCAGCCGGTCCAGGTCCGGCACGGCCGCGGCGTCCGCGACGAGGCCGTAGTGGACGTGGCCGCGGTACGTCGAGACGGCCACCGCCAGCGCCTGGCCGCGGGCCAGCGGGGCGAGCGGGTAGACCTCCGTGACCGGGTTGCCGCCGAGCTTCAGGCCGAGGCTGGGCAGCGGCACGCTGGTGACCAGGATGTCGAACCAGAGCCGCGCGGCCTGGCTGACCAGCGGTCCGCCGAGCCGGTGACCGAGCGCGGGCACATGGTCGGCGAGCAGGGCGACGGCGCCCGCGCCGCGGTTCGGGCCGGCGTCCTTGTTGCGGTCCATGGCGCTGCGGACCGTGTCGAGCCGGCCGAGCGGGTCGGGGTCGTCGACGGGAAGCCGTATCAGGTAGCCGGAGAGCCGGTTGCCCTGGGGGGTGGCGGTGCGCGGACGGCGCTTGGAGACGGGGATCAGGGCGCGCGGCCGGACGCCCTCGCTGCCGTCGCCGCGCTCGTCGAGCCAGCGGCGCAGCGCACCGGCGACCACCGCGATCAGCACGTCGTTGACGGTGCCGCCCTCGGACTTGCGGATGCGGTGCACGTCGTCGAGGTCGAGGACGACGCCGGCGGTGCGGCGGGTGCCGGTGGCCTCCGCGGTGAACGCCGAGGAGGAGCGCACGCCCAGGCTGGACACGGCCAGCGAGGCGCCGATGTCGAGGGCCCGGCCCACGTCGGACACGGCGCCCCGGACCAGGCCCGGCAGCTTGCGCACATCGGGCAGCAGGCCGCGCCTGGGCTCCTCGGGGCGGGGTTTGCGCTCCGGCATGTCCATCGGGTCCAGGATGGCGGCGGCGAGCGTCAGCGCACGCAGCCCGTCGGCCAGGGCGTGGTGGAACTTGAACAGCACGGCGAAGGAGACGCCGTCCTCCCCCGGCAGCACGTGGGCCTCCCACGGCGGCCGGCCGCGCTCCAGCGAGCGCTCCATGAGCCGGCCCGCCTCCGCATGGAAGTCGGAGGTGGGGGCGTGCAGGCGGACGTGGTGGAGCGGGTCGAAGTCCGGGTCCACCTCGCGCGTGGCACTGCCGAAGGACAGCGGGCGCAGCGGCGACGGCTGCCACACGTCCCGGATCCGCATCCGCAGCCCGGGCACCGCCGCGGCCCGGGCGGCGAGCAGGTCGGCCGCGTGGGCGCCGGCGGTGGGCGAGTGGGCCGAGAACACCCCGAGGGCACCGAGGTGCATGGGGTGTTCGGCGGACTCGATGTTCCAGAACGCCAGGTCGAGAGGAGCGAGCAGGTCAGAAGTCAATGGCTTGCCTCGCGTCGTCGAAGGGTGAGCAAGCAGTCAACCTCCCTCTCGCGATTACGGTCAAGTACGATCAAGCTACGCACAGTTAACAGCAGATTAAGTCCCGCCCCTCCGGAAAGGGGCGGGACTCATGGGACGCAAGTGGTCACTTCAGTGCGGGCGGCGCCGCCTCGGGTGACGTACCCCACTCAGACGGGCGCGGGCCGACCGTGAAGGCGAGCGAGCGCAGGGAGCGCAGCGCGCCGGTCGTCAGATACGTCCGCTCGTACGCCGTCCCGTCCGCCCGCGCCGACCGGATGTACCGGTCGGTGCCGGAGGTGCCCTGCGCGGTGATGGTCAGGGCGTCGCGTGGGTAGTAGCGGCGGTCCAGCGTCAGGTCGACCCGGTCGAACACGGGTGTGGACAGTCCCCACGTGTCGTAGCCGGGCTGCACCGGGAAGATCCCGATCGACGACAGCACGTTCCAGGCGGACATCGTGCCGAGGTCGTCGTTGCCGGTCATGCCGGTCGGCGCGTCCGTGAAGAGGGTCAGCGCCGCGTGCACGACGTCGGTCGTCTTCCACGGCTGCCCGGTCGACAGGTAGGTGTACGGGGCGATGAGGTCGGGCTCGTTCTGCGGGTTGTACTTGTCGGTGTTGTAGTAGTCGTACGGCCCGTTCACCCACACCTCGCGGGCCGTCTTCGCCGGGTCGGCCAGCAGCTGGTCGTAGGCGAAGAACGAGTCCAGGCGGTCGTTGGCGGCCTGCTCGCCGCCGATCAGGCCGACCATGCCGGGCAGATCCTGCGGCACCAGCCACTGGTACTGCCAGGCCGTGCCCTCGTGGAAGCCCTCGCTCTGCGCCGGGTCGGCAGGCCCGGTGAAGGCACCGGAGGCGTCACGGGCGCGGAAGAAGCCGGTCGAGGGGTCGAAGATGTGGCGGTAGCTCTGGGCGCGGGCGGCATACCGGTCGGCGTCCGCCGCATGCCCGAGGTCACGGGCCATCTGGGCGAGCATCGCGTCCGACAGGGCGTACTCCAGGGTCGCCGAGGCCCCGTGGTCGTAGTCCGAGTCGCCCGGCTTCACATGCGGGCGGTCCTTGATGTACGGCGCGAACCCGTCGGCGATGTACTCCTTGTCGGCCTCCCGGCCCACCGCCGGCGAGTCCGCGGGCGGCACCCCGTCGGCGTTCTGCTTCAGCGCCCGGTACGCCCGCTCCTCGTACCCCTTGAGCAGGCCCTGCTGGTAGGCGTTGGTCAGGAACGGGGTGACCGGGTCGCCGGTCATGATGTTCGTCTCGACCGTGCCGTAGCCCCACTTGGGCAGCCAGCCGCTCTCCTCGGAGATCTTGATCACCGAGATCGCCATGTCGCGGGCCTCGCGGGGCGCGAGCAGCGACAGGAGCTGGGACTGGGTGCGGTAGGTGTCCCACAGGGACCAGTTCTGGTAGTAGGTGAAGCCGTCGGTCCGGTGGATCTTCTGGTCCCAGCCGGTGTAGCGGCCGTCCGCGTCGCTGCCGATGTTCGGTGCGAGGAACGACCGGTACAGGGACGAGTAGAAGGTCCGCCGCAGGCTGTCGCCGCCGCCCTGTGCACGCACGTCGTCGAGCCGGTCCTCCCACGCCTGCTGCGCACCGCGGTGCACCGCGTCGAAGGAACGGCCGCCCTCCGCACGGAGGTTGACCGCCGCGCCGTGCCCGTCGACATAGGAGAGCGCGGTGGTCGCCTCGACCGTGCGGTCCTCGGTGGTGTCGAAACGGACGTACACGCCGCCGGCCCCGCTCTTCGAACCCGCGGTCGCGGTCGAGCCGTCCCAGGTGCCGTACGCGGTGAAGGGCCGGTCGAAGCGGGTGATCGTGTAGACCGTGTACGGCTTGGTGTCCTGGCAGAAGCCGCGGCCGGTGATGGCGGTGCGCACGGTGCGGCTGTCGAGGATCTCGGCCTTGGCGGAGACCGTGGTGTGCAGGGACTGGCCCGCGTTGAGAAGGACGTTGGCCTTGTCGGTGGCCGGGAAGGTGTAGCGCTGCACGCCGGTGCGCGCGGTCGCCGTCAGCTCGGCCTCGATACCGGTCTTCAGGCCGACCCGGTAGTAGCCGGGGCTCGCCGCCTCGTCGTCGTGGCTGAACTCGGCGGCGTACTTGGCGTAGTCCGTCTGTGTGACGTCGCCCGTGGTCGGCAGCACGGGCAGATCGCCGCCGAGGCCGCAGCCGACGCCGGACAGATGGACGAGCGAGAAGCCGCGGATGTGGTTCTGGGAGTAGTCGTAGCCGGTGTTGTGGCCGGTGTCCGGCGAGAGCTGCACCATGCCGAAGGGCACGGCGGCGCCGGGATAGGTGTTGCCCTCGTTCTCGGTACCGATGAACGGGTTGACCAGATCGGTGAGTTGGCGTTCGGTCGGCTCGGCGGCCCGGGCGGCGGGAGCGGCCAGCAGCGCGGACGCCGCCACCACCCCCGCCGTGCACAGGCGCAGGCGCCGGGTCCATCTCATGTCGGGAGTCCTCCGGGGTTCAGGGGGTCGGGCAGCCTGCGGGAGTCGCCCGGGAAGCGTCGCGGATCAGGGCCTGCTGAGCGGCGTGCACACGCTGGACGTCCGGCTTGAGCACCCTGCGGTCGTACGTCAGCAGGCCGTTGAGCTCGCCCTCGACGTCCGAGATCTGGGTGTAGACCGCGCCGTTGCTCCCCTTGCAGGCCAGGGCGCGCACCTCGGCGAGCTTGGTCAGGTAGTCGTCGGTGTAGGTCGCCGGGTCGACGTCCACGTACGACTGCTGCACCGACCAGGCGTGGCCCGGCACCGCGAGGCCGAGGCCGCCGTACTCGCCGGTGACCAGGGCGCGTTGACCGTCGGGGTGGGGTGGCAGGGCGGGGCTGGGATAGCCGTGCTCGTCCATGATGTCGCCGGTGCCGCCGTCGGCCCCGAGGTTGAGCCCGGACATGGAGTTGACGAGCCGGGTCGGGTCCCACGCCTTCGCCTGGTCGGCGATGCGGGCCATGTCGTACTGGCCCCACCCCTCGTTGAAGGTCACCCACATGACGACCGACGGGCTGCTGATGTGCTCGTCGATCATCTGCTTCATCTCGCGCTCGTACTCGGCGCGGGCGGCGGCGGACGGGTTCACTCCGGCGGTCGTCGCGGGCATGTCCTGCCACACCATGAGGCCCAGCCGGTCGGCCCAGTAGAACCAGCGGTCGGGCTCGACCTTGATGTGCTTGCGCACGGAGTTGAAGCCGAGCTGCTTGTGGACCCTCAGGTCGTGGGCGAGGGCCTCGTCGGTGGGCGCCGTGTACAGGCCGTCGGGCCAGAAGCCCTGGTCGAGGGTGGCCATCATGAAGATCGGCTTGCCGTTGAGCACGGTGCGCGGGACGCCGTTGATCTTCTCGACGGCGACGGAGCGCATGCCGAAGTAGCTGCCGACCTGGTCGGCGCCGACGGTGACCTTGAGGCCGTAGAGGAAGGGGTCGTCCGGCGACCACAGGTGCGGGTCGTCGATCGTCAGGGTCAGCGGGCCACCGGTGCGGCCACGGGCCGTGGCGACCTTGCGGAGTCCGTCGTACGCCGTCGCCGTGATGGCTACGCCGTCCCGAACTCCCTTTGCCTCGACGGTCAGTCGGCTCCTGGCGACGTCCGGGGTGAGCTTCAGCGCGTCGACATGATCGGTCGCCACCGGTTCCATCCACACCGTCTGCCAGATGCCCGAGGTCGGCGTGTACCAGATGCCGCTCGGGTCCAGGCGCTGCTTGCCGATCGGCGGGTTCTCGCCGTCGGCCGCGTCGGTGGGGTCGTAGACGCCGACGATCAGTTCCTGGGTGCGGCCGGGCTTCAGGGCGTCGGTGACGTCGGCGCTGAACTTGTCGTAGCCGCCCTGGTGTTGGGCGACCCTGGTGCCGTTGACGTACACCTCGGCGCGCCAGTCGACGGCGCCGAAGTTCAGCTGCAGCCGCTTACCCGAGCCGATCCCCCAGTCGGCGGGGACGGTGAAGGTGCGGCGGTACCACATGCGGTCCTCGTGCCGTTCGAGGCCGGAGAGCTGTGACTCCACGGGGTACGGGACGAGGATGCGCTCGGCGAGGGTCTTGCCGACGGGCGGCTGCTCGCCCGCCTGGGCGGCGGCGAACTGCCAACTGCCGTTGAGGTTGCGCCAGTCGGTGCGGGTGAGCTGGGGGCGCGGGTACTCCGGGAGGGCGTTGTCCGGGCCCACCTGGTCGGCCCATTTCGTGCGCAGCTCGTACGTGGAGCGGTTGGGGCCGCTGCTCCAGAAGGCTTTGACAACGTTGCCATCGGCGTCGGTCAGGCCGCCACCTCCGTCGTAGCGGACGTCGGCGGTGCCGCGGGCGGTGCCGGTCTTGTTGCCGACGACGGGCTCCTTGAGGGCGACGAGGAGGGCGCGCGGGTCGGCGGGGTCCAACTGGGCGCTGCCCAAAGGCCACTTGGCGCCACCGATCACCGCTTGGAGGTGGTCGGTGAAGCCGGCCGGGGGTGCGCCGAGGCGCTGGGCGAAGTCGAGCCTGAGGGTACGGCCGGTGTCGGCGACCGTGGCGGCAATGGCTCCGTCGTAGGCCCAGCCGTCGGGGAGCCGGAACGCCGACTGCGGGACGGCCTCCTTCGTGCCGCCGGGCTGGGTCCAGCGGAGGTGGAGGTTGGAGCCGCCGTAGTGCTCGAAGTACTCGACCTTGATGTCGTAGGCCTGGCCGGCGGTCAACTCGACGGGCTGGGCGGTCTGTTCGCGGTCCCAGTCGTCGACCCAGTGGTCGATGGTGAGGTTGCCGTCGATCCACAGGCGGAAGCCGTTGTCGCCGATGATCGAGAAGGTGTGCGGGCCTGTCTTCTCCGGGACGATCTTCCCAGTCCAGCGGACGCTGACGTCGTCCGACTGCCCGGTGGTGAAGGCCAGGCGCGGCTCCAGGTTGTCGAAGTCGAGTTTCGGGTCGAAGCCGGTGGCCTTGAGCTCGTGGAAGTCGAAGGCGCCGGGGGCGGACTGGGTGTAGTACTCGCCCTTCAGGCCGTGGACCTCGACGGGGTCGTCGGCGGCGGTGGCGGTGGGAGCGGCGGCGAGGCCGGCCGCTCCGAGGGCCGCGGCGAGCAGTAACGCGAGTCGGTCTCTGAGGCGTCTGATTTGCACGGAACCTCCCATAACAACGTTGTCATGGACAGCAGTTGGCATGACAACACGGATTCCGCTTTGCGTCCAGGGACATGACAAGTCCTACCGGATGCCGTTCGCCCGGCAGGCGCGGAGGATGGGCAGGAGAGCCCACCTCGGCGGAGAGAAGGCGACGGAGATGCCGAAGGTTTCCAGGGAGACGGCCACCCAGGGCGGCGACTACGGTCTGGTCGTGGACCGCTCCGAGGAGTTCGACGAGTACACGGTCGACTTCCTGACGTTCCGCGAGGACGTCGACCACCGGCCGTTGCTCAAGGGACTGCCCGACGACCGGTGCCAGTGCCCGCACTGGGGCTATGTCTTCAAGGGCGAGCTCACCTTCCACTACGCGGATCACGACGAGGTGTACCGGAGCGGGGACGCGTTCTACGCCCCGCCCGGCCATGTGCCCGTCCACACCGAGCCAGGCAGCGAGTATCTGCAGATCAGCCCCAAGGACGAGCTGCGCCGGACCAGCGAGATGATCATGAAGAACTTCGAGGCGATGCGGCCGCCCGGCTGAGCCTCCCCGTGCCTACGACACGATCTGCCCCTTGCCGAGCGCGATCACCCCGCCCTTGGACACCGTGTACAGCTCCGCGTCCCGTTCCGGGTTGACGCCGATCGTCGCGCCCGGCGGTACCTCGACGTTCTTGTCCAGGACCGCACCGCGCACCACCGCGCCGCGGCCGATGTGGACGTTGTCGTGCAGGATCGAGCCCTGGACCACCGCGCCCGGGTCGATCCTGACGCCCGGCGACAGGATCGACCGCGTGACCTGGCCCCGGATCAGGCAGCCGGCGCTGATGATCGACTCGCTGGCCATGCCGCCCGCGTTGAAGCGGGCCGGGGAGAGCTGGTTGGCGTGGGTGTAGATGGGCCACTGCCGGTTGTAGAGGTTGAAGGCGGGGCGCTCTGCGATCAGGTCCATGTGGGCGTCGTAGTACGCGTCCAGGGTGCCGACGTCGCGCCAGTAGCCGCGGTCGCGGTTGGTCTCGCCGGGCACGTGGTTGGAGCTGAAGTCGTACAGCTGGGCCTCGCCGCGGTCGGTGAGCTGGGGCAGGATCGAGCCGCCCATGTCGTGCACGGAGTGCTCGGCCTCGGCGTCCCGCTGCAGTGCCTCGATCAGGGCCTTGGTGGTGAAGATGTAGTTGCCCATCGAGGCGAAGACCGTCTCCGGGTCGTCCGCCAGGCCGGGCGGGTCGGCGGGCTTCTCCAGGAAGCGCTCCACGGTCAGGCCGTCCGAGCCCGGGGTGATCACGCCGAACTGCGACGACTCCGCGCGCGGCACCCGGATACCGGCCACCGTCACGCCCGCGCCGCTCTCGATGTGCTGGTTGAGCATCTGCCGCGGGTCCATGCGGTAGACGTGGTCGGCGCCGAACACCACGACGTACTCGGGGCTCTCGTCGTGCACCAGGTTCAGCGACTGCAGGATGGCGTCGGCGCTGCCCAGGTACCAGCGCGGCCCGAGCCGCTGCTGGGCGGGTACCGGGGTGACGTAGTTGCCGAGCAGGCTCGACATCCGCCAGGTGGTGGTGATGTGCCGGTCCAGCGAGTGCGACTTGTACTGCGTGAGCACGCAGATGCGCAGGATGTCGCCGTTGACGAGGTTGGACAGGACGAAGTCGACGAGGCGGTATGTGCCGCCGAAGGTGACCGCTGGTTTCGCGCGGTCCGTTGTCAGGGGCATCAGGCGCTTGCCTTCTCCGCCCGCCAGTACGATCCCGAGCACCGAAGGTCCGCCACGACGCATGGCCGCTCCCCTCACCGTGGTTGATCCATGCCTGCCCTTGAGCAGAGCGGTGTAAGCCTGTTCGAGGAACTCCCGATCGTTCTCTTCCTGTCTACTCCTGCTTGAGGGTTTCCTCGTAAAGCCTGACCGTACGGCGGGCGACGGCATCCCAGCCGAACTCCCCCACCGCTCGCTCCCGCCCCGCGTCGCCCATCCGCCGGGCGGCCTCCGAGTCGCCGACCACCTGGTCCAGCGCCCTCGCGAGGCCCGCCTCGAAGTCGTCGTCCACGTCGACCAGCAGGCCCGTCTTGCCGTCGTCCACGACCTCGGGGATGCCGCCGACCCGGGAGGCCACGACGGGTGTGCCGCAGGCCATCGCCTCGAGGTTGACGATTCCGAGGGGTTCGTACACCGACGGGCAGGCGAATGCGGTGGCATGGGTGAGGAGTTGGATCACCTCGGGCCGCGGCAGCATCTGCGGGATCCAGTGCACATGCTCGCGGACCCGGCTGAGCTCCTGGTAGAGATCGCGGAACTCCCGGTCGATCTCCGGCGTGTCGGGCGCCCCGGCGCACAGCACGACCTGCACGCCCGGGTCGATGTCCCGCACGGCGCGCAGCAGGTGGGGTACGCCCTTCTGGCGGGTGATGCGCCCGACGAACAGGATGTAGGGGCGGCCGGTGTCGAGGCCGATGCGCCGTAGGACGTCGGTGCCGTGATCGGGCCGGTAGAGCGTGGTGTCGATGCCGTTGTGCACAACGTGGACCTTGGCCGCGTCCAGCGTCGGGTAGCAGTTCAGGATGTCCTCGCGCATGGCACCGGACACGGCGATCACGGCGTCGGCGCTCTCGATGGCGGTGCGCTCGGCCCAGCTGGACAGGGCGTACCCGCCGCCGAGTTGCTCGGCCTTCCAGGGGCGCAGCGGCTCCAGGGAGTGGGCGGTCATCACATGCGGTATGCCGTACAGCAGCTTGCCGAAGTGGCCGGCGAGGTTGGCGTACCAGGTGTGGGAGTGGACCAGCTCGCGGCCCTCGATGCCGGCGGCCATGGCGAGGTCCACGGAGAAGGTGCGCAGCGCGTCGTTGGCGGTGTCGAGGGCGGCCCAGGAGCGATGGCGCACGACGCCCACTCCGCGGCCCTCGCCCCAGCAGTGCACCTCGAGGTCGACCAGGGAGTTCAACTCCCGGGCGAGGAACTCCACATGGACGCCCGCGCCGCCGTACACATCCGGGGGGTACTCCCGGGTCAGCAGTCCCACACGCACCCGCAACCCCCATGTCTTGGCGACCGGATTCCCATGGTCACCCAGATGCGGCGCGCGGGGAAGAGCGCGGCGGTCGTGTGAAGCAACAGTCACCGCACACGCCCCCGCCGGGCACCCGGTAGTAGAGGCAGCAGCTGCGCCGCCGGAAGGCGGTGCCGGTGAGGGTGCCGGCGCCGGCGAGGAGGGGGTGGGTGAGGAGTTCGGCGGTGAGGGCGCGGGCCGGGGTACCCAGCTGTCGGGCGGCTCCCACCAGCGCGGAGGCCGCGTTGCCCCACAGCAGGCCGGGGGCGATCCGGTAGTGCGCGCGGAGGGCCGCTGCCAGGGGTTCGAGGTGGCCGTGCAGGACGACGTCCGCGACGGTCGTGGCGTCGGCGGGCAGCGGGCGCACCTCCGACAGCCACAGGTCGTCGGGGGCACCGGCGTCCGGGTCCCAGTGCAGCAGCCCGGCATCCAGGTCGGGCACGCGGCCGTAGACCGCGGCGCATCCGAGCATCACCGACCACAGCCGGGCCGCGAGTCCCTGCTGGGCGATCGAGGCGGCGATCCGGGGCTCGGGTGCGCGCAGAGAATGGGCGACCTTTTCCACCCGGAAAGTAATAGGATTTCCGTAAACAACCGAAGACCCGTTCTGGTAGACGAGGGCGAGCGTCGGAGGCGCTCCGCCCTCGCGCGAGCCGGTGCGCAGTACGAAGAAGCCGCCGAGCGCTCCGAGGGCGGCGAGGTCGGGGTCGAGGTCCACGAAGAGCAGTAGTACCAAGTCCCCTAAGGGTGCCCATTGAGGGGTGTCCACCCCGTGTCGCCCACCTTGGGGAGGACGCCGCCCGATTCGTACTCCATCGGCAGTAGGACCCATTGCCTGCTCAGGGACGACGACGGGAACAGATCGACAAGGCATCGTGTTTGCCATGGAAGACGACCGTTCGTCGCGCCGGGGTCACCGCCCCCGCCTTACGCAGAGGAGCAGCTCATGAGTGCCCTCGCGTTGTCCGTGCTGCTGTCACTGGTCTCCGCCGTCGCGTACGCGGGCGGGGCCATCGTGCAGGAGCGCGTGGCGGTGTCCTCCCCCGACCAGCAGTACGCGCCGCTGCGCCGGCCGACCTGGTGGGCCGCGGTGGCGCTGAACGGCCTGGGCGGCCTCCTGCACGTGGTGGCCCTCGCCTACGGCCCGCTGAGCCTGGTGCAGCCGCTGGGCGCGCTGACCATCGTGTTCGCGCTGCCGATGGCGGCACTGTTCGTGGGCCGCAAGGCCGGGGCGACCGCCTGGCGGGGCGCGATCATGGCGACCGTGGGCCTCGCCGGCCTGCTCGCGCTGGTCGGCTCCTCCGACGCGCAGTCGCTGGACACCGCCCAGCGCATCGCCGTGGCCGTGGTCTCCGGCAGCGTGGTCGTGACGCTGATGATCGCCGGCCGGGCCGCCCACCGGCACCCGGCGGTGCGCAGCATGCTGCTCGCGACCGCGTCCGGCATAGCCTTCGGCATGTCCTCGGTGTTCACCAAGACCGTCGCGGTCGACTGGACCGGCGGCGTCTCCGCGGGCGACCTGCCCTCCCTCGCGGTGATCGGCGTCTTCGCCACGGCCGGCATGCTGCTGTCGCAGGCCTCCTACCGCGGCGCCGGACTCGCCGCGCCGCTGGCCACACTGACCGTCGTGAACCCGGTGGTGGCGGCCGCCGTCGGCATCACGATGTTCGGCGAGACCTTCCGCTACGGCACCACCGGCACCGCGCTCGCCCTGAGCTGCGGCGTCGTCGCGGCCGGCGGCCTGATCCTGCTGACGACGGAGCGCATCGCCCGCACCGCCGCCGAGGAGACCGTCCCGGCACTGCCCGAGCAGACCGTCGCCGAGCCCACGCCCGTCGAGGAGTTGCTCGCCGCGCTGCCCGAGCAGCCGGTGTCCGTGCCCCGCGAGGAGGTCCTGGTACCGGCCCAGGTCGGCCCCGCGGTCCTGGAGGTCTCCTACGCCGAGCACGACGGGGAGCACGGGGAAGACGAGGACGACGCACTGCTCACCGACCCCGCCCGCTACCGCTTCTACGGCCCCTTCTACGGCGGCTCGTACGTCCCGGCGCCAGTCGTGGACCGGCACCGGGTGCGGGTCAAATCCTGACGCCGCCGGCCCTGAGATACGCGACAGGGTCGACATCCGTACCGAAACCGGGCCCCGTCCGCACCTCGAAGTGCAGATGAGGGCCCGTAGCGTTGCCCGTGGACCCCGAGCGGCCGATGCGCTGGCCGCCGCCCACGCCCTGGCCGGCCTTCACGGAGATCGCCGACAGATGGGCGTACTGGGTGTAGCGGCCGTCGGAGTGCCGGATCAGCACCTGGTAGCCGTAGGACCCGGCCCAGCCGGCGCTGACCACGCGGCCCGCCGCGACCGACTTCACCGAAGTCCCGGTGGGCACGGGGAAGTCGACGCCGGTGTGGTAGCCCTTCGACCAGGAGGAGCCGGCCACGTGGTACGGGGTGCCGATGGGGCCGCTCACCGGGGCGACGAGGGAGTGGCTGCTGGTGGTGGCCTTCTCTTCGGTGGCCGAAGAGGCCTTCTCCGTCGAGGACTTGGCGCCGGTGTGGGTCGTCGTGGGGGCTTTCCCCCGCAGGTTCAGCCGCTGTCCCGGCAGGATCAGGTCCGGATCCGACCCGATGGTCTTCCGGTTCGCGGCGTACAGCCGCTGCCATCCGCCCTGTACGTGCTCGGTGTCGGCGATCTGCGAGAGGCTGTCGCCGCGCACCACGGTGTACATCTCCGCCGTGCCCGCCCTCGACTGGGGCGTGGTCTGCGGCTGTACGTCCTTCACCGAGGTCTTCTTGGTGGTGGTGCCGTCGGTGTGGATGTCGGGGGTGCCGCCGCCCCGCGTCAGCCCGGCCTTGACCGAGCAGACCGGCCAGGCGCGCGGTCCCTGCCCCTCCAGGACCTTCTCGGCCACGGCTATCTGCTGGTCCTTGGTGGCCAGATCGGCGCGCCCGGCGTACTGCTTGCCGCCGTAGGCCTCCCAGGTGGACTGGGTGAACTGCAGTCCGCCGTAGAAGCCGTTGCCGGTGTTGATGCTCCAGTTGTTGGTGGACTCGCAGGCGGCGACCTTGTTCCAGGTGGCCACGTCGGCCGCGTGGGCGGAGCCGGTGCCGATCAGCGGGATCGCCATGCCGGCGCCGCCCGCGGTGATGAGTGAGGCGCGGTTGATCCTGTTCGGCTGATACCGGCGGTGCCGGCCGCGTACGGCCATGAAGATCCCCCTCGACATGCGTCAGGAGGGCCAAAACTAAGCGCCGCGAACAGGCCATGACAAGACGGCAATCGGCCGCCCTGTCCCTCAAGCAACCAGGAATACACGGCAGTTGTGGAACGGATGAGGCAGGTGGGGTCCGACGTGCGTATCTGCGTACGGAACGTCGGGCACCCCGGACATGCGCGCGGCGTACCGGCAAGTCAGGATGGTCGGTGGGGCGATACTGACGTGCACGACCGGCACCACCGATACCGGATCCTTTAGGAGCCAACCGAATGAGCAACTCAGCCCAGATCGGCGTCACGGGACTCGCGGTCATGGGCCGCAATCTCGCCCGGAACTTCGCGCGCAACGGCTACACGGTCGCCTTGCACAACCGGACGGCGGCGCGCACGCACGCCCTGGTGGAGGAGTTCGGGCACGAGGGCGACTTCGTCGCGGCGGAGACGGCCAAGGAGTTCGTGGCGGCACTGGAGCGGCCGCGGCGCCTGGTCATCATGGTCAAGGCGGGCGGTCCGACGGACGCGGTGATCGACGAGTTCGCGCCGCTCCTGGAGCCCGGCGACATGATCATCGACGGCGGCAACGCGCACTTCGCCGACACCCGCCGCCGCGAGAAGGCGCTGCGGGAGCAGGGCATCCACTTCGTCGGCATGGGCGTCTCCGGCGGCGAGGAGGGCGCGCTGAACGGGCCCAGCATCATGCCGGGCGGCCCGAAGGAGTCGTACGACTCGCTCGGTCCGATGCTGGAGAAGATCTCGGCGAAGGCGAAGGACGGCGCGCCCTGCGTGACGCACGTCGGTCCGGACGGCGCCGGGCACTTCGTGAAGATGGTCCACAACGGCATCGAGTACGCCGACATGCAGCTGATCGGCGAGGCGTACCAGCTGCTGCGCGACGTGGCCGGCTACTCCCCCGCCCAGATCGCGGAGATCTTCCGCACCTGGAACACCGGCCGCCTCGACTCGTACCTGATCGAGATCACCGCCGAGGTGCTGTCGCACGTGGACGCGGCGACGGGCAAGCCGTTCGTGGACGTGGTCGTGGACCAGGCCGAACAGAAGGGCACCGGCCGCTGGACCGTCCAGATCGCCCTCGACCTGGGCGTCCCGGTGTCGGGCATCGCGGAGGCGGTCTTCGCCCGATCGCTCTCCGGCCACGCGGCGCTGCGCGAGGCCTCGCGCGACCTGGCGGGCCCGAAGGCGACCCCGCTGTCCGAGTCCGAAGCAGGGGCCTTCGCCGACCGCGTCGAGCAGGCCCTGTACGCCTCGAAGATCGTCTCCTACACCCAGGGCTTCCACGAGATCGCGGCGGCCCGTGAGGAGTACGACTGGGACATCGACCTGGGCGCGGTCTCCGCGATCTGGCGCGGCGGCTGCATCATCCGCGCCGCCTTCCTGGACCGCATCCGGTCCGCCTACGACACCCGGGCCGACCTGCCCAGCCTCCTCTCGGACGACACGTTCGCCCGCGAGATCGCCGAGGCCCAGGACGACTGGCGCGAGGTCATCGTCGCCGCCACCCGCCAGGGCGTCCCGACCCCCGGCTTCGCCGCGGCCCTCGCCTACTACGACGCCCTCCGCGCGGAGCGGCTGCCGGCGGCACTGACGCAGGGACAGCGGGACTTCTTCGGCGCGCACACCTACCGGCGGACGGACCGGGACGGGTCGTTCCACACGCTGTGGGGCGGGGACCGGTCGGAGGTGTCGGCCTAGGACGCGGCTTTGCCCGCCGGAGGACGGGTCGCCGGATCTCCGGCGGCCCGCTCCGGCACCCCGTCGGCGCGGCACCGACCGGAGCATCCGCCGGACGACGGGTCCGGGGTCCGCCGGGACGGCCTGCCCTCCCCCAGCAGGCGCTGGACGAGTTCCCTGCGCAGAGTGAGCAGGCGCGCGTCGGTGGTGTAGCCGCGATGGCCTTCGATGGGCGGGAACACGGGCTTGGTCTTGGTGCGCTCGCACTTCCCGTCCTCGGCACCCGCGCCGTCCTCGCCGTCGTCCGGCCACCGCTCGTCCACGCAGTCCAGCCGCACGGGTCCGCCCAGCGGGTCGGTGTCCCGCCAGACATTGGTCCAGCCGGCGAGCGTGCCCTCACCGCAGGGAGCCAGACAGGCGATCGAGTCGGCACAGACGAAGCCCGGATAGTGCCGGGTGAAGTACGTCCGCACCGGAGAGCCGGTCGTCAGCAGGGCGATGCGCCTGCGCGCCGGGCCCTTGAGCTGCCACACCGCCGCCAGCACCAGAACGGATCCCATCGAGTTGGCCCGGATCAGGACGCGCCGGTCCTTGCCCTTCTCCTCCAGCAGGGCCTTCAGCCGCCAGACAAACTCGGGCACGGCCCGCACCGTCCACGGCGGCGGCGCGAAGGGATGGACGGCCCGCGGCCAGAACGCACCGAAGGCCCAGGCCAGTCCGGCGTTCTGGCGCATCTCCGGCCGCAGGGCGAGGGTGCGGAAGGCGAGCAGCATCAGGCCGGCGAGTGCGGCGAGCATCGGCACGCTCGCCGTCCCCAGCGCGTCGTACACGAGGTTCCTCGCGCCTTCCTGGGACGGCCGGATCCCCAGGTGGCAGTAGTAGGCCGCCACGAAGAACACGATCAGCAGTGCCGTGAACGCCAGCAGCCAGTCCAGCGCCTTCAGCAGGTAGTGGTGTCGACGGCGGGCCGCCTCGACCTTCTGCAGATGACGCTGCTCGTCCTTGGACAGCGCGGGCTCGGAAATCTCGTCCTCGGAGACGCCGGGCCGAGATCGTGCCGCGCGGGTTCGGCCGGTCTTCCGGTCTCGGTCCCGGTCGCACGGCGGCACCGGCAGGAGGCGAACCACGGCGCTGATCACGCCCCACGCCGCCGCTGCCGTGATCAGGACCGGCACCAGCATCATGCCCATCAGCTGAACGGGCTCCGGGACCTTGGGCCCCTTCTCCCCCTTCGGGGCGAGCCAGGAACTCGTCCACTGGGCGACGGCGTCCGTGTAGAGCCAGCCGACGAAGCAGGCGATCACGGCCACCGCTGCACCGGCGAGACCGTAGAGCGCAATGCTGCGTCGTTTCGTCCGCCCCGAGGAGGTGCCTGTCCGGCCGGGCAGGAGCAGGGCGCCGGCCAGGAGCAGCAGTATGCCGAACCCCTGTGCCACGAGGAGAGAGGTCGACTGCACAAGGATTCCGGGCAGTTGGCCGCGCACCTTCCAGTCCCGTCCGGGCCACAGGCAGTAGATCACCGCGACCGCGTTGACCATCGCGCAGCAGATCCCGGCGAGGACGGGGTACCGCGTCGGCCACAGGGGAAGCAGGTCGACCTGCTCCTTGCCGCCGGACGGCGACGAGCGTTCGACCTCGATCTTCTTGTCACGGAGGTACCGCAGACCGAGCAGCCGCCTGCGGGGTGACCCCTCGGGCAGGGTGAGACCGAAGTGGTTGTGCAGCCACGGCACGGACAGGACCACCACCAGCGCCATGACGAGGATGACAGCGAAGAACACGACGCCGAACGCCTTCCGGGCGCTGCCCTGAGGGTCTTCGTGCATGGGTGTCCACGTCAGCAGGGCAGCGGTGGTGAGCAACCCCGCCCACACGTGCTGGGAGGCGATCCCGGGAGATCGCCGGTTGTGCTCCCAGAAGCCCGGCAATCCAAGGGGTGCCCGTCCTCGCCCTTCGTCGCGCGCTTCCGCCGCGCCTTTTCCGCCTCTTGGGCCGTGACGGTCGGCTTCACCGGCAGATACTCCTGCCGGGAATCCCGCGCGAAGAACAACAGGACGAACACCACGACGGCGGGCAGCAGCGCCGCCAGCACCAACCCGAACTGCGGACCGGGCAGTTGCTGCAGCATGTGCACGGCCTGCTTGCCATCGGCGCACGGCCCTCCCTGCGGAGCGCACTGCCACGCGAACTGGTCCATGGCCACCTGGCCGAAGGTGCCCACGACCAGCACGGTGAGCGACAGGGCCAGCAGGCGAGCGCCGAACTCGTAGACGGCACCGGACACTTTGGTGTGCAGCTTGTCCGTGCCGCACGGCCAGCGCGGCTGCATCCACGCCACCAGGTTGATCAGCAGGAAGGGCAGCAGGAACAGCCACAGCGCACGCCACGCGCCGCCGATGGTCAAGCGCGTCCAGTCGTACACCTCGCGCTTGAGCTGCACGACCGGACGCCCTTGGTCGTCGGTGACAAGACCGTTGTCCGGATCCGTGCCGCGGTACAGGCCGGCCTTGTTGTCACCGCTGACCCGGTCGACACCGGTGGGCCGCAATAACGCGTCCCTGTCGATCGCCCCCAGGCCCGGCACCAGGATCTCCACGACCTCCACGGCCGACTGTGCCTGTCCGGGCTTCTGCACCTGCGCATTCTCGAGCTTCGCGACATCGATCATCGCGGGACCCCCGTCCCCCGTTCGCCCCCCGTGGGCCTTCCTCGCATCAGGTTGACAGGGCACCAACTCGTCACGCAATGGAGTTGGAGTACGAGAAAATCTCACCCTCCGTGAGATCCGCTCAGCTCAGGGGCGGCCCGGGTTCCGGGTTCGGCACTGGCTCCGGACCCGGTGGAATCGGGCTCGGCGACGGCTCCGGTGTCGGCCGGGGGCCCGGGGTCGGGTCCGGTGGCGAGGGTGGGGTGGGTTCCGGACCGGGAGGTGCGGGTGGGGTGGGTTCCGGACCCGGAGGTGCCGGTGGGGTGGGTTCCGGGCCCGGCTGGGGGGTGGGGACCGGGTAGGGGTCCGGCGGCTGGGGGCCCGGGCCGGGGGTGGGTCCGGGCGGTACGGGGGAGGGGTGCGGGTCGGTCATGGTGTCCTCCGGCCAGTCGGTCGACGTCGGCTCTGGACTACTCCCCCGCGTACCCGACGGCCGCCTTTGCACTCACCCGCCCGTATGACGGCGGCCGCCCGGGTGGACCTACCCGGCGCGCACCGCCTCCGCGCCCGCCGCGAGGCCCGGGCGGGGGCTGGACAGCACCGGGACCGACGTGGTCGTCAGGTGCTGGGCCGGGGCCATGGAGCCCTGGGCGAGGACGATCGCGTCGGCGTCGGTGACCGCGTCGGCCGCGGCCGCGACGAGACGGGCGCAGCCCCCGGTGTCGCCCGCCGCGAAGGCGTCCCAGGCCCCGTCGACGAGACGGGTCCGCACCTCCACGGGGCGCCCGGCGCGGCGGGCCTCCTCCTCGATCAGAGACACCGTCGGCCCGAACGTGCTCTCCACACTGGCGAGCACGACGATCCGCGCACCGGCGGCCACCGCCGCGGCCGCCATCGGACGGTCGCTGCGCAGCACCGGCACCCCGGCCCCGGCGGCCGCCGCCTCCGCGACGGCGCCGATCGTCGAGCAGGTGCACAGCACGGCCCGGGCCCCCTCGCCCACGGCCTTGTCCAGCGCGGCCCGCACGTCGTCCGCCACCGCCTCGGGGCTCTCGCGGCGGGCCCGGGCCAGCAGTTCCTCGTCGACGAAGTGCCGCAGTTCCAGGCCTGGATGGTCCTCGTCGCGCAGTGCCTCGAAGACCGGGACGTGCGCGGGCGAGGTGTGCAGGAGGGCGAGCATGCGGGGACATGCCTTTCTCGAAGGTGCGGTGCGTCTCGTCTGTGCCTGCTCGGAACCCTCCGCGTCGGCTCAGAAACGGCCCGGGTGCGCCGCCAGCCACGCCTTCGCCGCCCGCAGCAGTTCCGGGTCGGCGGCCGGGGCCTCGTCGGGGTGGCGTTCGGCCCACTTGGTGACGTACGGGCACAGCGGGGCGACGACGACGCCCTCGCGCTCGGCGATGACGTACAACTCGCGTGCCAGCGAGCCCGCGATGCCCTTTCCCTCGTGGGCCGGTTCCACGATGGTGTGGACCGGGACCAGGGCGTGCCCGGGCGATTCGAGGATGAAGTACTCGATGTGGCCGACGACTTCGCCGTCCGTACCGTCGCCGATCGCCTCCAGGCGGCCCGCCGCCCGGTCGTCGCGGATCTCGATCTCGCTCATGGGCACGCTCCTGGTCCGAAAGTCGGGGAGGTCGGAGAGGTCGGTGATCAGGCCGGTACGGCCTGCGGGCTGCGCTCCTGGTCCGAACCCGGTACCGGCTCGGACGGGTCGGCGCCCAGGGCCACGATGCGGTTGTCGCGGTCCACGTGCACGACGTGGGGTTCGAGTGCCCGTGCCTCGGCGTCGGTCACCTGAGCGTAGCTGATGATGATCACCAGGTCGCCGGGCTTGACGAGATGGGCGGCGGCCCCGTTGATCCCGATCACGCCGGAGCCGCGCTCGCCCTCGATGACGTACGTCTCCAGACGGGCGCCGTTGGTGATGTCGACGATGTGCACCAGCTCGCCGGGCAACAGGTCGGCGGCGTCGAGCAGTTCGGCGTCGATGGTCACCGATCCCACGTAGTGCAGGTCGGCCTGGGTGACGGTGGCGCGGTGGATCTTCGATTTGAACATGGTTCGAAGCACGGAGAACTCCCGAATTGTCTGCTCCCTGCCTGCTTTTTGCAGGTCAAGGGCGGTGTTCGGAGACTACAGCGATTCACGGGTCCGGTCAGCGGTCTGCAGGTGTCTCGGGACTCACATTGACTTGTCGCCGATTCGCCGAGGGGATCAGCGGGTGCGGATCCAGACGGTCTTCTCCCGGGTCCACTGGTCGAAGGCGTCGGTCGACTTCTCCACGCCGCCGAACCCGGACTGTTTCCAGCCGCCGAAGGGGGTGGTGATGTCGCCCTCGCTGTAGGCGTTGACGGAGACCACGCCGGCCTCGATGCCGCGTGCGAGTCGGAGGGCGGTGTCGAGGTCGCGGGTCCACACCGAGGCGGCAAGGCCGTATTCGGTGGCGTTCGCCAGATACGTCGCCTCGTCTTCGGTGGTGAAGGTCTGGACGGTGACGACGGGACCGAACAGTTCTCTGGTGAGTACGTCGCTGCCTTCGGGCGCGTGGGTGATCACGGTGGGCGGGTAGTAGGCGCCACGCTGCGGCAGGCCGTGCGGCAGCCCTCCGGTGTGAATGCGGGCTCCACCGGCCCGGGCTGCTTCCACCGCCGTCGCGACCCGGTCGAATGCGGCCCGGTCGATCAGTGGCCCCAGCTGCGTGCGGGGGTCCGCGGGGTCGCCGATGACCAGGCGTTTCGCGGCGGCCGTGAACCGCTCCAGCACCTCGTCGGCGATGCTGTGGTGGACCAGGACGCGGGAACCGGCCGTGCAGTTCTGCCCCATCGTCAGGAATGCGGCCTCGATCATGTGGTCGATGAGCTCGTCGCCGTAGAAGAGCGCGTCGGCCATCAGCACCTGGGGGCTCTTGCCGCCCATCTCCAGCGAGACGCGCTTGAAGTTGGTGTCGGCGGCGTCCTTGAGGATGCGGCGCCCGGTTCCGGTGGAGCCGGTGAACGAGAGGGCGCCCACGACGGGGCTGCGGGCCAGGGCGGCGCCGGTGACGGAGCCGTGGCCGGTCAGGACCGTGAGGACCCCTTCGGGGAGGCCGGCCTCGGCGGCGAGTTCGGCCAGGTGCAGGGCCGAGCGCGGGGTCGCCTCGGCGGGCTTGACCAGCAGGCAGTTGCCGGCGGCGAGAGCGGGACCGACCTTCCACGCGGTCATCGCCAGCGGGTAGTTCCAGGGCAGGATCGCCGCGACCACGCCGACCGGTTCCCGGCTCATCAGGCCCAGGCCGTCCGGTCCGCCGGGGGCGATCCGGCCGAACACCTTGTCGGCCGCTTCGGCGAACCAGCGGATCGACTCGACAGCGCCGGGTACGTCACCGGTGAGGCACTCGGTGATCGGCTTTCCCGCGTCCTCGCTGTCCATCCGGGCCAGGATCCCGGTGTCGCGTTCCATCAGGTCGGCGAGGCGCAGCAGCACCGCGCTGCGCTCCCGGACCGGCAGTCGCGACCAGACGCCGGAGGCGAAGACCTGTTCCGCCCGCGCTGCGGCCTTGGCGACGTCTTCGGCGCTCGTGGCCGGCACGGTGGTGATCGGCTCCCCGGTGGCCGGGTTGACGACGCTCAGCGTGCCGGGGCTCTCGACTGCGGTCATTTCTCCTCCACCAGTTCCCAGCGGCCGTCGGTCTGCCGGGCCAGTCCCCGGCGGCGCAGCTCCTCCAGGTAGCGGGCCATGCCGCGCTCCCCTCTGCGCCGGAACAGCGGGAAGATCTTCGGCAGCAGGTTCGGCGCCAGCAACGCGAAACGGACCAGGCGGGACTCGCCGGGCCGGGGGTAGGCCTCCAGGCGGGGCCTGTCGAGCAGGCTGACCACCGCCGCCACGACGTCGGCGGGCTGCTGCGGCGGGTCCTGGAACTGCATGGAGTTGCCGCCGTCCACGGCCTCCTGGCGCAGCATCCGGGTGTCGGTCGCCGACGGCAGCACCGACCCGGCCAGGATGCCCTTGCTCCTCAGATCGAGCCCGAGGGCGAGCATCGCCCCGCGCAGCCCGAACTTCGAGGCCGTGTAGATCGGGGTCTCGCCCAGCGGGAAGATCCCGCCGAGGGAGACGGTGGTGACCACACGGGCGTCCCGGGAGGCCTGCAGCAGCGGGATCGCGATCCTCGTGGCCACCAGCGGCGAGGTCAGGTTGAGGGTGATCTCCTGCTCGATGCTCTCGACGCTGCGCACGTCGAAGCGTTCGGCGCTGGTCATTCCCACGTTGTTGACGAGCACGTCGAGGCGGCCGTACGCATCGGCGACCTGATCGAAAAGCTGCTCCACCTGAGCCCGGTCCACCAGGTCGCAGCCCAGGGCGGTGTGGCCGGCGCCGGGGAGTTCGACGGCGACCCGCTTGGCGCGGGCCTCGTCGATGTCGACGACCACGCAGCGGGCGCCCCCGGCGGCGAAGCGGCGGCACATCGCGCTGCCGATCCCGCCGGCACCGCCGGTCACCAGCATGACCTTGTCACGGAAGTCGAAGCCGCTCATGACATCGCCTCCACGCCCCGCGGGGACCGCACGCGCGGTGGCCGGCCCTCGGTGCGCCAGCCCATGTCGGCCGCGATCCTGCCGAGGTGCTTCACGAGGGCCGCGCTGTCGACGTAGCCGGTGTGCCGGGGCGAGTCGACGAACTTGATCCCGCCGGACAGGTCCGGGCGGTCGGTACGGATCATGCTCGCGAACCGCTCCGCGTTCGGCAGCCCCTGCGCCACGTCGTGGATGTGCCCGGCGACCAGTTGGGCCTGGGTGTCGAAGAGCCGGTACGCGCCGGAGTTGGTCTCGACGAAGCCGACTCCGAAAAGGCCCTGGTGCTCGCGGGAGAACGACGACAGGTACAGGTCGGGGTGCTGCTCGTCGCCGAAGTACTTCTGCGCGACCGGAACCTGGTGGACATAGCCGGTGGCCAGCAGGATCAGGTCGAAGTCGTCGCGGGTGCCGTCCGTGAAGTGGACCGTTCTGCCCTCGGTGCGGGCGATCCCCGGCTTGGCGGCGATGTCGCCGTGCTGAAGGTGGTGGATCAGCATCGAGTTGATCGCGGGGTGGGTCTCGAACAGCTTGTGGTCCGGCTTCTGCAGGCCCAGGCGCGTCGGGTCGCCGTTGAGGAATCGCAGGAGGGTGCCGAAGACCCGCTGCGCCAGCCACATCGGCAGATGCGGCCCGCCGCTCGCGATCGTGTCCACCGGCCGGCCGAAGAGGTGCTTGGGGATGAACCAGTAGCCGCGGCGCATGCTGATCACCGCGTGGTCCGCGCTTCGGGCCGCATCGCAGGCGATGTCGCAGCCGGAGTTCCCCGCACCCACGACCAGGACCCGCCTGCCGCGCAGTTCCTCCGCGCTGCGGTAGCCGACCGTGTGGCGGACCTCGCCGGTGAAACTGCCGGGCAGTTCCGGAACGTTGGGGTGCCACTGGGAGCCGGTGCACACCACGACGTGGCTGTGCACGGTCTGCTGCCCGTCGGTCCGGGTGACCGTCCAGGTGCCGTCCGCGTTCTTGTCGACGTTTTCGACCTCGACGCCGAACTGGATGCGCTCCGTCAGTTCGTAGGCGTCGGCGAACGACGTCAGATACGAGAGGATCTGCCGATGCGGAGGATAATCGGCGAATTCGTCGGGCATCGGAAAACCTCCGAATCCCGAGAGCGTCCTGCTGGAAATGAAATGGGCCGACTCGTACATCGGGCTGCCGGGGTTGTCGATGTCCCAGATACCGCCCGGCCCGGTGTGCCGCTCGAGATGCGTGTACGGCAGATTCCGCTCCGTCAGGGCTCTTGCGACCGCCAGGCCGGCAGGTCCCGCCCCGATCACGCATGTGTCGTACTGAATGTTTCCCATGAATCGGATCCTTTTTTCCAAACTCTCTCGGTTCCATTCCCGAAGGGCTGAGGAGAACTTATTCATCTGCCGTTCAGCGGGAAATGATCCGTGCGGTCAAAGAGGGGGCCTGGGCGGCCAAGCGAAAGACCGTGCCGTCACCAGGAGCGCGAGGACGAGTGCGGCGGGGATCCCGTAGGCCAGGCGGAAGTGGCCGGTGGACCCGAGGATTCCGCTGGCGGCCCCGCCCGCGAGCACGCCTGCGTAGTTGAAGACGTTCATTCGGGCCAGGACCGCTTCGGTCGCCCCCGGTCGCAGGCGTCCGGCGGAGGCAAGGCACAGGGGGACGAGCGCGGACACCCCGAGCCCGGTGCATGCGGCCGCCAGGACCGCGTACGGCCAGGCGGGGGCGACTGCCAGTCCGGCCAGGGCCACGGCGGTGAGCAGGGTGGCGGCACGGATCACGGCCACCGGACCGATCGTGCGTACGAGGCGGTCGGCGCAGGACCGCCCGGTGACGGTGCCGACCTGGTAGGCCGCATAGGCCAGCGGTGCGAGGGACAGGGCGGTGTCCAGGGTCTGGTGGAGATAGAGCGTCGACCACGACGAGACCGTGGAGTCGATGACGTAGGCGACCAGCAGGACAAGGCCGAACGGGGCGAGTTGGACCCACAGCCCGCGGCCGAGCGCGACGGACTCCCCGTGGCCGGACACGGCGGATGGTGCGTCGGCGGGAAGCGCGTGCGAGCGGACGGTCAGGGCGAGGACCAGGACGACACCGGCCTGCGCGGTCAGGGTGTACTCGGCAGACAGGCCGAGGCGGGCCGTGCCCGCTGTCAGCAGTGCGGCCGCAACGCCCGCTGCGCTCCAGGCGGCGTAGAAGGAGGCGAAGATGCTCCGGCCGTAGTGGCGTTCGACGGCCGCGGCCCGGGCGTTCGCCGACACGTCGATGCAGCCCAGCGTCATGCCGAACAACGCGTACGACACCGCGACCGCGGCCTGGCTGGGAGCCCAGCCGATCAGCAGCAGGGCCACGGCGGTGGCCACGACGGCGGCCCGCATGGCGGCGGCCTGCCCCAGACGCCGGATCACGGCCAGTCCGGCGAAGCTGCCGACGCCCGCGCTCAACGCGACCGTCACGACGAGCACGGTCATCGTCAGCGGAGAGAGCGAGAGGCGCTCCTTGACGGCGGGCACCGTGGTGGACACCGCGGCCACCGCCGCCCCCTGGGCGGCGAACACCGTCGCCACGGCACGCCGGGGCGCCGCGAGCGGGCTCCGCCGCACGGATCGAAGCCGAGCCTTGGCCTGGAGAGGTGCAGTCATGGTGACCCTTGCGGAAGGTGGCGGGTTTCCGCACAAGGTAGGGAGGGCGGAAAGGCCGTGTGCAGCGCGTCAGAGGCCGAAATGGGGGCTCCGGCGGCCACACCCGCGACAGACGGGGCCCGGCTGCTTACAGTGAGTCGAGAAACGCCCTGGTGAGAGGGGATGCGATGCCCGATGCTCCCGCTCCGGTCACTTCTCCGGGAACGAGCCGCAGCACTTCGGCCACCATCGCGCCGAACATCCTCCGCTACCTGGCCCGGGTAGCCGGCGAGTACGGCGTCGACCTGCAGCCGCTGCTGACCCGGGTCGGGCTGGACCCGACGGTGATGGGCTCCGCCGCGCTGCGGGTCTCCTACCGGCAGGGCAGCGACGTCATCCGGCAGGCGGTGGAGCGGACCGGGGACGAGCAGCTGGGGCTGCGCGTGGGCGCGGTGCAGCACCTGACCGCGTGGGGGCTGCTCGGCTTGGCCATGATGGCCGCCGACACGCTTCAGGACGCCATCGAGACGGGCGTGCGCTATCAGAACCTGTCCGGGGCGATGACGGTGTGGTCGGCCCGCTGGGAGGACGCCGGCTACGTGTTGCGCGCCGATCTGCCGGACCCCGCACTGGATCCGACGGTCGCCGTCTTCCTGATCGAGGAGGCGTACTCCAGCGTCGTCACCCTCACCCGGCTGAGCGTCGGCGCCCAATTCGCCCCGCAGGCGGTCGAGTTCGCCTTCCCCGCCCCGCGCGACACGGGCCCGTTCGACGAACTCTTCCGCTGCCCACTGCGGTTCGACGCCGCCGGCAACCGCATGGTGTTCCCCGCCCGGTGGGCCCGTACGGCCATGCCGGGACGGGACCCCATCACGTACGCCTCGGTGCTCGACGTGCTGGACAAGGAGATGGCGTCACGGCGCGACCAGCAGGACCTGCTCGAGGTGCTGGAGATCTCCATCGCGCAGAGCCTTCCGGCCGTCCCCTCGTTCACCGAGCAGGCCCGCCGGCACGCGTCCAGCGAACGCACCCTGCGCCGTCGCCTGGCCGAGTGCGGCACCACGTACGAGGCGATCGTCGACGGGGTACGCCGCGAGCAGGTCGAACAGCTGCTACGGCGACCGGAACTGACGCTCCGTGACATCACCCGCCAGGCGGGCTTCGCCGACGTGAGCGCGCTCCGGCGCGCGGTGCGCCGGTGGCACGGAGTGACCCCGCTCGAGCTGCGCACCGGGCTGCTGGAGCGGGAGGCACCCACCGGCCGACCGCACGCGTGACGCTGTCGGGATCCGCGCCCCGGCCTGCCTAGGGCTCTTCTGATGGAATCTCCGCGGCGTCGCGACGCCCGGCACGCCCTCTCGCCGCACCGGTCAAAAGCCCTAGTGGCTCCGCTACGAGGGCTTCCGCCCGGCACGCCGAGAGCACGCACCGAACGCCGCTCCTTCTCCCACGGAGATCCATCAGAAGAGCCCTAGCCGTGTCGCTCGCACACGAAACCGTGGCTGCCCGGACCGAGGTCGGACACGGTGACCGTCCCGTCGGTCACCCGCACGCCACGCGTCGACGCCCGGTGCCCGTCCCAGAGCGTCCGGCGGTCGGCACGCACGGTCTGCCGGTGCGCGTCGCCGGGGAACGCGATCGATCCCCGCGTGTGTGCCGGTACGTGGGCGGTGAGGCGGAAGGCGTGGGCGGTGTTCTCCCACTCGACGCGCAACGGGCCCTGCGGTGTGGGCAGTTGGCCCGTCGCCCAGTCGACGTCGCCGGGTTGCGGCCGTATCTCCCAGGTGGCGTAGCCCGGAGACGTGGGGCGGGCCCCGAGCAGGTGGTGGGTCAGGGCCGGCAGGACACCGGTGGACCAGCCGTGGGCCATGCTCGTGTAGGCGCCCTCGTACAGGGAGCCGTCGGGGCCGATGCCCTCCCAGTGGGTGATGCCGGGGTCGTTCTTGTCCATCCAGCCGTAGGTGCGCCGGATCTGGTCGAGCGCGGACGCGGCCCGGCCCGCGAGGAAGCGGGCCTCGATCTCGGGGTAGGAGGTGAAGGCGTAGACGCGCTGGGAGGCCTGGTCGAAGAGGGTGTCGTTGTCCATGAAGGCGTTGCCGTACGGCCGCCTCGTCGTCGCGTCGAGATGGGCCAGCGCCGATGCGGCGCGGTCCGCGCCGGCGATGCCGGTGACGACGGCCAGTGCGTTGCCGTCCTGCGCATGGCGCGCCGGGCCGGTCGTGGAGTCCAGGTAGGCTCCCGCCGCCGCGTCCCACAGCAGCGCGTTGACGGCCTGCGCGACCTTGTCCGCTCTGGCGTTCCAGCGCTCGGCGTCGCTTCCGCGGCCCAGCAGGAGGGCCAGCCGGGCACCGGCCCGCAGGGCCTGCACGTACAGGGCGTTGTAGTAGGTGACCTGGCCGGTGCGGCCCAGGAACGCGTAGTCGCCGTACCCGCCGGTGCCGCCCAGGCCCTTGCGCAGCAGGCCCGAGTCGTCCGTGACGCCGGGACACCAGCTGTCCAGGACCTTGACCAGGTTCGGGTGGTGCCGGGCGGCGTAGGAGCTGTCGCCGGTGTAGAGGACGTAGTCCCAGCTGCAGGTGACCCAGTACAGCGGATAGTCGAAGAGGGGCAGGGTGTAGCCCGCGATGGAGGCGGGCGGGATCCAGCCGTCGGCGCGCTGGTGCGCGGCGAGGTCGGCCAGCACGTTGCGGACCGCCTCGGCGGTGTCGTCGTGCGTCAGGTACAGGGTGCGCGCGGAGACCGCGAGGTCGCCGACGTAGGGGTCGCGGTCGCGCTTGGCGCCGTCGTGCAGGACCAGCTTGCCCTCCAGGGTGGCGCTCCAGGCGCCGCGCGGATCGACGTCGTCCTGGCGGAAGGTGTCCGTGACCAGTTCGTTGGTGTACGACGCCCCGTACCAGTAGCGGTTCAACTCCTCGTCGGAGCACAGGAACCAGCCGCGGTAGGTGCTCGGCGTGCCGAGGTAGGCGCTGAACTGCAGGGCCACCGAGTCGATTTCGACCTCCCCCCAGGGCTGCGCGGCGGGAGCGTCCGCGGGCAGGGCGTCGAGGGCGATCCTGAGGTAGCGGAAGCCGTGCAGCCCGTCCGCGAAGACCTTGTCACCGGCCTGGAAGCCCTTGAGGTCGGTCCAGTCGGCGCCGCCTGCCGGCACGGCGAACTGGTCCGTGCCCTGCCCGGTGCCGCCTGCCTGGTCGGAGCGGGTGAAGTCCGAGCGGTCCGTGAGGAACTGCCGGGTCTCGGAGAACGCCACCCGCACGCCCGGGGAGTTGTCGGAGGCCGAGGTGAACCGGATCCGCGGGTATCCGACCACGACCTTGCCGAAGTCCACGGTGACGCTCGGCACGGCGATCGGCTCGACGGGCGCGGGCCAGACTTCGTTGATACGGGTGAAGGCGCCGCGCGGTGTGTCCTGCACGCTCGTCACGGTGATGCGTACGAGGTCGGTCGTCACCGGCTCGGCGAAGGGGACGGCCCGCTGGATGACATCGTTGTCCACGACCGTGGCTGCGGTCTGCCATGCACCGTCGCACCGCACCTCGACGGTGAACGCCGTCGGTACGCCGTCACTGTTGGAGACGACGGTGATGCCCGGAAGCGACGTCGGCTGCGGCAGGACGACGGTGAGGGTGTCGGGGAACTCCCCCAGCGTGTCGTCGTTCCAGAACGTGTCCGGATCGCCGTCGATGGCGTTGACGGCGTCATAGGTCCGCGGGCGTCCGTCGTTGCCGTTGTTGCCGGCGTGGGCCGAGGAGGCCTCGGCGGTGGTGCCCTCGGGCCAGCGGGGTGCCGCCGCGGGGCGGGGACGCCGCAGGACCGTCGCGGCCCCGCCGGGCTGGAGCAGCGCCTCGGCGTTCTCGACATCGCCGCTGGTCGCGACGGTCCGGAGGGGCCGGACGGTGCGCGAGGACGGTGCCTGTACGTAGCGGTGCCAGCGGTTGGCGCGGTGGGCCGGGTCGTCGGCGACGGGGGCGGCTCCCTCCTCGGCGGGGAGCGCCGCCGCCGCGGGGAGTCCGGCGGAGGCGAGAGCCGCCGTCAGCCCGACCGCGCCGGCCCCGGCCATCACGGTGCGTCTGGGGATGTCCTTCTCCGATGTGCCGTTCGACGTCACAGCGCCTCCCTGAACAGACGGGATTGAATCGTTTCAGACGATGGTGGTGACGTGACGGTATCCCGAACACCGGGCGCACGTACAGGGATTGGACAGGAGTCGGCCGCCCCTGCGCGTCAACTTCTCGGCCGGTCAAGGCACTTCCGGTCCGCCGAACGGTCCGGTCGCGCCGTTGTTCGGTCGCCACCGGGCAGTCCCGGACACTTCCTCCCGACGCGACGGCGGCGTGCGTACGGTCCGGACACCGAGGCGGGTCGCCAGCACCGGCCCGCGCACTCAACGGCACACAAAGGGAGGCGTTGTGGCGAGTGTGGAAGTGTCGCTCAAGGAGATGATGGCCGGGATCGAAGGAGCCCTGGGAGCTGCCGTCGTCGACTACACCAGCGGAATGGCGCTGGGCACGCTCGGCGGGAGCAAGGACCTGGATTTGACCGTCGCCGCGGCCGGCAACACAGATGTCATCCGGGCCAAGGTCCGCACCATGGAGCAGCTGGGTCTCAAGGGCAAGATCGAGGACATTCTGATCACACTGGACCGCCAGTACCACGTGATCCGCCTGGTGACCGGTCGTACGGGCAACGGGCTGTTCCTCTACCTCGTCCTCGACAAGGCCCGCTCGAACCTGGCGATGGCCCGTCACCAACTCAAGCGCGTGGAGGAGGCGATCGAGATCTAGCCCGCCCGAGGACACCGGTGGCTTCGTCTGCCCATCATGTGAAGACTTCTTCAAGTCACCACATCAGCATGGTCCCAATGTGCGTTCCTGCCGGGTCCGAGGCGTGAAGGATCGGCATCCGAAGGCGGTCTGCGGTGCGGCGGTGTCCCCGGACGCCGTCGCACCGCGGCGGCCGCAGTCCCATCCACCCGACCAGGAGCGAGCATCCATGCAGGCCCCCCTCTACCAAGTGAAGGCGGAGTTCTTCCGCATGCTCGGCCACCCCGTACGCATCAGGGTGCTGGAACTCCTCCAGCACGGGCCGGTGTCCGTACGGGACCTGCTGGCCGACATCGAGATCGAGCCGTCCAGCCTGTCGCAGCAGCTGGCCGTCCTCCGGCGCTCGGGCATCATCGTGTCGATACGGGAGGGCTCCACCGTCCGCTATGCGCTCGCCGGCGGAGACGTCGCCGAACTGCTGCGTGCCGCCCGCCGGATCCTCACCGAGCTCCTCACCGGCCAGAACCAGCTCCTCACCGAACTCCAGCAGGCCGACGCCCCGGCCACCCTGCACACCACCCGATGACTCGGGATCGGATCCGGGTCCTCACTCCGCGTCGGCGACGACCGACCCGACCCGCTCCGCCAGGCTCGGATCCCGGCGGACCAGCAGCGTCGCGTAGCCGACGGAGAGCAGGAGCGCGGCGAGGGCCGCGACGGGGAACCAGTTGTACGGCGCCGGCTGGCCGGGCTTGGCCAGGTAGTACAGCGGCACCAGGATCGCCAGCGCGCCGAGGGCGGGCAGCACCAGGTGGCGGACCGTGCGGAACTCCTGGGGCCGGTAGCGGCGGTAGTACAGCGGCAGGGCGATGTTGGACGCGAGGTAGACCAGCAGGATCAGGATGGAGCCCAGGCTGGAGGACTCGGTGAAGAAGACCACCGGGTTCATCGAGCGGCCCTCGGAGCCGAGCAGATGGCCCAGGCCCCAACCGCCGATGATCAGCAGGGAGATGGCGGCGAAGGTGACGATCGCGTTGTTGGGCGTACGGCGCCTGGGATGGACGTAGCCGAAGAAGGACGGGAGGAGTCCCTCGCGTCCGGCGTTGAACACCAGGCGGGCCTGGGAGTTGATGCCGGCGATCAGCACACCGAGGGTGGAGGTAAGGCCGCCGATGTAGGCGAGGAAGGCGAGCGCGCCGAGGGTGTCGTGGGCGACGTCGATGAACGGGATGCGGGCCTCGCCGAGTCTGGCGACGTCGTAGTCGAAGCCGGTGACGGTGGCGTAGGAGAAGAGGATGTAGCTCACGGTCATGATCGCGATGGAGGAGAGGACGGCGCGGCCGACGTTGCGCCGGGGGTTCTCCGTCTCCTCGGCGAGGGCCGCGGAGTTCTCCCAGCCGATGAAGAGGTAGACCGCGAGCGGGAAACCGGCGGCCAGGCCCCGCAGGCCGTGGTGGATGTGGTCGGGCAGGAAGGGGGCGGCGGAGAGGTTGCCGCGGTGTTCGACGAGCGCCGCGACCGAGACCACGACGAGGACGAGCATCTCGACGCCGAAGAAGTAGCCGGCCCACTTGGTGGAGACCACCACCCCGCGCAGCATCAGCACCACCGACAGGCCGGTCAGCAGCAGCGTCCAGATGATCCACGGCAGGTCGACGCCGGTGTAGTGGTGCAGGGTGATCTGCACGAACCCGCCGGAGATCGCGATCACTGAGGCCATCGCGATGATGTAGCCGAGTCCGGCCAGCAGGGCCGTGGTGACCGCGCTGACCGGGCCGAAGGTCTTGCCGACGAAGGTGATGAAGCTGCCCGCCGAGGGGTGTGCGCGGGAGAACTGGGCGAGCGTGTTGCCCAGCAGCGCGACCGCGATGCCCGCGGCGAGGATGGTCAGCGGGGACGCGACGCCCGCCGTGGTGGACAGGAAGGCGAAGCCGAAGAAGAAGCTCATGGCCGGGCCGACGTTGGCCATGGTGGCGGCCGCGATGTCCGCCATGCCGAGAACACCGCCACGCAGCCGCTGGGGCGTGCCGCCGACGGCACCCGGCGCCGGCGGCGGGCCGACGGCTTTGGGGTGGGGCATGGCGGCAGCTCCTTCTGTTGCGGGGCGGTGCAGGCGATGCGCGGGGATGTCAGCCGGGATGATGGGCGTGGTGGTGTGCCTTGACCGCCTGTACGGCCGGGTCGAGCGCGCCGCGGGCGAGTTCGGCGAGCAGGTCGGCGTGGTGGCGGTTCTGCGCCCGTACGACCGCGGGGTCCGGGGCGGGCTGCACCAGGCACAGCCGGCCGAGGAGGTCGGCGGTGAGTTCGCGGACGCCCGCGCCGCCGAGTGCCTCGGCGAGGTCGAGGTGGAAGCGGGTCTCCAGCATGAGCAGTCGTCCGGGGTCGTCGGTCAGGTCCATCTCCTCGACCAGCACCTTCAGCCCGTCGAGCCGGTCGGCCGGTACCTCACCCGCGCCGTGGGCCACGAGGCCGCACTCCAGGAGCAGGTGGAAGGCGCTCAGCGAGGCCGCCTCGTCGGCGTCGTGCAGCACCGGGACGACCGTGCCCCATCCCTGAGCGACGAAGGTGCCACCGGTCCGGCCGCGCCGCCGGTCGAGCAGGCCGTCCTGGCACATCGCCTCCAGCGCGCGGCGCACGGTGATCTCGCCGATGCCCAGCTCCTCGGCCAGGACGCCGGCGTCCGGCAGCCGGTCGCCCGGGGAGACGGAGGTCAGGCGCACCTGCAGGGCGATCCGTGAGCGGACGAGCTCCGCTCCCGTCTGGCCCCGGCCGGGCAGCACTCGGGCGTCGTGCACACCGGCGACCGACGCCGGAGCCGGCTGACCGTAGGGCCCGAACTTGCCCGCTGCATTCACCACGACGTCACCTTAACGGCCTGTTGAGCGGGGGTTACGGCGGGCGGGGGCACGGTGTCCTGTGCATGCACGGAAAATAGAGCAACATGAACAATTAAACAAGACTGTTCTTTTGGATCGTACTGAACTAATTTCCCCGGCACGGCGCCCGTCCCTTTCGTCCGCACCTCCTCCAGAGAGATGTCGAGATGACCACACGTCCCCCTGTTTCCGCTCCGGCCCCGGTGACCAGCACCGACGGCCCCTCAGCAGACTCCGGCCTGCAGGCCGGCCTGAAGAACCGCCACCTGTCGATGATCGCGATCGGCGGCGTCATCGGCGCCGGTCTGTTCGTCGGCTCCGGCTCCGGCATCGCCGCCGCGGGCCCCGGCATCCTCGTCTCCTACGCCCTGGTCGGCGTCCTCGTCGTCCTCGTCATGCGGATGCTCGGTGAGATGGCCGCGGCCAACCCCACCTCGGGTTCGTTCTCCGCGTACGCCGACCGCGCCCTGGGGCGCTGGGCCGGGTTCACCATCGGCTGGCTGTACTGGTTCTTCTGGGTCGTGGTGCTCGCGGTCGAGGCGACGGCCGGCGCCAAGATCCTGGCCGGGTGGATACCGGCGGTCCCGCAGTGGGGCTGGGCCCTGATCGTCATGGTCGTCCTGACCGCCTCCAACCTGGTGTCGGTCAGCTCCTACGGCGAGTTCGAGTTCTGGTTCGCGGGCATCAAGGTCGTCGCCATCGCCGCGTTCATCGTGGTGGGCGGTCTCGCGATCTTCGGCCTGCTGCCCGGCTCCGACCACCCGGCCTCCGGGTTCTCCAACCTGACCGCGCACGGCGGCTTCCTGCCGAACGGGCCGGGAGCGATCCTCACCGGCGTGCTGATGGTGGTCTTCTCCTTCATGGGCAGCGAGATCGTCACGCTCGCGGCCGGCGAGTCCGCGGACCCGCAGGGTGCGGTCACCAAGGCCACCAACAGCGTGATCTGGCGGATCGCGGTGTTCTACCTGGGCTCGATCCTGATCGTGGTGTCGCTGCTGCGCTGGGACGACCCGGCGATCCTGAAGGACGGCTCGTACGTCGCCGCGCTGAGCTCCATCGGCATCCCGCACGCCGCGCAGATCATGAACGCCATCGTGCTGACGTCCGTGCTGTCCTGTCTCAACTCCGGCCTGTACACCGCCTCCCGCATGGCGTTCTCGCTCGCCCGCCGCAGTGACGCCCCGGCCTCCTTCGGGCGCACCACCCAGCGCGGTGTGCCGCGGGCGGCCATCCTGGCCTCGGTGGTCTTCGGCTTCGTCGCGGTCGCCTTCAACTACCTGTGGCCGGACACGGTCTTCCAGTTCCTGCTCAACTCCTCCGGTGCGATCGCCCTGTTCGTGTGGCTGGTGATCTGCTTCTCGCAGCTGCGGATGCGCAAGATCATCGAGCGGGAGACGCCGGAGAAGCTCGTCGTCAGGATGTGGCTGTACCCGTACCTGACCTGGGCGACCATCGCCCTGATCACCTTCGTTCTGGGCTACATGCTCACCGACACGGCCGACGGCGGCGGCCGCGACCAGGTGGTCCTGTCCACCCTGGTGGCCGTGGCCGTGGTGGTCTTCGCGCTGGTCCGCGAGCGACTGGGCCGGAAGCAGGACGCGCTGGTCTCCTAGCAGAGCGGCAGGACCCCGAGTGGCGGCAGCACCGCCACTCGGGGCCCACGTCTTTCCTACGCCACGGCCTCCCCGGCGGCGGCGATCTCCGGCACCTCCGTCGCCGACTGCCCAGGCGCGCGACCCGGCTCGTCCGGACGGCCCCGCGACCTGCGCCCCGTTCTCCCTGAGCCGGGCGCTGCGCCGCCGGCGCACCACGCTCGCGGCAGGCGGCCGGGCGGCGATCTCCTCGACTTCCGCGCCGCATGGACCGCCGGTCCGACCGCGCTGGGTCAACGACCGCACGGCGTGCGAGTGTTGGACTCGACGACCTGCCGCCCATGGAGCGGTCGAGGCCCTCTACGCCACGGCCTCCCCCGTCGGCGCGATCTCCGGCACCTCCGCCGCCGGCGCACCACGCTCGCGGCAGGCGGCCGGGCGGCGATCTCCTCGACCTCCGCGCCGCATGAACCGCCGGTCCGACCGGGCTCGGTCAACAACCGTACGGCGTACGGGTGTTGGACTCGACGACCTGCCGCCCATGGAGCGGTCGAGGCCCTCTACGCCACGGCCTCCCCGGCCGACGCGATCTCCGGCACCTCCGCCGCCGACGCACCACGCTCGCGGCAGGCGGCCGGGCGGCGATCTCCTCGACTTCCGCGCCGCATGGACCGCCGGTCCGACCGCGCTCGGTCAACAACCGTACAGCGTACGGGTGTTGGACTCGACGACCTGCCGCCCATGGAGCGGTCGAGGCCCTCTACGCCACGGCCTCCCCGGCCGTCGCGATCTCCGGCACCTCCGCCGCCCGCTCCTCGAACTGCGTGCGGTACAGCTCCGCGTACCGGCCGTCGGCCGCCAGCAGTTCCTCGTGCCTGCCCCGCTCCACGATCAGGCCGCCCTCGATCACCAGGATCTGGTCCGCTGCCCGCACCGTGGACAGCCGGTGGGCGATCACTACCGCGGTCCGGCCCTCGAGTGCCTCCGTCAGCGCCTCCTGGACGGCGGCCTCGGAGGTGTTGTCGAGGTGGGCGGTGGCCTCGTCGAGAATGACGACGCGCTGTCGGGCCAGCAGCAGGCGGGCGATGGTCATGCGCTGGCGCTCGCCGCCGGAGAGCCGGTAGCCGCGCTCGCCGACCACCGTGTCCAGACCGTCGGGCAGGGACCGTACGAGATCGTCGAGCCGGGAGCGGCGCAGGGCGTCCCACAGTTCGGTCTCGGTCGCCTCGGGGCGGGCCAGCAGGAGGTTGGCGCGGACAGAGTCATGGAAGAGGTGGCCGTCCTGGGTGACCATGCCGAGCGTCGAGCGCAGCGACCCGGCGGTCAGATCACGGACGTCGACGCCGCCGACCCGGACGGCGCCCCCGTCGACGTCGTAGAGACGCGGCAGGAGCCCGGCGATCGTCGACTTGCCCGCGCCGGAGGAGCCGACGAGTGCCACGGTCTGGCCGGGTTCGGCGCGGAACGTGATGCCGTGCAGGACCTCCGCTCCGCCCCGGGTGTCGAGGGAGGCGACCTCCTCCAGGGAGGCGAGGGAGACCTTGTCGGCGGACGGGTAGGCGAAGCGGACGTCCTTGAACTCCACCGCGACCGGGCCGTCGGGGACCTGGCGGGCGTCCGGTTTCTCCTCGATCAGGGGCTTGAGGTCGAGGACCTCGAAGACCCGCTCGAAGCTGACCAGGGCGCTCATCACCTCGACGCGGGCGCCGGCCAGCGCCGTGAGCGGCGCGTACATACGGGTCAGGAGCAGGGCCAGGGACACGACGGCGCCCGGCTCCAGGGTGCCGCGCAGGGCGAACCAGCCGCCGAGGCCGTAGACCAGGGCGAGGGCCAGGGAGGAGACCAGGGTCAGCGCGGTGATGAACACCGACTGGGCCGTGGCCGTCCGGACCCCGATGTCCGCGACCCGGCGGGCGCGGTCCGCGAACTCCTCGGACTCCTCCTCCGGGCGCCCGAAGAGCTTGACCAGCGTGGCGCCCGGCGCCGAGAACCGCTCGGTCATCCGGGTGCCCATCGCCGCGTTCAGGGTCGCCGCCTCGCGCTGCATACGGGCCATGCGGCTGCCCATGCGCCGGGCGGGCACGACGAACACCGGGAGCAGGGCGAGCGCGATCAGGGTGATCTGCCAGGACAGGGTGAGCATGACGACGAGCGTGAGCACCAGCGTGACCAGGTTGCTGACCACTCCGGAGAGTGTGTTGCTGAAGGCACGCTGGGCGCCGATGACGTCGTTGTTGAGTCGGGAGACCAGTGCACCCGTACGTGTACGTGTGAAGAACGCGACCGGCATCCGCTGCACATGATCGAACACAGCCGTGCGCAGATCGAGGATGAGTCCCTCCCCGAGCGACGCCGAGAGCCTCCTGCCGAGGATGCCGAGCGCCGCCTCCGCGACCGCCAGAAACGCGATGAGCAGGGCAAGTCGTACGACCGTGCCCTCGTCGCGGCCCGCCACGATCGCGTTCACGACACGCCCGGCCAGCACGGGGGTCGCCACGGCGAGCAGCGCGGTCACCACACCGAGCAGCACGAACTGGGCGATACGGGCGCGATGCGGACGGGCGAACGCGCCGATACGGCGCAGCGTGGCACGCGCCACAGGGCGCCGTTCCTGCTGGGCTGTCATGACACTGTGCAGCTGTGTCCACGCTGTGGTTTCCATGCTCATGGGAGAGAACCTAGAACCTCGAGCGTTATTGAGGTCAACACTCCCGCCGCTCCGTCCCCTCCCCCGAAGGACCTCATGGCCCTGCCTCCCCACCCGCTTCCCGTCCGTAAGCCGCTCGCCGCAATCCCGCAACCCGCAGTTGGCGCGGCGCGGAAACCCTCTAGCGATGTGACTGCGGTACAACTCCCCCAAGGGCCGCTCCCCGAGGGACGCTTTCCCCGACGCGTCCCGGCCCGCCAGCTCCGCCAGATCCTGTGTCTGGTTCCGCTCCTGCTGGTCACCGTCGTCGCCGTGCAGCACCGCTCGGTCCTCGCCGAGGGCTTCGGTCATCTGCGCAGCGCCGAGTGGCCGTGGCTGCTTGCGGCGATCGGTGCCACCTGTCTGACCTGGGTGGCGGCCGCCTTCACCCGCCAGGGCGCGGTCGTCGAGCGGCTGCCCAAGCGGCGGCTGCTCGCCACCCAGTTCGCAGCAGGCGCGGCCAACCATCTGCTGCCCACCGGCCTCGGCGCCAGCGCCGTCAACCTCCGCTTCATGACGGTGTGCGGCGTTCCGCTCGCCCGCTCCTCGGCCGCGCTCGCGCTGTATCTGCTGGCGGAGTCCGTCGCCCGCCTGGGCCTGCTGACCGCACTGCTGCTCGCCTTCCCGGACGCGCTGAGCTTCGGCGAGCTGCTGCCCGAGCACGCGATGGGTCCGCTGCTGCTCGGCGTGGTCGCGGTGCTGGTCGTGGCGGCGGGCGTCCTCGCGTTCGTACGACGGCTGCGTACGGCCGTGGTGTCGTTCCTGCGCACCGCGCTGGGCGAACTGCGCTCGGTGCACACCCGTCCGTGCCGTGCGTTCGCCCTGTGGGGCGGTTCGTTCGCCTTCCCCCTGCTGCAGGCGGCCGGGCTGGTCCTGGTCGGGCAGGCGCTGGGGCTGCCGGTGTCGCCGGTGCACATGGCCGTGGCGTATCTGGCGGCGACGGTCGCGGTCGCGCTGGTGCCGACGCCGGGCGGGCTCGGCTCGGTGGAGGCGGCGCTGGTCGTGGCGCTGGTGGCGGCGGGCGGTCCGGCGGCCGTGGCGACGGCGGTGGTGCTCGCCTACCGGATCATCACGGTGTGGCTGCCGCTGGTGCCCGGAGCGGTGACGCTGGGCGCGCTGGTGCGACTGAAGGTGATCTGAGCCGGGGGCTCTTGGGGGCTTGCGGCTCACTCACCAGGGCACGGGTTCGCCGTCCCGGTAGAAGCCCCCGGTCGGCCCGTCGTCGGGCAGGGTCGCCGCCCAGACGATCCCGGCCGCGCCCTGGTCGACCGGCCGCCCGCCGGGGCCGCCCATGTCGGTGGCGACCCAGCCGGGGCAGATCGCGTTGACCAGGATGCGCTGCCCGCGCAGCTCGCCGGCCAGCAGGCGGGTGAGGGCGTTGAGCGCCGCCTTGGAGACGCTGTAGGCGGGGGTGCCGCCGCTCATCGAGTGCAGCGAGCCGCCCTCGCTGCTGACCATGACGACCCTCGGGTGCGGGCTGCGCCGCAGCAGCGGGAGCAGTGCCTGGGTGACCTGCCAGGCACCGAACAGGTTGGTGTCCAGGGCCCGTTGGACCTCGCCGAGGTCCGCCGACCGGGCCTGGGCCCAGGTGTCGTACAGGATCGCCGCGTTGTTGACGACCACGTCCACGCGCCCCAGGGTCCGGGTGGCCCACTCCGCCATGGCGGTCACGCTCGCCTCGTCGGAGACGTCGAGCTCCACTGCGGTCACGCTCTCTCCGCCCGGGTCGATGCGTGCTGCGGCGGCTTGGCCCTGGGCGAGGTCGCGGGCGCCGAGGACGACCCGGTGGTGGCGGTGGGCGAGCTGTCGTACCACCTCGTGTCCGATGCCGCGGTTGGCGCCGGTCACCACGGCGACCGGGAGGCCTGCGTCCGCGACTGCCATCAGGAAGACTCCCTCTGTACGGAATCTCAGACTCGCACAGGGAAAGAGGGCCCAGTATGCCGGTCCGGACCGAGCGCCAGGGACACGTCACCACCGTCGTCCTCTCCCGTCCCGAGGTCCGCAACGCGGTCGACGGGCCGACGGCCGCCGAACTCGCGGACGCCTTCCGGGAGTTCGAGGCGGACGAGGAGGCGCGGGTCGCGGTGCTGTGGGGCGAGGGCGGCACGTTCTGCGCGGGCGCCGACCTCAAGGCGCTCGGCGGCGAGCGCAGCAACCGGGTCGCGGAGGACGGGGACGGTCCGATGGGGCCGACCCGGATGCGGCTGTCCAAGCCGGTGATCGCCGCGGTCGCGGGTCACGCCGTGGCCGGCGGACTGGAGCTGGCGCTCTGGTGCGATCTGCGGGTCGCCGAGGAGGACGCCGTCTTCGGCGTGTTCTGCCGCCGCTGGGGTGTGCCGCTGATCGACGGCGGCACGGTGCGGCTGCCCCGTTTGATCGGGCAGAGTCGCGCCATGGACATGATCCTCACGGGCCGGCCGGTGGACGCGCGGGAGGCCTACGCGATGGGGCTGGCCAACCGCGTCGTCCCCGCCGGCACGGCACGTTTCGCGGCCGAGGCCCTGGCCGCCGAGATCGCCCGTTTCCCGCAGGCCTGTCTGCGGGGCGACCGGGCGTCGGTGCTGGAGCAGGACGGGTCGGACGAAGAGACGGCGATGCGCGGCGAACTCCGGCACGGGACGGAGGTGTTGGCGGAGAGCCTGGAGGGAGCTGCACGGTTCGCGGCCGGTGCCGGTCGGGGCGGGTCGTTCACGGACCTGTGACGGCTGCGCCTCCGGCCGGGTGGTGGATCACAGGTCACTGAGCCAGCCGGCCACCGCGGGAGGTTCCCGCCTCGTCGCGGAGGCGCCCATGCCGTCGATGTCCCGCTCGGCGGCATCCACCAGCTGCCTGCCGAGGTCCTGCAGCGCCCTGCCCGCCGCCAGCTCGTCGCCGATCTCCGGCACGTCCGTGTCCCCGGGACTGCAGTGCGCGACCCCGTGACCCGTGAGCGAGGCGGTTCCGGTGTCAAGCACCACCCGTGCCTTCGTGGTCCCCTCGTCCTCGAAGAGGCGGAGACGGATCTTCCATTCCGCAGTGTGAGGCATCGCTTCCTCCTCATCCCGCCGGCGGCTGCCGCTCGACACGGCACGCATCGCCTCCTCCATGTTCGGACGCCGGCGCGGCCCGGTCACGTGGCCGGACGTCCCTGTCGGCAGGCCCCGGGGGGTGGGTCGCCGACGGGGCCGCCGACGCTCATGATGGAGGGAGAGTCACCTGGCTCTCCGGGCTCACGTCCGCGGAGACGCGCAGTCATTCCGTGCGGCGAAGGGAGGTAGAGCCATGAAGGTCGGAGTGCTGACCGGCGGCGGCGACTGCCCCGGTCTGAACGCCGTGATCCGCAGCGTCGTCCGCAAGGGTGTCCAGGAGTACGGCTTTGAATTCGCCGGCCTGCGGGACGGCTGGCTCGGCGCGCTCCAGGGCAATGTCGTGCCGCTGGACATCGCACACGTGCGGGGGATCCTTCCGCGTGGCGGAACCATCCTCGGTTCCTCCCGCACCAACCCGTTCAAGCACGAGGACGGGGTGCAGCGCATCCGGGACACCCTTGCCGCACACCGGATGGACGCGCTCGTCGTGATCGGCGGCGAGGACACGCTCGGTGCGGCCACCGAGCTGAGCCGTCAGGGCATCAATCTGGTCGGCGTGCCCAAGACCATCGACAACGACGTACGCGGCACCGACTACACCTTCGGCTTCGACACCGCCGTCGGCATCGCGACCGAGGCCATCGACCGCCTCCACACCACCGCCGAGTCGCACATGCGCACCCTGGTCGTGGAGGTGATGGGCCGGCACTCCGGATGGATCGCGCTGCACGCCGGCGTCGCGGGCGGCGCCAACGTCATCCTCATCCCGGAGCGGCCGTTCGACATCGATCAGGTCTGTGCCTGGGTGACAAGCCGATTCAAGATTAACTACGCGCCGATCGTGGTCGTCGCCGAGGGCGCCGTCCCCAAAGAGGGACAGATGATCCTCAAGGACCGGACGCTGGACGAGTACGGCCACGTGCACCTGTCCGGCATCGGCGAGTGGCTGGCCCAGGAGATCGAACAACGCACCGGCACGGACGCCCGCACCACGGTCCTCGGCCACATCCAGCGCGGCGGCACCCCGAGCGCCTTCGACCGCTGGCTGGCCACCCGCTTCGGGCTGCACGCCGTCGACGCGGTCAAGGACGGGGACTTCGGCACGCTGGTGGCCCTGCGCGGCACCGACATCGTCCGCATCCCGCTCGACGAGAGCCGGGGCAGGACCAAGACGGTCGATCCGGCGCTGTACGGCGAGTTCGAGGTGTTCTTCGGCTGATCCGCTCCGCCGTCAGCCGGCGTGCGGTACGACCGCCACCGGGCAGCGGGTGTGGTGCAGTACGGCATGGGTCACCGGACCCAGCCGGCCCTCGGCCGCCCGGGCGTCGGTGCGGCGGCCCACGACCAGCAGGTCTCCACCTCGGGAGGCGTTCAGGAGCGCCTGCGCGGGATGGAGCAGGACGACATCGGCGCGGGTCGTCACCTCCGGGTACTTGTCCTGCCACGTGCGCAGGGCGTCGGCCATCTGCAGGACCTCCTGGTCTTCCCAGGTGGCACGGTCCTCCTCGGTCACGAACAGCGTCCGCGGCGACACGGCCTCGGCCGGCAGGGCCCAGGCCTGCACCGCCCGCACCGGCGCCCTGCGCGCCTCGGCGGCTGCGAACGCGAATTCCGCCACCTCGTCGACCGGACGGTGCGCGTCGAACCCCACCACGACCTGGGCAGCGCCTGCCTCCCTCGTTCCGCCATCGAAGGCTCCGACCGGCCGTTCGGGCACCAGGACGACAGGGCAAGCGGCTGCTGCCGCCGTCCCAAGGGCCACCGAGCCGACCGCGAGGCCGTCGAAGCCACCGGAGCCTCGCGCACCGATCACGAGGAGCTCGGCGCCGCGCGCGGCGCCGAGGAGTGCCACGGCCGGGGCGTCGGCCGTCTGCTCGCCCCGCACCCGCAGCTCCGGGTGGCGGGCGCCGAGGTCGGCGATCGCCCGTTGGAGCATGCGCTCACCCACGTCGTGCAGCGTCTGAACGGCCGGAGCCGGAACGGCATCGCCCGGCAGCGGCGGTAAGGCGTGCACGAGACGCAGCGGTACGCCCCGCAGCACCGCTTCCCGCGCAGCCCAGTCGGCTGCCTCCAGGCTGTGCCCGGATCCGTCGATGCCCGCCAGCACGGAGCGACTCATCGCGCCCTCCTTCGCCACCGCCACCTGCGCAGGCGCGGCCCCGCGCACCCTTGACGTCTCTTCCACTGTTCCACGCAAGGCCCCGGAGCTCCCGGCGAGCGACTTCACCGGAGATCGAGTCCAGCCGTCCTCTTCGACGGAGGGGTCAGCGGACGCTCACCCGCACCGGCCCGCCCTTCGGGTCGATCCGGCTCGTCCAGCCCGCCGAGAGCCGCAGGGTGCGGTTCGGTACGGCGCTTGCCACGCGCTCGCGGTGCAGGAGGCGGCCGTCCTGGACGACGTACAGGACCGGCCGGGTCAGGAAGGCGGTGGTGCGCAGGACGTACGGGTGGCGGTCGCCCGGGGTGACCCGGTTCGGGGCGATCCAGCGCAGGGGCGGGGCCACGGTCAGGGGGATGCCGGTCGCCCAGTCGGCTTGCGTGAGCCACTCCCGGACCGCAGCCGCCGCCCGCGCGCCCTCGCTGGCCGCCGTGGCCGCGCTCTCCACGGCATGCAGCATGCTGCCGACGGCGAAGACGCCAGGACGTGAGGTGCGCAGGGCGCCGTCGACGGCGGGGCCGCGCGTGCCGGGGTCGAGCAACAGGCCGCCGCGCCGGGCGAGTTCGTGGTCGGGGACGAAGTCGCCGGTGAAGACGACCGTGTCGCACAGCAGCGTGGCTGTACGGCCGTCGCGGTGGTGGACGCGCACGCCCGTCAGGCGTCCGTGGCCGAGGAGTTCGGTGACGGTGGTGTGGGTGAGCAGGGGGATGCCGTGGCGGAGGCGGGTCTGCTGCGCGCGGGCCGGGGTCGTCTGGGCTCGGGGCTGGTCGGTGACCATGGCGACGACGTCGGCTCCGGCGGTCCGTACGGTCTCGGCGGCCGAGTACGAGACGTCCTCCGCGCCGACGATCACTGCTCGGCTGCCGATCCGCTGCCCGTGGAGGTGTACGGACTGCTGGAGTTCGCCCGTGGTGTAGACGCCGGCGGGGCGGGTGCCCGGCACCAGGCGTGCGGCGCGCGGGCGTTCGCGGGCTCCGGTGGCCAGGACGATCGCACGGGCGGCGATGGTCTCCGGGCCCTGCGGGCCGACGGTGGTCAGGGCCAGGGCGCCCGCCCAGTCGAGGGCGGTCACACCGGTGCGTACGGCGGCTCCGGTGCGTACGGCCGCGTCGGCGAGCAGGCGGGCGTGGGCGGGGCCGGTGAGCGGGTGCAGCCAGGTGCCGAAGCCGCCGTGGGCGCAGTGCCGGGGGACCCCTCCGGCCTGCTGTTCGCGGTCCAGCACCTCGACGGTGCCTGCGCCCGAGGCGGCGAGGCGGGCGGCGGCCGCGAGGCCGGCGGGTCCGGCGCCCACGACAAGGACGTCCACCTTCCTCACGCCTCGGCCCCCTCGAACAGCGCCCGCACCGTCGCCCCGCAGTAGAACCCCTGGCAGCGGCCCGCCCGTGCCCGGGTGCGGCGGCGCAGGCCGTCGAGGGTGCGCGGCGGGATCGTACTGGCCAGGGCGTCGCGGATCTCGCCGCGGGAGACGCGCTCGCAGTGGCAGACGAGGGTGCCGTACTCCGGGTCGGCGGCGATGAGTCCGGGGTGTTGGTGGGGGCGTGGGAAGGCCTCGCCGAGGTTGGGCATGCGGACCGGTTCCAGGTCGCGCTTCGAGCCCAACTCGAGTCCGATGTCGGCGAGTTGGTCGACGACGTGGGCCGCGATGGCGAGCGAGGCGGTCAGGCCGGTGGAGCGGATGCCGCCGACGGTGACGTACGACTGGTCAGGGTGCGCGGTGATGCGGTAGTCCTCGTGTTCCGTGGCGGCGCGCAGGCCCGCGTAGACCGCGGTGACCTCCTCGTCGACGAGTTCGGGCAGGATGCGGCGGCCCTTCTCGCGCAGGAGGGCCAGCGCGACGGCGGTCGAACCGGTGGCGCGCTTGTCGTGCAGGTCCTCGGCGGTGGGGCCGAGGAGGACATTGCCGTACACGGTGGGGGCGACCAGGACGCCCTTGCCGAGTGCCGTGGGGACGGGCAGCAGGATGTGCCGGACCAGGGCGCGGGCGAACTTGTCGTAGACGATGAGCTGGCCGCGGCGCGGGGTGACGGTGAAGTCGTCGTGGCCGAGCTGCCGGTCGAGGGTGTTGGCGTTAAGGCCGGCGGAGTTGACCAGGTGGCGGGCGTGGAGGGTGCCTCGGGGGGTACGCAGGCGGTGGACGGAGCCCGCGTAACTTGCCTGCTGAACCGGCGAGTTGAGGTGGAGGTCGACTCCGTTGCGAACTGCTTGGGTGGCGAAGGCCAGGGTCGTCGTCCAGGGGCAGATGATGCTCTCGCCGGGGATGTGCAGGGCGCCCAGGGCGCCGGGGCCCAAGTGCGGTTCGCGGGCGTGGAGTTCGGGTGCGCCGATCAGGCGTGCTTCCTGGTAGTCGTTGCGCTCGGCCTTCTCGGCCAGGCGGGGCAACGCGGCGAGTTGGTCTTCGTCCCAGGCGACCAGCAGTGCGCCGACCGGTTCGACGGGGATGCCCGACTCGGCTGCGTACGCGGCGAGTCGGCGGGCGCCCTCGCGGACGAGCCGGGCCTCCAGGGAGCCCGGGACCGCGTCGAACCCGGTGTGCAGGATCGCGGTGTTGGCCTTCGAGGTGCCCTGGCCCACATCGTCCTGGGATTCGACGAGGGCGATGCGCAGGCCCGGGTGGTGGGCGAGGGCGCGGGCGATCGCGCTGCCGACGACTCCGGCGCCGATGATCGCCACGTCGTAGGTGGTCTGCGGGAGGAGGCCGGTGGTGGTGACCGTCATGCGGGCGCCGCCTTCGGCTCAGCGGGCTTCCTTTCCGTGGACCGCTGCAGCAGCGCGTTGACCTCTGCGCGGAAGCCCGCGCGGCGTTCGGCGGCCTCGTCGGCGGTGATGCGCGGTTCGTAGACGGCGGATGGTTTCCAGTCCGGCAGCGCTTCGGCGATCGTCAGCCCGGGCTGGGCGCCCAGCCGGGCCAGGGCGGCGACGCCGAGTGCGGTCGCGTCGGGCAGGGCGGAGACCTCGACGGGGCGTTGCAGCAGGTCGGCCTGGGTCTGCATGAGCAGGGTGGAGCGGGTCAGCCCGCCGTCGACGCGCAGTGCGGACAGGGGTTCTCCGAGGTCGGCCGCGGCGGCGTCGGCGAGTTCGGCGACCTGCGCCGCGATCCCCTCGCACAGGGCGCGCACCAGGTGCCCGGGGCCGGTGTCGAGGCCGAGGCCGGTGAGCGAGCCGCGCAGGTCGCCGCGCCACCACGGGGCGGCGAGCCCGGCGAGAGCCGGTACGAAGGTGACTCCGCCGCTGTCCGGGACGGTGCCGCCCAGGGTGTCGAGGTCGGCGGCGCCCTTGATGACGCCCAGGTCGGTGAGCCAGCGGACGGCGGAGGCGGCCGTGTAGACCTGGCCGTCGAGGCAGTAACTGGTGTGTCCGGCAAGGCGCCAGGCCACGCAGCTGACCAGGCCCGAGGTGCCGTGGCGTGGGGTGTCGCCGGTGTGGGCGAGGAGGAACGCGCCGGTGCCGTAGGTGCACTTGGCGCCGCCGGGTACGGTGATGCGCTGGGCGAGCAGGGCGGCCTGTTGGTCGACGGCGAGACCGGTCAGTGGGATCTCCGGTCCGAACTCCCTTGTCGCGGCGACCCGTTGGGCGTTGTCGACGACTTCCGGCGGTCGCTCGTCCGCCAGTCCGTAGAGGGCGAGGGCGCGTGGTGACCATTGTGTGCCGTCGAGATCGAGGAGCTGGGTGCGGCCGGCGGTGGCGGCGTCGGTGGCGTAGGCGCCCGTGAGGCGGTGGATCAGCCAGGCGTCGCTGGTGGTGACGACTCCCTCGCGGGTGAGGTGCCGTCGTATCCAGGCCATCTTCGGTGCGGCGAAGTACGGGTCGAGGGGCAGGCCGGTGAGTGTCTGCAACTCCTCGGCGTGCGGGGCGAGTTCGGCGCATATGGATTCGGCGCGGCGGTCCTGCCAGACGAGGGCGTCGGTCAGCGGGCGGCCGGTGTCGGGGTCCCAGGCGAGGACGGTCTCGCCCTGGTTGGCCAGGCCGAGCGCGGTGACGGGTTCGCGGGCCTCGGCGAGCGCCCTGCTGCCCGCGTCCAGCACCGAGCGGTACAGCTCCTCCGGGTCGACCTCCACCAGGCCGCCGGGCAGATGGCGGGGGTGGACTTCGGCGAACCCGGTGCCGATGACTCCGCGTTCGGGGCAGACGACCAGTGCCTTGGTGCCGGACGTGCCCTGGTCGACCGCGAGCACCGGACCCGTCATCGCTCCCTCTCCCCCTCGGCGATCACTGCGCGCCAGCCTGCCGCCGCGCCGCACACCACGTCAAGCAACCCCCAACCGCCCGCCACCTCACAGGTGTTCGAAAGCATGCGCAAACGGGTGGAGAGGCGGAACGTTGGCCTCTACAGTGACCGACCGAACCGACGCGCACTCCACAACTGCCGCCCACTGGAGGGCTGCACGTCCCGCCTACGATGCCGCCGGTCACGACTCCGACCTGCGCACGGCCCTCCAGGAGCTGCGCCGTACTGAACCTCTTCGGCGTCCGCCTGGTCGGCGTGCTCAACTCGATCAGCGTGTGGTGGCACCCGGCCGGCGTCGCGCTCATCGTCGGCGCGCCGGCGATCGTCCCGGACCACCACCAGTCGGCGTCCTTCGTGTTCACCAGGTTCGTCAACGACACCGGCTGGTCCAACCCCGTCTACGTGGCGGCGATCGGCCTGCTGCTCGCGCAGCCTTCTGCGGCCACGACGCCTCCGCCCACCTCTCCGAGGAGACCTCCAACGCCTCGGTGTCGCCCGCGCGAGGCATCGTGCGCTCCATCCGGGTGTCGTGGATCGCCGGTTTCGTCCTGCTCGCCGGTCCCTTCGCCATCCAGGACTACGAGGCCACCCGCGCCGGCGAGACCGGGGTGCCGCCGGCGCAGATCCTGCTCGACGGGCTCGGCACCGACGGCGCGAGCCCGCTGCTGCTCGTCGTGATCGTCGCCCAACTGTTCTGCTGCAACGCCGAAGTGGCTGCCGCCGGCCGCTTGGTGTTCGGGTTCAGCCGGGACCGGGCGCTGCCCGGTTCGGGCATGTGGCGCAGGGTCAGCAGCCGCACCCGGACGCCGGTCGCCGCCGTCTGGCTGTCCGTGGTCGTCGCCTGCCTGCTCGCGCTGCCGTCCCCGTACTTGGTCACGGCGTACGGCGCGGTCACCGCCATCAACGTCATCGGCATCACCGCGGCCTACACCATCCCCGTCCTGCTGCGGCTGCGCGGGGGCGACCGCTTCACGCCCGGTCCGTGGAACCTGGGCCACTGGAGCCGGCGGTCGGCTGGATCACGGCGGTGTGGGTGGCGTGTGTCACGGTGCTGTTCTGTCTGCCGCAGTCCTCGCCGGTGACGGTCGACTCGATGAACTACGCCGCCATCGCCCTGGCCGTCGTACTCGTACTCGCCAGTGTGTGGTGGTACCTCGCCCGCCGTTCGTACGGGACACCCACGACGGCCGCGTACGGCTCGGACCGGGACCAGGCGGAACTGGCGGAGGGGATCGTCTGAAACCGTGCCATCCGGACGCCCACCTGGTACGAACTCCTGTGCGGGATAAGGCAGGATGAGCCGCTGCACATCCCGAACTTGGAGGTAGCCGGTGAACCGAGCGCTCACCGTGGACGACCTGGTCATCGCCGGAATCGCGCTGGCAGCGGGCCTGTTGGCCGCGTTCCTGCTGCGCATCCTGATGCGCTGGCTGGGCAAGCACGCCGACCGCACCCGCTGGAGCGGCGACGACGTCATCGTCGACGCACTGCGCACGGTGGTGCCGTGGGCGGCGTTCGTGGGCGGTGCCGCCTCCGCGGGCGCGGCGCTGCCGCTGACCAGAACCGTCCAGAACCACGTCAACCAGGTGCTGACGGTGGTGCTCATCTTCGTCGTCACGGTGACGGCGGCCCGGGTGATCGCCGGTCTGGTGCGGGCGGTCACCACGTCACGTTCCGGGGTCGCCGGATCGGCCACGATCTTCGTGAACATCACCCGGGTCCTGGTCCTGGCGATCGGCTTCCTGGTGGTGCTGCAGACGCTGGGCATCTCCATAGCGCCGCTGCTCACCGCCCTGGGTGTCGGCGGTCTGGCCGTCGCGCTCGCCCTGCAGGACACCCTCGCCAACCTGTTCGCGGGCATCCACATCCTCGCCTCGAAGACCGTGCAGCCCGGCGACTACATCCGGCTGAGCAGCGGCGAGGAGGGCTACGTCGAGGACATCAACTGGCGTCAGACGACGGTCCGCGCGCTCTCCAACAACCTGATCGTCATCCCCAACGGGGAGCTGGCGAAGGCGAACATGACCAACTTCATGCGCCCCGAGCAGCAGTTGACGATCCTCGTCCAGGTCGGCGTCGCCTACGACAGCGACCTGGAGCACGTCGAGCAGGTGACCATGGACGTCATCGCCGAGGTGATGACCGGGGTCGCCGGAGCGGTCCCGGAGCACGAGCCGGCCATCCGCTTCCACACCTTCGGCGACTCCCGGATCGGCTTCACGGTCATCCTCGGCGTGGGCGAGTTCAGCGACCAGTTCCGCATCAAGCACGAGTTCATCAAGGCGCTGCACAAGCGCTACCGCGCGGAGGGCATCCGCATCCCGGCGCCCGCGCGGACCGTGGCCCTGCAGCAGGGGTCGGTGGCCATCCCGCAGCAGCGGACCGCCGAGGAGGTGGGCGACGCGAACGTCGCCCACCTCGACTGACGGATCAGAGAGTCGCCGAGTTCTCGTGCCAGTGCCCGCCCCTGCGGCTGTGCGGTGAGGCGAGCGCCGAGCTCACCGGCTTGACCGTCCAGTCCGGGTGGCCGGGCATACGCGGCGTCTTGGTGCCGTAGAGCCAGTCCCGCAGGAAGCCGGACTGGTCCTGGCCGGAGACCTCCGAGGCGACGGCGATGTAGTCCTCCGTCGTCGCCGAGGAGTTCCGGAACCGGTCCAGGAACCCGCGCTCGATGGCGTGGAACGTGTCCTCGCCGACCAGTTGGCGCAGCGCGTACAGGACCAGGACACCGCCCGTGTAGCGCTGGCTGTCGAAGAGGTTGACCGCGTTGGGCGCGGCGACCGGGCCCGAGTCGTGCCGCCACTGGTCGCCGAGGCCGTACGTGTACTTCATGCGGTCCTCGAAGGTGCTGTAGCCGAGGGAGTCGGTCCAGCCGCGCTCGTAGCGGTACAGCAGCCCGTAGAAGTCGGCGTGCCCCTCGTTGAGCCACAGGTCGGACCAGGTGGCCGGGCTGACCAGGTTGCCGAACCAGGAGTGGACCAGTTCGTGCATCATGTGCGAGCCGATCTTCTTCTCCTCCTGGAGCAGGAAGTTCGGCTTGTACAGGGTGAGGGTCTGGGTCTCCAGGCCGGTGAAGTCGAAGGCGTTCGCGTTGTCCGAGTTGCAGGGCAGCAGCCCGTACGTCTCGAAGGGGAACGCGCCGAGCCGCTGCTCGATCCACTCGACCAGGCCGGGCGTCAGCGCGAGGGCGGGCTCCAGCGCGGCGGCCCGGGCGGTGGGCACGACGTCGCGCAGCGGCAGTCCGTTCGGGCCCTGCCGGTCCTTGACGACGTAGTCGCCGACCGTGATCTGCGCCAGCTCGGTGGCCATCGGCTCACGGGAGACGTATGTGTACGCGGTCCGGTCGCCGTCGAGGCTCTCCGTGTCGACCAGCAGGCCGTTCGCGACACCGCGCAGGCCGTTGGGGACCGTGACGCGGAAGGTGAAGTCCGCCTTGTCCGACGGGTGGTCGTTGCAGGGGAAGACGGTGTGCGCGGAGTTCGGCTGCGGGCAGATCGCGAAGCCGTCCGGGGTGACGACCCAGGCGGTGTGCGCCAGGGTGCGGCTCGGGTCGGCGCCGTACTCGACGCAGACGGTCACGCGGGCCTTCGCGGGCAGGGGCCGGGCGGGCGTGATGCGCAGCTTCTCGTCCGCCTGCTCGAAGGCGGCGGTGCGGCCGCCGACGCGGACGGAGCGTATGTCCAGGCCGAGGGCGTCCAGGGACAGCCGGGTGAGCGGCTGGGTGGTGCGGATCCGCAGGGTCGCGGTGGCCTCGACGAGCTTGGTCGTGGCGTCGTAGGCGAGGTCGAGGTGGTAGGCCAAGGCGCGGTAGCCGTCGTTGCCGAGGCTCGGGAAGACGGGGTCGCCGAGGGTCTCGGGGCCCGGAGAGGCGGTGTCCTTCGGAGCTGCCTGGGCCGTTCCCCCCACGGTCAGTGCCGCGGCCGTACCGAACAGGGCGGCCGCAGGGGCCGTCACTCTGGTGCGATATCTCATGGTCAGCTTTCGCTCGGGCGGCCGGGTGGTCAGCTCCGGCCGTCGACGATCAGATGCACGATCTACATCCATGACCGTGAGAGCGGACGTTTGGTTGCACACCGGTGAGGTGTTCGGTGTTCCGGAGTGTGGGACGCGTGGGCGGACCCCTGTCGAGCCCGCCTCGATCACGAGATATCTTGATGTCGAGCAATGTTGCAGACGTGGAGCGGAGCACCCGGTGACTGACTCGACCATCTTCTATACGCACACTGACGAGGCCCCGGCCCTGGCGACGTATTCCTTCCTGCCGGTGGTCCAGGCGTACGCCTCGCAGGCGGGTGTCTCCGTGGAGACCCGTGACATCTCGCTGGCCGGGCGCATCATCGCCCTGTTCCCGGAGTACCTGTCCGAGGACCAGCGGATCCCGGACGCCCTCCACGAGCTGGGCGAGCTGGCGAAGACGCCCGAGGCCAACATCGTCAAGCTGCCGAACGTCTCGGCGTCGATCCCGCAGCTGAAGGCCGCGGTCGCCGAGCTGCAGGGCCAGGGCTACGCGCTGCCGAACTACCCGGACGACCCGAAGACCGACGAGGAGCGGGAGATCCAGGCCCGCTACGACAAGGTCAAGGGCTCCGCGGTCAACCCGGTCCTGCGTGAGGGCAACTCCGACCGCCGCGCCCCCGCCTCGGTCAAGAACTACGCCAAGACCCACCCGCACCGCATGGGCGCCTGGTCGGCCGACTCCAAGACCAACGTCGCGACCATGGGCGAGAACGACTTCCGCTCCACCGAGAAGTCCGCCGTGATCTCCGAGGCGGGCTCGCTGAAGATCGAGCTGGTCGGCGACGACGGCACCACCACCGTGCTGCGCGAGTCCGTACCGGTCCTCGAAGGCGAGGTCGTCGACGCCTCCGTGATGCGTGTCGCCGCGCTGCGCGAGTTCCTGACCGCGCAGGTCGCCAGGGCCAAGGCGGAGGGTGTGCTGTTCTCCGTGCACCTCAAGGCCACGATGATGAAGGTCTCCGACCCGATCGTCTTCGGCCACGTGGTGCGCGCCTTCTTCCCGAAGACCTTCGCGAAGTACGGCGAGACGCTCGCCGCGGCCGGCCTGACCCCGAACGACGGTCTGGGCGGCATCTACAAGGGTCTGGAGGCCCTGCCCGAGGGCGCCGAGATCAAGGCCTCCTTCGACGCCGAGCTCGCCGAGGGCCCGGAGCTGGCGATGGTCGACTCCGACAAGGGCATCACCAACCTGCACGTGCCGTCCGACGTCATCGTCGACGCCTCCATGCCGGCCATGATCCGCACCTCCGGCCACATGTGGGGCCCGGACGGCCAGGAGGCCGACACCCTCGCGGTGCTGCCGGACTCCTCCTACTCCGGCGTCTACCAGGCCGTGATCGACGACTGCCGTGCCAACGGCGCCTACGACCCGTCGACCATGGGCTCGGTCCCGAACGTCGGCCTGATGGCGCAGAAGGCCGAGGAGTACGGCTCCCACGACAAGACCTTCGAGATCGCCACCACCGGCACGGTCCGCCTCGTCGACCAGGCCGGCAACGTGGTGATCGAGCAGGCCGTCTCGGCCGGCGACATCTTCCGCGCCTGCCAGACCAAGGACGCCCCGATCAAGGACTGGGTGAAGCTGGCCGTCACCCGCGCCCGCGCCACCGGCGACCCGGCCGTGTTCTGGCTGGACGAGACCCGCGCGCACGACGCCAACCTGATCGCCAAGGTCAACGCCTACCTGCCGGAGCACGACACCGAGGGCCTGGACATCCGTGTCCTCGCCCCGGTCGACGCGACCAAGCTGTCGGTGGAGCGCATCCGCCGCGGCGAGTCCACCATCTCGGTGACCGGCAACGTGCTGCGTGACTACCTCACCGACCTGTTCCCGATCCTGGAGCTGGGCACCAGCGCCAAGATGCTGTCGGTCGTCCCGCTGATGGCGGGCGGCGGCCTGTTCGAGACGGGCGCCGGCGGCTCCGCGCCGAAGCACGTCCAGCAGCTGGTCAAGGAGAACTACCTGCGCTGGGACTCGCTCGGCGAGTTCTTCGCGCTCGTGCCCTCCTTCGAGCAGTACGCCACGGCGACCGGCAACGCCCGCGCCAAGGTGCTGGCCGACACCCTCGACCGCGCCACGGCGACCTTCCTCAACGAGGACAAGTCCCCGACGCGTCGCGTCGGCGGCATCGACAACCGCGGCAGCCACTTCTTCCTGTCCCTGTACTGGGCGCAGGAGCTGGCGGCGCAGACCGACGACGCGGACCTGGCCAAGGCCTTCGCCCCGCTCGCCGAGACCCTCTCCGCCAACGAGCAGAAGATCGTCGACGAGCTGATCGCCGTCCAGGGCCGGCCGGTCGACATCGGCGGCTACTACCAGCCGGACCCGGCGAAGGCCGCCGCGGTCATGCGGCCGTCCGCCACGTGGAACGAGGCGCTGGCGTCTCTCAGCTGACGCGAGGGGCCTGAAGGCCCGCCTCCAAGGTCTCCTGCCCCGGCCGGCACCGTGCCCGGCCGGGGCAGAGCCATGTCACGAACGGCGTACCACCACAGGTGGCCCACCGCCCGGATCGGTCTACTGGGCAGGGGGAACCGACCGGAGGAGGCATATCCCATGGCAGTTGTGTTGTCCTTGCGCTGGAGCGGGGTCACGCCCGAGCAGTACGACACGGTGCGGGACACGGTGCGCTGGGAGGAGCAGCAACCGGAGGGCGCCGTCCTGCATGTGGCCTGGTTCGACGGGGGCGCGCTGCACGTCACCGACGTGTGGAACAGCCAGGCGGCGTTCGAGCGGTTCTTCGCCGAGCGGCTGACGCCCGGCCTGAAGGAAGCCGGCATCGTCGGCGAACCCGAGACCCGGTTCTCGCCGCTCCACCGGCGTTTCGTGGCCTCCGGGGTCAGCGGCGCCGCCTGACGAGCTCCAACTCGAGCCAGCGGGCCAGGTCTTCGATCTCCCGGTCGATCTCCGCGCTCATCGCCCCGGTGAACGCAACGTCCTGGTGGACGGCGTCGACCCGCAGCACCCCCGCCTTGCGGTCGGCGGTGGCGTCGAGTTTGCCGACGAGACGGTCGCCGTACAGGATCGGCAGCGCGAAGTAGCCCCAGCGGCGCTTGGCTGCGGGCTTGTACATCTCCAGCTGGTACTCGTACTCGAACAGCTCTGTCGTGCGCCTGCGGTCGTGCACGAGCCGGTCGAACGGGGACAGCAGTGCCGCGCGTCCCTCGAAGGGGCGGCCCAACTGGGCAGGGTCCACCCGCCACTTGCCCCGTACGCCCTCGACCACGGCGGCTTCGCCCGCCTCGCCGACGTCCGCCGGCTCGACCTGGCACTCCGGGCCGCGGGCGCGGGCGATGCCGAGGGCGCGCAGCCGGCGCTCGTCGCGGATGCGCAGGGCCTCCTCGACCGGGATCGCCGGTGCGTCGGGGTAGACGCGGTCCGCCAGGTCCCACAGGCGGTCGCCGCCGGAGCGGCCCGCGACGGCGACCTCGCCGCGCTGCACCATGAGCTCCAGAAGCTTGGTGACATTGCGGTTGTTGGTCCAGCCGCTCGACTTCCACGGCTTGGCGCAGGTGTCCGGCAGGGCGCGGGAGGGCAGCGGTCCCTCCGCGCCGAGCCGGTCGAGGATGTCCCGGCGGCACGCGTCGTTGGCGGCCACCCAGGTCCGGTGGTACTCCCGCCAGGACGACGGCGTCCCCCGCTCGGGCCACTCGGCCATCTCCGCGCGGTACAGCGCGAGGTCCTCGGCGGGCCGGATCATCGCCTGCAGCTCCAGCAGCGAGCGCTTCTCCAGCGCGGCGCCCAACTGTGCCGGTGCATACGGCGATCCGAGCCGGCTCCACGCCACGAGGTCGGCGTTGGGTGCGATGGCGGCCGTCGGGTCGATCTGCAGCAGGGTCAGCCCGCGCACCACGGCCGGCAGCCCGTCCGGCCGTACGGCATCCAGGAGTTGGGCGCGCACTGCGATACGCCGGGCGTCGGTGCGCGAGAGCTCATGGACGGTCATGGCTCTGAGACTAGGCGAGGGGGCTGACAACGGCCCTCGGTCACTCTGCGCGACATTCGGATGTCGTTCGTGAAGTCTGCATGTCAGGCCGGACGGGACGCTGGTCCGCCCTGGTGGGCTGTGGTTCTCTCGTCGCATGACGGTGCTTGTGACCCGACGCCACGTCGACTACGTGCGTGTCACCACGACGGGGTGTCGTGCCGTGAGCTGACGCTCCGCTCCGGCCTTCCCTTCACCCCTCCGTCTTCCCGCACGAGGAGCACCATGAGCCAGCCCATCGACTCCGTCACCGCCGGTCACACGCCCGAGGAGGCGCCGGCCGGGCCCGACACCTCGGCCTGGTCGTTCGAGACCCGGCAGATCCACGCCGGGGCCGCGCCGGACCCGGCGACCGGGGCCCGGGCGACGCCGATCTACCAGACGACGTCGTTCGTGTTCCGGGACACCCAGCACGCCGCCGACCTGTTCTCGCTCGCCGAGCCCGGCAACATCTACACCCGTATCCACAACCCCACCCAGGACGTCTTCGAGCAGCGGATCGCCGCGCTGGAGGGCGGTGTGGCGGCCGTGGCGCTGGCCTCCGGACAGGCCGCGGAGACGCTCGCGATCCTGACACTGGCGAGCTCCGGCGACCACATCGTCTCCAGTACGTCGCTGTACGGCGGCACGTACAACCTCTTCCGGCACACGCTGCCGAAGCTGGGCATCGAGGTGTCCTTCGTGGACGACCCGGACGACTTCGACGCCTGGCGCGCGGCGATCCGGCCGAACACCAAGGCGCTGTTCGCGGAGACGCTGGGCAATCCGCGCGGCAACGTGCTCGACGTGCGGGCGGTCGCGGACGTCGCCCACGAGGCGGGCGTACCGCTGATCGTGGACAACACGGTCCCGACTCCCTATCTGCTGCGGCCCCTTGAGCACGGGGCGGACATCGTCGTGCACTCGGCGACCAAGTTCCTCGGCGGGCACGGCACCACCATCGCGGGTGTCGTCGTGGACGGCGGCACCTTCGACTTCGGGGCGCACGCCGAGCGGTTCCCCGACTTCAACGCGCCCGACCCGAGCTACCACGGCCTGCAGTACTGGCCGGCGCTCGGCCCGGGCGCCTTCGCGATCAAGCTGCGGGTGCAGCTGCTGCGCGACCTCGGCCCTGCCCTGTCTCCGCACTCGGCGTTCCTGCTGCTGCAGGGCGTGGAGACGCTGAGCCTGCGCCTTGAGCGGCACTCGGCGAACGCGCTGGCGCTGGCCGAGTGGCTGGAGCAGCGGGACGAGGTCGCCGCCGTCCACTATCCGGGACTTGAGTCCAGTCAGTGGTACGAGGCGGGGCGGACGTACCTGCCGCGCGGTGCCGGTGCCGTGGTCTCCTTCGAGCTGCGGGACGGCGTCGAGGCGGGCAAGCGGTTCGTCGACGCCGTCGAGCTGTTCAGCCACCTCGCCAACATCGGTGACGTACGCAGCCTGATCATTCACCCGGCTTCCACGACCCACAGCCAGCTGGACGAGGCGCAGTTGGCGGCGACCGGGACCTCGCCGGGTCTGGTGCGGCTGTCGGTCGGCATCGAGAACCTCGCCGATCTCAAGGCCGACCTGGAGGCCGGGTTCCGCGCGGCGAAGGGCGCGGCGTCCTGAACGTCGTACCCGCTACCGAGGTTCCTCTCCTGCCGGCCACCGGGGCCTGGCGGGAGGGGGACCCGCCGGGTCGGCGCCAGTGGTATGTCACACAACACCCGCTGCCGCTGGAGGCGGGCGGTGAACTGCCCGGCGTACGGCTGGCGTTCGAGACCTGGGGACGGCTCGCCCCGGACGGCTCCAACGCGGTGCTCGTGCTGCACGCGCTCACCGGCGACAGCCACGTCGTCGGCCCCGCCGGGCCGGGTCATCCGACCACCGGCTGGTGGGACGGCCTGGTGGGCCCTGGTCTGCCGCTCGACACCGACCGGTGGTTCGTCGTCGCCCCGAACGTGCTGGGCGGCTGCCAGGGCAGTACCGGACCGTCCTCGCTGCGGCCCGAAGGGCGGCGGCGCTGGGGCGGTGCGTTCCCGTTCCTGACGCAGCGCGACCAGGTCGCCGCCGAGACCGAGTTGGCGGATGCGCTGGGCGTCGAGCGGTGGGCGCTGGTCGTCGGCGGCTCGATGGGCGGGATGCGGGCCGTGGAGTGGGCGGTGACGCATCCCGAGCGCACCGGAGCACTGCTGCTGCTCGCCACCACCGCGGCGGCGAGCGCGGAGCAGATCGCCTGGGCCAACATCCAGCTGCACGCCGTCCGCAGCGACCCGCACTGGCGCGGCGGCGACTACCACGACGCCGCCCACGGCCCGCACGCCGGGCTCGGACTCGCCCGCCGCCTCGCCCATGTCACCTACCGCAGCGAGCCGGAACTACAGGTCCGCTTCGGCCGTACGCCCCAGGGCAGCGAGGACCCCTTCAACAGCGGCCGCTACCAGGTCGAGTCGTATCTCGACCACCACGCCGCCAAGCTGATCCGACGCTTCGACGCCGGCAGCTACGTCGTCCTGTCCGAGGCCATGAACGCCCACGACGTCGGCCGCGCACGCGGCGGCACCCGAGCCGCCCTGAGCCGCGTCACCGCCCCCACCCTGGTCGCCGGCGTCGACTCCGACCGCCTCTACCCGCTCGCCCAACAGGCCGAGTTGGCGGCCCTGATCCCGTCCGCGGACCGGCTGAGGGTGATCGAGTCGCCGTACGGGCACGACGGCTTTCTGATCGAGACCGAACAAGTCGCCGGTCTCGTCGGGGAGTTGCTGGTCTGAAGGCTCACCACTCGCGGGTGGCGATCAGTTTCTCCGCGTCCGCGTCCTGGAATCCGTAGGCCCGCGCGACGAACCAGAAGTCCCCGCCGATCTCCTCCCGGGCCACCGTCTCGATCTCACTGCCCGCCGCCTCGAACTCGGCCTCCAGTGCGTTGAACTCCTCGGTTGCTGCCTGGGTCAGGACGTAGAGCGCGCCGAGGTCGGCGGGCCGCTGCGCCTCGATGCGCTCGCACAGCGCCAGGAGGATCGCCCTGCCGCGGTCCAGCACGTGATCGGGGAAGTAGTCGTCCTCGTACAGCACTTCCAGAAAGGCGTGCTCGGTGATCCGCTGATTGCTGATGGGCATGCCAAACCGTACGCCCTGCGCATGGGCCTCCGCCCGCATACTGGCGCCATGGAGTTCGCCGTCTTCATGACCGTGCCAGGGCTCGTCATCCTGCTGACCGTCGTCGCCTTCGCCGATCAGCTCCTGCTGCGGGCCGGGCGGGCCGGGCTGCTTCCGTGGCGCAACAGCGTTCGGCAGGGGCAGATCTCGGCGACCGGCTTCGAGCAGCTCCATGCGAGCTTCTCGCCCGGGAAGCAGAGCGAGCTCAAGGAGCGACAGTCGGCGCTGGTCGTGCGGGACGAAGAGGAGGACGGGGCGCCGCCGAGCCGTACGACGGTGGACCTGGACGGTGGGCGTGCGGTGATCCGGATATCCAGGGGCGGCCGGTAGCGGGCAACCGGCAGACTCTGTGCTCATGGAGTTCTTCTGTTATCACCGTGACCGGACCGGCTCCCTCCCCTTGCGCCACGAGCTGGGGGAAGCGCACTGGTCGTACATGGACCGGTTCGCGAAGGAGCTGATCGCGCGCGGGCCCACCTTCGCCGAGGACGGTGAGACGCCCACCGGCAGTGTGCACATCGTCGACCTGCCGGATGCCGCTGCCGCCCGCGCGTTCGCCTTCGACGAGGTCAACTACCAGGCCGGTGTGTACCGGGACGTGCTGCTGCGCCGGTGGCGCAATGTGCTGGGGCGCACCATGTGGGAGTTCGGCGGGGGCGCCACCGGCGGCAACCGGTACCTGGTGCTCGGCCTCGGCTCCGGGCCCGCCGCCGACCTCGACCTGCCCTCCGAACGGGACGAGCTGATCGCGTACGGGCCGCTGCTGTCCGACGACGGTGACACCTGGCTGGGCACGGCCGTGCTGCTTCGCGCCCCGGACCCGCAGACCGCACGTGCCGTCCTGACCGCGGACCGGTATGCCGAGATCGAGGTCCACGCCTGGGAGTTCGGCGGGCGGCGGTCCTGAGGCGAGGATGCACCGGACGGAGATTGAGATCATTCGGTACGGCACCGACGACCTCCCGGGAGCAGCCATGCCGCACACCGACGCACCGTCCTTCGAACTCCTCCCCGGCGCCGACCGCTCCCCCGTGATCCTGCACGTGCCGCACTCCGCGCGGCACATTCCGCCCGAGGTGCGCTCCGGCATCGTGCTGGACGACGCCGCTCTGGAGCGGGAGTTGGACCACATCACCGACGCCCACACGGAGCAGCTCGCCGAGGCCGCGGGCGGGCTGGCACGCGTGGCTCCCTGGCGGTTCGTGAACCGGGCGTCGCGGCTGGTGGTCGATCCGGAGCGTTTTCCGGACGAGCGGGAGGAGATGCTGTCGGTCGGGATGGGGGCGGTGTACACGCGGACCACGCACCGGGAGACGCTGCGCCCGGCGGACACCGACCCCGAGCCGTTGATCGACCGGTACTTCCGGCCGTACGCGCAGGCGATGACCGACGCGGTGGCCGGCCGTCTGGCGGCCACCGAGCGGGCCGTCGTCATCGATGTGCACTCCTACCCGAGCGCCGCGCTGCCCTACGAGCTGCACGGCGAGGGCCCGCGTCCGCCCATCTGCCTGGGCACCGATCCCTTCCACACGCCGCCCGAGCTGCTGGCCGCGGCCGAGCGGGCGTTCGCGCCGGGCGGTGACACGGGCCTGGACAGCCCGTTCAGCGGGACGTACGTACCGCTGGAGTTCTACGGGAAGGACGCGCGGGTCGGCGCCCTGATGGTGGAGATCCGACGGGACACCTACATGACCGAGCCCGGCGGGCCCGCGGGCCCCGGACTGACCCGGCTGGCCACGGCGCTGGCCGCCCTCGTCGACGCCGTGTCGGGCTGACCTCCGCCTGGAGCACTCCCGCGCGACAGGCGACCGGGCGGGGGCGAGGGTGGGGGCATGACCGAGGAGATCACCGCGCTGACCTCGCAGGCCCCGCCCCCGGTACGGCACTGGCCCGCGCTCGACCTGAACGGGACGGAGTTCGATCCCGTGCTCGCGGAGTTCATGCGCGAGGGCCCGCTGACCCGCATCTGCCTGCCGCACGGCGAGGGCTGGGCGTGGCTGGCGACCCGGTACGAGGACGTGAAGCTGATCACCAATGATCCCCGCTTCAGCCGTGCGGAGGTCACCAGCCGTCAGGTGACCCGGCTCGCCCCCAACTTCGCGCCCCGGCCGGGCTCGCTCGCCTGGGCCGACCAGCCCGACCACAACCGGCTGCGCAAGCCGGTCGCCGGTGCCTTCACCGTGAGCGCGATGAAGCGGCTGCGGCCCCGCGCGCAGGAGATCCTCGACGAACTGGTGGAGGGCCTCCTGCGGGACGGGCCGCCCGCCGATCTGGTCGAGCGGGTGCTGGAGCCCTTCCCGATCACCCTGGTCAGCGAGGTGATGGGGGTGCCGGCCGAAGACCGGGAGCGGGTGCACGCCTGGACGCGGCAGATCATCTCCACCTCCGGCGGCTCCGAGGCCGCCGACCGTGCCAAGAAGGGCATGTACGGGTGGATCGCCGACGCCATCCGTGCGCGGGCGCACAGCACGGCCGAGGACGTGTACTCGCTGCTCGGCGTCGCCGTGCGGCGCGGCGAGATCAGCGAGGAGGAGGCCGTGGGCCTCGCCGGGCCGCTGCAGATCGGCGGTGAGGCCGTCACGCACAACTGCGGCCAGATGCTGTATCTGGTGCTCACGCGGCCGGAGTTGAGGGCGCGGATGCTGGAGCCGGAGGCGCGCGGGCCCGTCCTGGACGAACTGCTGCGCTACATCCCGCACCGCGCCTCGGTGGGCCTGGCCCGCATCGCCCTGGAGGACGTCGACCTGCACGGCCACCGCATCAGCGCGGGCGACCCGGTGTACGTCTCCTACCTCGCCGCCAACCGCGACCCGGAGGTCTTCCCCGACCCGGACCGCATCGACGCCGACCGCGAACCCAAGCCGCACCTGGCCTTCGGCAACGGCACGCACTACTGCACCGGCGCCCTCCTCGCCCGTATGCAGACCGAACTGCTCGTCGACACACTGCTGGACCGGCTGCCGGACCTGCGCCTCGCGGTCCCCGTGGATCAGGTCGTCTGGCGCCGCAAGACCATGATCCGAGGCCCGCAGACCCTGCCCGTCACCTGGTGAGGACCACGGTCCCCGGGTGCCCGGTGCGGGCAGGGTTCCACGTCAGGCCGTCAGCCAGTCCGTGACGACCACACCCTCGCCGGTCCGCAGCCGCAGCGCGAACGGACCGGCCGGGGGTTCGGCGGAGGTGAAGCGCCCCATGTCGTCGGTCGACAGGGGCGAACCCGCCTGCGGGCCTCTGAGCACCTCGATGCGGGCCGACTGCGGCGGCAGCACCTGTCCCATCAGCCCCTGTGCGGTCAGTTCCACGTCGACGGTCACCTCGCCGGCGTGGAACGTCAGCATGCGCGGCACGTCCACCGCTCCCCTGACCGGGATGGCGTCGGTCACCGAGTCGAAGGTCAACTCGGCGATACGGGCGTCGAGATCATGCAGCGCGAAGGCCTCGACGGCGATCTGCCGCAACTCGGCCGGCACCGGATCGAGGATGGCGGCGGCCTGGCGGAGCTCCGCCTCCAGCAGGTCGAGGTCCAATTCGTCGCCGTCGAAGGGCTCTTCACCGTTCACGTTGCTCATGTCACCCATGTCCCTCACACCGCCCCTCGTGCTTCGAGTCGTGCCCGCAGCCGCCGCAGACAGCGCTGGCGCAGCGGTCCGATGCTGCCCACGGCGATCCCCAGCGCCGCGGACACCTCCCGGTAGTTGGGCGGCGGCGAGGCCATCAGGATCCGCAGCAACTGCCTGCACCGGTCGCCGAGTTCCTCGAACTCCTGCCACAGGTGGCGGATCCGCTCGGTCTCGGCGGCCGCCTCCTCCAGGTCGAGGAAGGACTGCTCCGGCGTACGGTCCTCGCTGACGCGGTCGAGCAGCTGCGGATCGTCCGTCGGGGTCAGCCGCCTTAAGCTCTTGAGCACCTTCAGGCACTCGTGCCGTGCTGTGCTCGCCAGCCAGGCGCCGGCCTTCTCCGGTTCGCGGATACGCCCCAGGTGCTGGGCGAAACGGAACCACACGGTCTGGTACACCTCGTGCGCGTCGGCGTCGGAGAGCCGGTGCGAGCGCACGACGGACCACACCAGTGGGCTCAGCCCCTCCACGAGCGCCTTCCAGGCCGCCGCGTCGCCGTCGACGGCGGACTGGACCAACGCGCCGACATCTGCTCGGTCCACGGCCCCACCCCTCGTGTACGACAGGTCATCGTACGCCGTGGAGGGGGCCGTTCCAGACCTCATGCCGGAGTCGCCGGGCCGGGGCGCCAAGTCGGCGGGAGCAGCGCCGGCACGTGCGCCCCGCGCACTTCCGCGTACTCGTTGTTCGCGGCCAGGAGCTGCTTGCGCGCCGCGCGTGCGGCGGACTCCTTGTTGGCCGTCATGTAGGCGGCGACCATGCCCGCGGCCAGCGGGGTGGCGAACGAGGTGCCGCTCCAGTGCGCGTACCCCTCGAACATCACCTGGTCCGCCTTGGTGGCGGTGGGCGTGCCGGCCTCGCTCAACACGCCGGTGTGGCGCGGGTACTGGCAGGTGCACACGTAGGTGAAGCCGAAGCGGCAGGCCTCGTACGTCGAGTGCTGGTAGACGTACGGCACCGGGGCGTCGAAGCCGGTGAGGGCGCTGGTGAGGCGCTCGCCGGGGGCGTACACGTTCACCCACGCGCCGTGGTTGCTGAAGCAGGCACCGTGCTGCCCGTCGGTGCGCAGCGCGCCGACCGACAGGACGACGTCCTGGTAGTCCGGCAGCGAGGCGTAGGCGGCGGGCCAGAACGGGGTGGCGCTGGAGTTGTTGCCCGCCGCCGCGACCAGCAGGGTGCGCTGGTTGCGCAGCTCCTGCATGAAGCTCTCGACGCCGAGGAGGCCGTCGGTGCGGCCGTTGGAGGTGCCGGCGGACAGGCTGATGACGTCCGGCCAGCCGTGCTCGTCGACGGCGTCGAAGAGGCGCTGCCCGAACTCGGACTCCAGGACGGCACCGGCGTCGTTGAGGGTGTTGCGCACCGTGACGTTCGTGTTCGGTGCGACGGCCGCGAGCAGACCGGCGATGAACGTGCCGTGGCCGACGTACTGGAGGAGGTTGCCGCCGGAGTCGGTCTCGGTGCCGTGGAGGTCGCCCTGGACGTGGGCGAGCAGCGGGACCATGCCGTAGTCGTGCGTGAGGCCGTTGTCGATGACGAGGACGCCCACGGCGGTGTCGGCGACGTGGCCGGACTCGGCCGGGGCCGGGTTGGTGCCCCCGGTGAGCGGGGCGGGCACCGGCTCGTCGCCGGGACAGGAGTTGACGGCGATCGACACCACGTGGTTGCGGCTGACCAGCCGGCGCCCCTGGCGCCCTTCGTGCTCGCGCAAGGCGCGCAGGGCGTGCGCGACGGCCCGGTCGCCGCGCCGGTCGCCGTGGCCGGGGTCGCCGACCTGGATGCGGGTGATGCCCGAGCGGTTGGTCTCCGGGCTGACCCGCTGCACCCGGTCGGCGGTCAGTCCGGTCGCCTCGGTGAAGTGGGTGCGCACGGTGTCCTCGACGAGCCGCGCCTCCTCACCGTCGCGGGCCAGGACGACGCCCTTCTCGTAGATGAACTCCGCCGCGTCGTCAGGTCCCATCGCCAGGGAGACGTCGGGCATCGAACGCTGGATCTGGTCGAACTGCTCGTGGAATCGCTGAGGTGCCATGGCGTGTCCTCCCACTGAGGCGACAGTCGTCAATCAGAGTCGCGGAGCCGTTGATTGATACAGCGCCAAACCGGTGTGGGGCGCAACCAGGCCCACTACCATCCTTTGAGTGACAGCGGGAAGCGACTCGGTTCTCGAACTGCTGCCGATGGTGTTCGCCGACCCGGGCGAGGCCCGGGCGCGGGCACAGGGCGTGCTGGAATCCGATCCGTCACCGTGGCGTGCCTCCGTCGCACACCAGGTGATCGGCATCTGGCAGCGGGACTGGGGCGACATGCGGATCGCGCTGCACCATCTGCGCCGCGCCCGCGATCTGGCGGCGCGCGCCCAGGCGCCCGACCGGGAGGCGGACGTGCTGGCCGCGCTCGGCGTGGCGCTGGTGCACGCGGGGCGCACCCGGCAGGGCCTGGAGGCGCTGGAGCGGGGTGTCGCGGTGAGCAGCGGGCACACCCGCGCGCGCGTGCTGTTCCGGCGGGCCTACGCCTCCTGGGTGCTGGGCCGCCACCGGGAGGCCCTGGACGACGTACGCAAGGCGATTCCCGTGCTACGGCAGGCGGACGACGTCATCTGGACGGCACGCGCGCTGACCCTGCGGGCGACGGTGCATCTGGCGCTCGGTGCGGTGGACCGCGCCGACGCCGACTTCGCCGCGGCCGAAACGCTGTGGGACACCACCGGCCAGGACCACGACAAGGCGGACGCGGTGGAGAGCCGGGGCCTTGCCGCCTTCCGGCAGGGCGACGTCCCGGTCGCACTGCGGCTGCTGGACGAGGCCGAGGAGCGGTACGCCAAGCTCGGCACGCCGTCCTTCATGCTCTACATCCGGCGCTGCGAGGTGCTGATGGCCGCCGGGCTCGCCCCGGAGGCGCTGGCCGAGGCGGACACCGCGATCGGGGTCCTGGACGGCATCGGCGGGCAGTCGACGCGCAAGGCGGAGCTGCTGCTGGCCGCGGCGCGCGCGGCCAAGGTGGCGGGCGATCCGCACACGGCGATCGCGCGCGCCGCCCTGGCCGTGCGGCTGTTCGCCGGGCAGCGGCGCCCCTGGTGGGAGACGCACGCCCGGCTGGTGCTGATCGAGGCGCGGCTCGCCGCGGGGCGCGGTTCGGGGCGGCTGGTCGCCGACGCGGCCGCGGTGGCCGAACGGCTGGCGTCCTTCGGCGCGCCGGCCGCACCTGCGGCTTCGCTGCTGGCCGGCCGGATCGCGCTGGGCCTGGGCTGGACCGCGGACGCCGAGCGGCATCTGGCCGTGGCCGCCCGCAGCCGGCACAGCGGGCCGCCACTGGCGCGGATGACGGGCTGGGCGGCGCAGGCGCTGCGGGCCCGGGCCGCCGGTTCGAGCCGGGGCGTACTGGAAGCCTGTCGGCGCGGGCTCGACGTGCTCGACGACCACCGCATGACGCTGGGCGCCTCGGAGCTGCGCGCCCGCGCCACCGAGCAGGGCGCCGAACTGGCCGCGCTCGCCCAGCAGGCCAGCGCCGAATCGGGCGGTCCGCGGCGGCTGTTGATGTGGAGCGAGCGCTGGCGGGCCACCGTGCTGTCCGCACCGCCCACCCGTCCGCCGGCCGATCCGGCGCTGCTCAGCAACCTGACCGCGTTCCGGGAGATCGCGGCCCGTGCGGCGGCCGCCCGCATGGAAGCCCGGCCGATTCCGGCGCTCGAGCGTGAACAGCGGCGTCTGGAGCGGGAGATCCGCTCCCGGACCCTGCACATGCGCGGCGACGCGCCCGGCGACGAGGACCGGTTCGACGTCGGCCGGCTGCTCGAACGGCTGGGCGGGGTGCGGCTGGTGGAACTCGCCGTGCTCGACGGGCGGGTGCAGGTGCTGCTGTGCGGGGACGGGCGGGTGCGGCGGTTCGAGGCGGGACTGCTCGCCGACGCCGAGGTCGAGGCCGAGCATGTGCAGGCCGGGCTGCGGCGGCTGGCCCACCCCGGGGCGGAGGCACGGCTTCCGGTGGTGGAGGCCATGGGCCGCCGCCTGGAGGAGCTGCTGTTCGGCGCGGCCGCCGCACACCTGGGCTCCGGGCCGGTCGTCGTCGTACCGCCGGGTCGGCTGCACCGCGTCCCCTGGGCGCTGCTGCCGTCGCTCCGCGACCGGGTGCTCAGCGTGTCGCCGTCGGCGAGCAGCTGGCTGCGCGCCCGCGAGACCGAGCCGCCGCCCGGCGGCCGGCACGTCCTGGTGCGCGGCCCGGGTCTTGCGACCGGCGGTGCGGAGGTGCCCGAACTCGCCGACCGGTACGGCAGACCGACGCTGCTGGAGCACGACGACGCACGCGTGCCGCGGGTGCTGGAGGAGATCGACGGGGCCACGCTGACGCACATCGCCGCGCACGGCACCTTCCGCGCCGACAGCCCCCTGTTCTCCTCGCTGCGGATGGCCGACGGGCCGCTCATCGTGCACGACTTCGAGCGCCTGGACCGCAGCCCGTACCGGATCATCCTGTCCAGCTGCGACACCGCCCGCCTCGCCTCGGTCGGCGCGGACGAGCTCCTCGGCCTGGTCACCGCGCTGCTCCCGCTCGGCACAGCAGGGGTGGTGGCCAGCAGCGCGCCCGTCAACGACCACGCCGTGGTCCCGCTGATGCTCGCCCTGCACAAGGGCCTGAGCGCGGGCCTGTCCCTGGCGGAGGCGCTGCGCGACGCCCGCGCCGCGCTGCCGGGCGACGCGATGCACCAGGCGACGGGGTGGGCGTTCACGGCGTTCGGGGCGGCGTGAAGGCCGTACGGCCCTCCCGGCCGCCGCGGTGCGCCGGCAGCGTCACAAGTACTGGCCGTCGTCGGCGCCTTTGACCAGCCCCGGCCACACCTTGACCGCCACGACCTTGGCGAAGTCGATCAGCGCGAAGCCGTTCTCCGCGTCGTCCGGGCCGGTCAGCTCGAAGCGCAGCGTACGCCCCTGTTCGAGTGCTTCGTTCAGGGCGCCGACGGCCGACTCCAGCGTCTGGAAATCGCGGCTTCTGACGGCCAGTGCCTCTCCGTTGACCGGCTGGAACCAGATGTGCAACTCCGGGTTCTGCGCCATACGGCCGCTCCTGTGTTCGAGGGGGCAAGGCCACGATGCGCGACCCGCCCGGCCGGCACAAGTGCGCCACCGGTCGTAGGGCATGAGGCGGCGGCCTGACCCCTCCCCCGAATACTGGGGGTCAGACCGCCGGTACATGGGTGCGGCTCAGGCCGGCTGGGCGTCCGGGAGTTCCACGAGCCACGGCAGCGCCGCCCGGTCGCTCGCGCCGAGGCGGGCGTAGGCGCTGTAGAGATGGTTGCCGACGGTGCGTATCGACAGGGTGAGCTGTTCCGCGATCTGGCGGTTGCTCAGACCCGCGGCCGCGAGGGTGACGATCTGCCGCTGGCGGGCAGTGAGTTCGCCCAGGACCAGGCCGGACAGGGCCGGGGTGCGGGCGCCCTGACAGCGGCGGGCCAGCGCGACGGCACGCGTGCGTGACGTGCGCGCGGCACGCGGGTCGCGATGCGCCCGTACGGCCTGGGCGTGCGCCTCGGCGGCGAACAGCAGGAACCCGCGCTCCTCCAGCGCCGCCGCCGCCCGGTCCAGCGCCGGACCGTCCCCGCGGGCCAGCGCGTCCGCGTGCAGGGCGAACACGCCGTCGGCGGGCAGCCGGTCGGCGATCTTCTCGGGAGCGCCCAGGCGTACGGCGTCGTAGAGGGCGTACGCCTCCTGCTCGGCGAATGCTTCGAGCGCCGCGCCCTCCACATCCCCCCGCGCGACGGCCAGCCAGGCGGCGGACCCGCCGAGGTGCGGCCGTCCCCGCACCGCCTCCCGGGCGGCCACCGCGTCCCCCGACTGCGCGGCGGCCAGGGCGAGTTCGGTACGGCAGGACGCGTCCCCCGGTGCGTCCCGCAGCCCCTCCCTCGCCCAGGCCGCCGCCTCCCGCAGCTCCCCCCGAAGCCGCGAGAAACGGGCACGTGCGGCTGCGTACTCGGCAGGTACCGGTGCGCCCTCGTGCGCGAGCCACTCCCCCACGGGCGTCGGCAGCGCCCGTACGTCGGCCTGTTCGATCCGTCGGGTCAGCGCGGCCGACTCGGCGGCGAGGGCCGCGGCGCAGTGGGCCGGGGTGCGGGCCAGCCGCCGTGCCCGCAGCCGGCCGGCCGCGGCGCGCAGCACCGGGCCGTGCACGGGGTGGGCGAGGCGGACGGTGCCGTGGTCGTCGATGCGGATCAGGCCGTCGGCCTCGAGGTGTTCGAGGATCCGCAGGTCGAAGTCGTCCATGTGCTGCGGCAGGGGCTCGCCGAAGGCCAGGCGTTCCAGGGTCCTGCGCTCGTCGGAGCGCGGGCGCTCCAGGGCGTGGATCGTGCGTTCGCGGACGGTCGTCGGCACCGGGACCGGGCCGCGCCAGGCCCATTCGTCCGTGTCCGGGCGCAGGCGGATGAGCAGTCCGTGCTCGCGCACCGCGTCCACCAGGTCGCGCAGCAGCCTCAGGTCTCCCTGGGACAGGTGGTGCAGGCGGTTGAGGGTGAGCTGCTCCAGGCCGGCGCCGACGCCCGCCGCGAGCAGCTGCTCGGTGTCCTCGTGGGGCAGCGGCTCCAGCGCGAGGCGCGGCAGCAGCTCCCCGGTCCACAGCCGCGAGATCGCACCTGGGCACGGGACACCGTCCGCGGCGACGACGATCAGCCGGGTGCGGCCGTGCACGGCGAGCTGGTGCACCAGCGCCGCTGAGGCGTCGTCCAGCAGATGCGCGTCGTCGACCAGCAACAGCCGTACGCCGGAAAGGATTTGGACCGCCCGGTGCAGGGAGACCGTCTCGGGCAGCAGATGGGCGAACACGGCGAAGGGGATGTGCCGGGTCTCGGGCGTCCCTGCGACCCGCATGCGGTCGCCGCCCCGCACGGCCTCGGTGACCAGCCGCGTCTTGCCGCAGCCCGCCGGGCCGGTCACGACGATGCCGTGGTGGCCCGCCGTGAGGGAGCGGCGGATCAGCTCGAGCTCGTCCTCACGTCCGGTGAACCGCCAGGGCAGTTCAAGAGTCTTCGCGTCGCGTTCGAAGGTCGTCACGAGAGTATGAGTGCGAGTACTCATTCCTGATACAGGGGGACTTGAGTAGACCCCGACTCAGGCGCCTGTGACTGTGCTCACGGCAGTCTGTGCGCATGACCGGACGCTACTGCTCCCTCGCGCAGCAGTCGGCCCCTGCTTTCCCTCCGGGGCTGGCCGCCGAGCGGCTGAGTGCGCTCATCGGCGGGCGGCCGATGTGGGTCAACGGCACGGTCCTGCACTACTACTTCTTCGACGGCGGCACCGACGGGTCGGTCATCCCCGTACCGGGAAGCGGGCAGTCCCGCCGGGTGTCGTGGGTCGGCGCCAAGGAGCAGCGGGACGTGGTGCGCGAGAGCTTCCGGGAGTGGCAGGACCTCGGCATCGGCGTGACCTTCGCCGAGGTCGGCGACCGCTCGGAGGCCGAGCTGCGCATCGGGTTCCAGCTCGGCGACGGCTCCTGGTCGACCGTGGGCAAGGACTGCCTGCGGGTCGGGCAGAACGAACGCACCATGAACTTCGGCTGGGACCTGACCGCGCCCGGGGAGCGCGGGACGGCCCTGCACGAGATCGGGCACGCGCTCGGCATGCTGCACGAGCACCAGAGCCCGTTCGCCGGCATCCACTGGGACGACGAGGCCGTCTACGCCGACCTGGCGGGCGCCCCGAACTTCTGGAGCCGCGACAAAACCTTCTTCAACATCCTGCGCAAGCTCGACCCGGACGAGGTCAACGGCTCCGTCTGGGACCCTCAGTCGATCATGGAGTACCCGTTCTCGGGCGGGCTGATCCTGGAGCCGGAGCGGTTCCGCGCGGGCCTGAACCCGCCGGGCACGCTGTCGGCGGCCGACAAGGAGTACGTGCTGCGCTGGTACCCGCCGGCCGACGCCCCGCGCCCGCCGGCCCTGGTGCCCTTCCGGTCCGCGCCGCTCGGGCTCGGCCCGGGCGAGCAGGCCGACTTCACCGTCGAGCCGCCGGAGACCCGCGAGTACACCGTGGGTACCTTCGGCGACAGCGACACCGTCGTCGTGGTCTTCGAGGAGCGGGACGGGGAACCCCGCTACCTCACCGGCCACGACGACGGGGGAACACCGCACAACGCCGCGATCAAGGTCCGGCTCGTCAAGGGCCGCCGCTACTTCGTCCGCGTACGTCTGTACTCCGCGTGGGGTCCGGGGGAGACAGCGGTCATGTGCTGGTGACAGCACGCGCCGCCCACGCGGTCGGCTGGACCCACAGTCCGGCGCCGGGGGAGCGGTTGGGGGACGGTTGCCTTCGGGGGAGGGAAACCGTCCCCCAACCCATGTCGTCCGACGGCAGGTTGGAGGGATGTCGATGCGCAGGTACGTCAAGTGCGTACGGGCACGGCTGATCGTGCTCGTCCTGCTCGCCGGGGGCTTCGCGGCCCTCGCTCCGTACACCGGGGGCGGCTGACGCTCCCGACGACCGGTGGGGGCGCCGACGGGTTGCGAACGACGTGTTTCCGTCTCGCGAACAGGCAGACCGGCACCGGGACATGAGCGTTCTGCCGGCGTGAGCATGACGGCCTCCTGCCCGGAGAGGATCGCGCGGCCTGGCGGCGAGTTGGCCGTGCGGCAGTGCGAGCCGTGGGGCCGCGAGACGTCGTCGTCGATACCGCGGGAGCGTGTCCGGAGGAGTCACACGCCCAACGCCACCGACGTGTCCTTGCTGAACCCCTGCGTGATCACGCCCGACGGGGAGTGGGAGGCCTGGTACCTGGCCCACTGGCTGCCGGGCGCGGTGCGCTACCGGTCCTTCCGGGCGCTGATGAACGACGAGTACGAGACCTTTCACGGGTAGCGAGCCGCCGTGCGGCGGGCCGTCTGCGCCAACTTCGCCCGTACATCCGGAGGTTCGAGCACCTCGACGTCCGGGCCGAAGCCCAGCAGGCGGCGGCAGGCCGCGTGCGGGGAGTCGAAGTGGAGGGTCAGACGGTGCCAGCCGGGCTCCGGGTCCGGGGTCGCGTGGGCGGCCGATGTGGTGTCGTCGAGGACCTCGGGGAGAGCGGCCAGTCCGGTTGTCGAGAGGCGTACGGTGACCGGGAGTTGGTCCAGGCTCGCCTCGAACTCCCTTGTCCACTCGGCCCAGAACGCCGCCAGGTCGAAGTCGGCGGGGCGGGTGAACCCGGTGACGAGGAGCTTCGCTTCCGTGATGCGCGAGGCCCGGTGCGCCCGTGTTTCGCCGTCGGCCCGTGCCACCAGGTACCACACGCCCGCCTTCGCCACGAGCCCCAGCGGGTCCACCGTCTTCGTGGTCGCAGGGCCGTCCCGGCGCCGGTGCGTGATGCGCAGGCGTCTGTCCTGGCGCACCGCGTCGACCAACTCGGCCAGATGCGGGACCAGTTCGGGCGGCTTGAACCAGGCCTGTGTGTCGATGTGGAAGCGGGCGGCCGCGGCGTGCGTACGGTCCCGGCCGGACGCCGGCAGTGCCGCGAGCACCTTGAGCCGGGCCTGAGCGAGCGCGTCGCCGAGCGCGATCCGCTCCAGGGGGCCGCCCGCGGAGACCGCGAGCAGCGCCGTCGCCTCTTCCGCGCTGATGCCGAGCAGCGGACTGCGCCAGCCTTCCATCAACCGGCAGCCGCCACCGGGCCCACCGCTCGCCACGACCGGCACCCCCGCCGCACCCAGTGCCTCCAGGTCCCGGTACACCGTGCGGACCGACACCTCCAGCTCGTCGGCGAGTTGACGTGCCGTCATCTGTCCACGGGACTGCAGGCACAGCAGCAGCGACAGCAGCCGGTCCGCTCTCATCGGGCGATCACTTCCTCACCGTACGACTGACACAGGATGTCAGCCATGGGTTCGTAGTGTCGCTCTCACAGGAACCCGCGACTCTCAGGGAGACCGCACGTGATCAGTGGATACGTCATCGGTGAGAGCCTGCGGCCCGGTGCTGTGTTCCAGCCGCAGGGGCTGCGTCTGCGCAAGGTCGCCCGGATCGACGTCTCGGGGAGTGCGACGGATGCGCAGCCGCAGTTGTGGACGCTCGTCGAGTGGGAGGCCGACGGCGAGGATGTCGCCGGACTTGCGCGGGCTATCGCCGACACGCTCGAGTCGGCCGACGGCTGGTACGCCGACTTCACCGCCGGGGACGAGCGGGTGGTCGTCTTCGCCGGGAAGGTGTTCCGGTATCGGCGCGGCGACGAGGCGGGGCGGGCCGAGGCGGTGGCGTACGGGCGGACGGTGGGGACTCCCGAGCATCAGCTGGACTGGAAGGAATGAGCCCGCCCGGTCGGGCGTGGGTCATTGAAGCGGCTAGCGCTGCTGCCGGATGCGCTGGGCGACCTCGCTGTTCTCGGTCTCCCACCACGGGCGTACGAGGTCGGGCGACTGCGCCTGGCCCTCCGCCGCAGCCGCCGGGACCAGTTCCGTCGCCAGGCGGCGGTCCAGCGCCGCGGTCGTGGCGCGTTCGGTGCGGGCCCACTGGAACAGGATCGCGAGCAGGAAGGGCAGGGCCACCAGCTCGGCGATGCCGATCATCGCGCCGCCGCCGAGCTGCTGGTCGTGCCGCACGTCCGGCGCCCAGGCCGGAGCGTGGTGCAGATACCAGGCGCCGGCGATCAGCGTGCCGTGGGTCATGACCACGATGCCCGGTACGGCGTCGACGATCCCGTCGAGGAACACCAGCGCCGCCCGGACCGGATGGGTGCACCAACTCGGCAGCGCCTCCTCGCAGGTGAGCACCGGCACCACGAACAGGCAGCCGGCGAGCAGCAGATGCAGATACATCAGCTGATGCAGCCAGCCGTCACGCAGGGCCGTCGCGAAATACGGGGTGAAGTACACCGTCAGCTCGGTCGCCAGCACCAGGGCCGTGCTGACCAGCGGGAAGGTGAGCAGCTGCACCAACCGCCCGCTCATCGCCCGCTGCATGCGCCCGGCGGCACGTTCGGGAAGGGCGCGGACGGCCAGCCGCAGCGGGTCGCCCAGTGCCAGGCCGAGCGGGGCGAGCAGGTCGAGCAGGATGTTCTGCACCGCGGCGGGCCAGAACAGTACGTGGTCGTACACGGCGAGGGCCGACATGGTGGCCACGACGAGGGTGCCGAGGCCGAGCACCGCGAAGGCGGCGACGCGGGCGAGGGGCCAGCGTTCGCCGCGGCGCCCGAGCCGCAGCACGCCCCAGCCGTACAGGGCACCCAGCAGCAGCACGAGCAACAGCGCGGGCACGTCCGGTTGCCATGAGGACAGCAGCCGCCCCACGGTGAGTTCCGGCGGACTCGCCATCGCGCACTCCCTCCACGGCATCCGGGGACACCTGACCGAACCCGGCCAGGCACTCTACGCCGCACGCCACCGCACCGATCGCCGTCCGCCCGGCGATCGCCCGTCGTCATACCGGTCTCATACGGAGTCCTTACCGAGACCGACCGGCCGGCCGGTTTCGGCCGAAGATCAGCTACGCTGACCGCCGCATCGGGCACAGCAGGGGGACACATGATCAGGACGCGGCGACTTCTGGTTGCCGGGATGACGGCTGCGCTCGTGGCCGCGCTCGGCGCGTGCGGTGGCGGAGGGGACGATTCCTCCGCGAACGGGAGCGTGGCCCAGCAGGCGCAGCCGAGTCCGGACGTCGTCCACGGCCTCCGGGACACCGTCCGCCACGTGACCCGGAAGACCGCCGACGCCACCCGGGCGCACCTGGTCAAGAGGTGCACGTCCACCACCGAGCGGGTCCGGCACACGTCGCGTTCCGGCTCGGGCACCCGGAAGACGACCCGCGTCTGGTACACGACCGAGCACCACGAGACCTGCAAGAAGGTCCGTCGGGGCACGGAGCGGTACAAGCGGGTCGTCCGGCCGGAGCGGTGGTGCGTGAGCCTGGACGACGTGAACGGCCACAAGTCGCAGGACGACGTCTGGTACCAGGTCGACCGCGAGACCTACGACACCGTCCTGCAGACCGAGCAGCACACCCGCGTGGAGTTCGTCCCGGACCGCACGGGCTGCTGAACCTCACCGCCTTCGGCTGGTGAATGTCACCTCTGTCGCCATTCCTCCGCCAGCAGTTCGTACGACCTCACCCGGTCCGCATGGTCGTGGGTGATCGTCGTGATGAGCAACTCGTCGGCGCCGGTTGCCTCTTGGAGCTGTTCCAGCTGGTCGGCGACCCGGCCGGGGGTGCCGACGAACTGGGTGTCGAGGCGGTCCTGGACGAGGGCCCGGTCCTTGTCGGTCCAGGGGTGGGCCCGTGCCTCCGTCGGCGTCGGGAACTCGATCGCGCCCTCGGCCGTGCGGATGCTGCGCACCCAGGGGCCGTAGCCGGTGGCGAGTTCGCGGGCCGTCTCGTCGTCCTCGGCGACGACGACGTCCGCGGACACGCTGACGTACGGCTTGTCGAGGACGTCGGACGGCTGGAAGAAGGACCGGTAGCCGTCCACCGCCTCCAGGACGGTCGCCGGGCTCACGTGGTAGTTGGCGGCGAAGCGCAGGCCCCGCGCGCCGGCGACCTCCGCGCTCTGGCCGCCGCTGCTGCCGAGGATCCACAGCTCGACGTCGGCGCCCTCGCCGGGCACGACGTGTGCCTCGACGCCTTCCGGGGTGCGGTAGGTGCCGGCCAGCAGGGCGAGGATGTCGTCGATCTGCTCGGCGTAGTCCTGTGATTCGGCGTTCGGGAGCAGGAGCAGCTTGCGTTGCAGGGCGATGCGGGGTGAGCCGAGGAGGCGTTCGAAGGAGAAGCGGGGCGGGATGAGCAGGCCGTTCGGGGCGCGGCCGTCGACGACCGGCGTGCTCGTCGGCCCGCTCGCCTTCTCCCCCGGCGGGCGGCCGCCCGAGCGGCCGAGGCCCAGGTCGAAGCGGCCGGGGTGCAGCGCGTCGATCAGGCCGAACTCCTCCACCGTGGACAGGGCGGTGCGGTGGCCGAGTTGTACGGCTCCCGAGCCGAGGCGGATGGTGGAGGTGGCGGCGGCGGTCAGGGCCAGGACCACCGCGGGCGACGTACCCGCGACGCCGGGGTTGAGGTGGTGTTCGGCGAACCAGTAGCGGGCGTATCCGAGGCGTTCGGTCTGCCGGGCCAGGTCGATGGAGTTGCGCAGGGCGTCCGCGGCCGTCGAGCCGGAGGAGATCGGGACCAGGTCGAGGACGCCGAGGGGGATGTCAGACACGGGCGGCCTCCTCAGTGGTCGACGGGAGCACCGGGCCCCAGTCGAAGGGCGGATCCGGGATGGCCTTGCGCAGTGTCGGCGCCACCGCCGTCTGGAACAGCTCCAGCGAGTCGCGGTGCCGGCTGTCGCTGAGGCCGCTCGCGTCGGCGTGCAGGTGCACCACCGTGTGGCCGAACTGCTCGTGGTAGCGGTGCACCTTGTCGATCACCTGCTGCGGGCTGCCGATCAGCGCCGAGCTGCGTTCGACGAAGTCCTCCAGCGTCTCGAAGACGACCGGCAGACCGGCCTTCTTGAAGAACGCCAGATTGGACTCGAAGATCGGCCGGTACGCGGCCAGCGCCTCCTGGGTGGTCGGTGCGACGTAGATGCCCGCCGTGCCCGCGCCGACCGCGATCCGCGCCGGATCGTGGCCGTAGAACGCCCAGCGTTCGCGGTAGTGGCGGATCAACTCGGCATACGGCTCTATTGGGTTGGTGACGTTCGCCGAGAAGAGCGGGTCTCCGTAGCGGGCGGCGAGGTCGACCGACTCCTTGCTGGTCGCGCTGCCGTGCCAGACCCGCACAGGCTTCTGGTACGGGCGCGGCCAGACTTCCGCGTCCGTCAGCCCGGGGCGGAAGCGGGTCGCCGCGGTGACCTTGTCCTGCCGCCAGATCTGCCGGAACACCTCGTAGCTCTCGGCGTTGCGGTCCCACTGGTCCTCGGGCGTGACGTTGAACAGGTCGCGCTGGGCGGCGCCGTTGCCCTTGCCGATGATCAGGTCGAGGCGGCCGTTGGACAGGTGGTCGAGGGTCGCGTAGTCCTCGTACGCCCGCACCGGGTCGAGGAGACTGAGCGTCGTCACGGCGGTGAACAGCCGGATCCGCTTCGTCAGCGCGGCCACGTGGCTCAGTACGACGGTCGGGGAGGAGGAGATGAACGGCCGCTCGTGCCGCTCCCCCACGCCGAAGCCGTCGAAGCCCAACTCCTCGGCCAGCAGGGCGTTGTCGAGGACCTCGCGGAACCGGTCGTGCGTCGGCTTCTGTACGCCCGTGACCGGGTCCGGGCGGTGCACGATCAGCGTGATCGCGAGGAACTTCACGACGCCGCCCGCTGCTCGTCGCCCACGTGGTCCGGGTGGGCGAGGCCGAGGTGGTCGCGGAGAGTCGGGCCCTCGTACTCCGTGCGGAACACGCCCTGTTCCTGCAGCAGCGGTACGACCTTGTCGGCGAAGACGTCGAGGCCGCTGGGCGTGATGTGCGGGACGAGGATGAAACCGTCGCTGGCGTCGGCCTGGACGTACTCGTTGATGGTCCTGGCGACCGTCTCCGGGGAGCCGATGAAGTTCTGGCGGTTGCCGGTCTCGATGACCAGGTCGCGGATGGACCACTTGTTGGCGGCAGCCAGCTCGCGCCATTCGCGGGCGGTGGCCAGCGGGTCGCGGTACATGCGCACCTGGGCGCGGCCGCGGGAGATGTGCTCGTCGCTCACCACCGGGGCGACGTCCGGCAGCGGGCCCTCCGGGTCGTACGAGGACAGGTCCCGGTTCCAGACGAACTCCAGGTGCTTGATGGCGGTGGCGCCGCTGACCTGCTGGCGGCGCACCTCCTTGGCGAGCTCCTCTGCCTCTTCGTCGGTGTCGCCGAGCACGAAGGTGGCGGCGGGCAGGATCAGCAACTGGTCATGCCGGCGGCCGTACTTGGCGAGGCGGTTCTTGACGTCCGTGTAGAAGGCCCGGCCTCCTTCCAGGGTGGCGTACCGGCTGAAGATGGCGTCGGCGCTGGACGCGGCGAACTCGCGGCCCTCGTCGGAGTCGCCGGCCTGGAAGATGACGGGGCGGCCCTGTGGGGAGCGCGGGACGTTGAACTGGCCGTGGATGTCGAAGTGTTGGCCGGAGTGCACGAAGGAGCCGGCCTTCGCGTCGCGCAGGAAGGTGCCGGTCGCCTGGTCGGCGATGATCTCGTCGCCGTGCCAGGAGTCGAAGAGCTCGTTGGTCGTGGACAGGAACTCCTTGGCGCGGGAGTAGCGCTCGTCCTGCGGGAGGAAGCCGCCGCGGCGGAAGTTCTCACCGGTGAAGGCGTCCCAGGAGGTGACGACGTTCCAGGCGGAGCGGCCGCCGGAGAGATGGTCGAGGCTGGCGAACTGGCGGGCCACCTCGTAGGGCTCGTTGAACGTGGAGTTGATGGTGCCGGTCAGGCCGAGGTGCTCGGTGACGGCGGCGAGGGCGGCGAGGATCGTGAAGGTGTCGGGGCGTCCGACGACGTCCAAGTCGTATATCTTTCCGCCCTGTTCGCGCAGTCGGAGGCCCTCGGCGAGGAACAGGAAGTCGAACTTGGCGCGTTCGGCGGTCTGCGCGAAGTGGACGAAGGAGCTGAACTCGATGTGGCTGCCGGCCTTCGGGTCACTCCACACGGTGGTGTTGTTGACGCCCGGGAAGTGCGCGGCCAGATGGATCTGCTTCAGCGGCTTGCTCATGTCGGTGCGGTCCTTCCGGCTCAGGCGGTGGCGTAGCGGTTGGCGGGGCGGGTCAGGCCCAGCAGGCCGCGCAGGGTGTCGGCCCCGTAGGCGGTGCGGAAGGCGCCGCGGCGCTGGAGTTCGGGGACGAGGCCCTGGGTGACGGCGGGCAGATCGTGTCCGGCGACGGCGGGCCGCAGCCGGAAGCCGCTCAGTCCGGCCTCCGCGAACTCCTGAAGCAGATCGGCGAGTTGGGCGGGCGTACCGGCGAAGATGCGTGCGTCACTGGTGTACGGCTCTCCCGCGAGGGCGTCGAGGCGTCCGCGTCGGTCCTCCGCGGCGCTCTGCTCGTCGTCCAGGAAGACGACCAAGTCACCGAAGACGTGCAGGAGTTCACCCGCTCGCCCGGCCGCCTCCTGCTCGGCGCGGATCTCGGCGACGATCGCGCGGGCCTGCTCGGTGTCGTGCGGGGTGACGTAGCCGACGTCGGCCTGGCGGGCCACCAGCCGGTACGGGACGGTCTGGTGGGCGAGGGAGGTGACGAGGGGCTGGCCCTGCGGCGGGCGCGGGGTGATGGAGGGACCCTTGACGCTGAAGTGCCGGCCCTCGAAGTCGATGTAGTGCAGCTTGTCGCGGTCGACGAAGCGGCCGGTGGCCACGTCACGGATCTCGGCGTCGTCCTCCCAGCTGTCCCAGAGCCGGCGCACGACCTCGACGTGGTCGGCGGCCTCGTCGAAGTGCTCGGTGAGCCGTTCCTGCCCGGCCGGGCTCTGGAGTTCCGCCAGGTCGATCGGCGGGAAGGTGCGGCGGCCGAAGTGGTCGGCCTCGTGCGGGCGGGCGGAGATCTGTACGCGCAGGCCCGCGCGGCCGGTGCTCACGTAGTCGAGGGTGGCGATCGCCTTGGAGATGTGGAACGGCTCCGTGTGGGTGGTGATCACGGTCGGCACGAGGCCTATGTGCCGGGTCAGGGGCGCGATGCGCGACGCGATCAGTACGGCGTCCAGGCGGCCGCGGACCTGGTCGGTGCGGCCGTCCAACTCACCGTAGTGCGAGGACTGCAGGCCCAGCCCGTCCTCGAGGGTGACGAAGTCGAGCAGACCGCGCTCGGCCTCGGCGACCTGGTCGGCCCAGTGTCCGGCGGTGAACAGGTCTCGGGGGCGGGCGACTTGCTCGCGCCAGGAGGCGGGGTGCCAGCCGGTGCCGTCGAGGGCGACGGCAAGGTGCAGATGGGAAGCGGGAGTTGAGGACACGGGGGTGCCTTCCTGGAGGTCCGTACGAGATCGCCGGCCCGCGGAGGTGGGCGAACGGCGGCGGAGGAGCGCAGCGAATGGGGGTCCCCCCGGCCGAAGGCTGGGGGAGGGTCAGGAGCAACAGAGGGCGCCGGCCACGCGCTGAAGGTCGATATGGGGCCGGGAGTGGAGGCGGACAGCGCGGAGGACACGTGTCACGGGTCCCACCTCCGTCCGCTCGATCGCCTTCGACAAGGACAACGGCACGGCTATGCCGTTTCTTCCAGGACGGCGGCCGCGGTCGGCCGTACGAGCGAGACGACCGTATGGCGGCGCAGGGTGAAGCCGATCGACTCGTACAGCCGGATCGCGTTCGCGTTGGTGGCCCTGGCGTGCAGGAACGGCTGCTCGCCGCGCTCCTTGATGCCTGCTGCGACGGCGCGGACCAGGCGGGTGGCCAGGCCCCGGCCCCGGTGGTCCGGGTCGGTGCACACCGCGCTGATCTCGGTCCAGCCGGGTGGGTGGAGGCGCTCGCCGGCCAGGGCGATCAGGCGGCCGTGGTGGCGGATGCCGAGGTAGGTGCCCATCTGGACGGTGCGGGGCAGGTAGGGGCCGGGTTCGGTGCGGGCGACGAGGTCGAGGATCTCGGGCACGTCGTCGGGTCCGAGCCGTACGGCCTCGGGGTCGGGCTCCGCGTGCAGCCCGGTGTCGACGAGCTGGACGCCCTGGCCGGTACGGAGGACCTCCCAGCCGGCCGGGGCCCGGGTCACGCCGCGCACGGATGCGGTGCCGTCCGGGCCGACGAGGGCGGCCAGATCGGCCCACGCGCGCGGGTCGCCGAGGTCGGAGACCGCACAGAAGGGCGCCACGTCGGCCGGGTACCGGGCGGCACGGCCGACACGTTCGGCGAAGTGGGCGTGCGGGCCGTTGAGTGCGGCCCAGGCGGGGTTGTCCAGGATGTGGGAGGAGGTGGCTTCGATGCTGACGGTGGACATCGGGAGGCGGCTCCGGTGCTGATGGCACGGGGTGGGGACCCCGCCGTGAGGTGACGGCGGGGTCCCCGGTCGGGGGCTGTCAGGAGTTGTCGAGCGGCAGGCCGGGCGGGTTGACCTCGGACTTGGCCACGGACTCGTTGGAGAGGTTCCAGGCCGTCAGCCACTTCGCGTACTGGCCGTTCTTGATCAGGTAGTTGATCGCGTCGGCGACCGGCTTGGCCAGGCCGCTGTCCTTCTTGGCGGTGGCCGCGATCAGGCCCTGCAGCGAGGCGCCGGCACCCGAGTAAGTGCCCGCGTTGCGCGTCGGGTTGGGCGTGTTCGCCGACTGGGTGATGTGGTAGGCGATGCCAGGGTTGGGGCCGAAGAAGGCATCGATCTTGCCGCTGTTGAGGGCCAGGTAGGTGCCGTTGCGGTCCGGGTAGTACTTGACGGTGAGCTTCTTGCCCTCGCTCTCCAGCGTCTTCTTCCACTCCAGGAGGATCTTCTCCTGGTTGGTGCCTGCGCCCACGGAGACCGTCTTGCCCGCGAGGTTCTCGTAGTTGCCGTCGAAGTTCCACTTGCTGGACTTGAGCACCTCGAAGCCGAGGTTGTCCTTGCGGTAGGAGGCGAACTCGTACTTCTTCTTGCGCTCCTCGGTGTCGGTGACGTTCGAGAACGCCACGTTCACCTTGCCGCTGTCGATGCCGACGAAGAGGTTCTCCCAGGTGAAGTTCTTCAGCTCGGGCTTCAGGCCGAGCACGGCGGCGACCAGGCGGCCGAAGTCGGGCTCGGCACCGGTCAGGGTCTTCTGGTCGCTGCCGACGTAGGCCAGCGGCGCGAAACCGGACGGCAGGGCGCCGATGCCGATCACCAGCTTGCCGCTGCTCTTCACGGACTTGGGCAGTTCGGCACTGATCGACTTCACCTCGGAGACCTTGAGGGTGGTCTCCTTGGCGGCACCGTTCGAGAGCTGCCCGACGGTCAGGCTCCCGGCGGCGTCGGAGGTCTTGGTGGCGGCGTCGCTGTCACCACCGCAGGCGGCGAGCCCGGTGGCGAGGGTGGCGACGGCGGTCGCCGCGGTGATGCCGCGTATCAGGCTGCGTCGGGTGAAGTGGGTAGACATGGCCGTTCCTTGTCGCTGGAGAAGGTGATGAGGGGCGTGGCGTGGGGGGAGGTCGTGGGGCGCTGCGGGACCGCAGCGGGGCGGGTCAGAGGACCTTGCTCAGGAAGTCCCTGGTCCGCTCGTGCCGGGGCTTGTCGAGGACCTCGGAGGGCGGGCCCTGCTCGACGATCTTTCCGCCGTCGATGAAGACGACCCGGTCGGCGATCTCGCGGGCGAAGCCGATCTCGTGGGTGACGATGACGAGGGTGGTGCCGCTGGTCGCCAAGTCCTTGATGACGGCGAGGACTTCGCCGACGAGTTCGGGGTCGAGGGCGGAGGTCGGCTCGTCGAAGAGGATGACGCCGGGGCGCAGGGCGAGCGCGCGGGCGATGGCCACGCGCTGCTGCTGGCCGCCGGAGAGCTGTCGCGGATAGGCGCCGGTCTTGTCGGCGAGACCGACCCGGACTAGCAACTCGCGGGCGAGCTCCTGGGCTTCGGGCTTGCTGAGCCTGCCGGTGGCGACGGGGGCGGCGGCCACGTTGTCCAGGACCGTCAGGTGCGGGAAGAGGTTGAAGTTCTGGAAGACGAAGCCGATCCGGCCGCGCTGGGTCAGGATGGCCCGCTCGCTCAGTTCCTTCAGCCGCTCGCCGTGCCGCTTCACGCCGATCAGCTCGCCGTTGATGCTGACGTGGCCGATCTCCGGCTTCTCCAGGTGGTTGATGACCCGCAGCAGGGTGGACTTGCCGGAGCCGGACGGGCCGAGGATCACGGTCACCTCGCCCGGACGCACCGTCAGGTCGACGCCGTTCAGCACCCGGTGGGCGCCGTACCACTTGTGCACGTCGTGCACCTCGACGGTGGCGGCCTCGACGTCCGCCAGGGGCTCGAGAGTCTTCGCGGTCATACGGCGGCCTCCCGGCGGATGCGGGCCCGCAGGTCGGCGAGACCGGTGCGGAGCTTCTGCAGCGGCGTCGGCGGCAGGGTGCGGGTGGCGCCCCGGGCGAAGTACCGCTCGACGTAGAACTGGATGACGGAGACGACGCTCGTCAGGATCAGGTACCAGACGGTGGCGACCAGCAGCAGCGGCACGATGTCGCCGGGGTAGGTGGCGCCCATGGACTGCGCGGTGCCGAAGAGGTCGAGCAGCGAGACGTAGAACACCAGCGAGGTGCTCTTGATCAGGCCGATCAGCTGGTTGACGTAGTTCGGAGTGATCGACCTCAGCGCCTGCGGGAAGACGATCTTCGTGAACTGGTAGCTCTTCGGCAGCCCGAGGGCCGACGCGGCCTCGTGCTGGCCCTGGTCGACGGAGAGGATGCCGCCGCGTACGACTTCGGCGGCGTATGCAGCCTCGTTGAGGCTGAGGCCGATGACGGCGATGACCATGTCGGTGGCGAGCTTCGACTCGTCGAAGGAGAAGAAGGCAGGCCCGAAGGGGACGCCGACGCTCAACGTCTTGTACAGGGCGCTGAAGTTGTAGAGAAAGAGCAGCAGCACGATCAGCGGGATGGAGCGCAGCGCCCAGATGTACGTCCAGCTGACGGCGCGCAGCACCGGGCTCTTCGACAGCCGGGCCAGGGCGAGGACGATGCCGCCCAGGAGGCCCAACACGGCGCTGTAGGCGGTCACTTCGAGGGTGATGAGCAGGCCGTCGACGATGTTCGGCCGCAGGATCCAGTACCCGAAGCGGTCCCACTGGTAGAAGGGGTTGGTCGTCAGGCCGTGCACGAACTGGGCCACGAGGACCAGAACGAGGGCGGTGGCGATCCAGCGCCCCGGCCTGCGCAGGGGCAGAACTCGCTGTGCAGCGAGGGGCTTTGACGGGGCGTCGGCGGGCGGCGCCTCGGGGGCGGTGACGGTGAGGCCTGGGGGTTCACTCATGGTGGGCTCCGGCTGAGTCGGTCACCCCGGACCGCGAAGACCGCACGCCACGGCAGGACGCAGCGCACTGGAATGCACGGGACCGGGGGCTGGGCGGACGACGACACGCCGTGCGGGCGGGTGTTCGTCGGGGTGCGGAGGCTGAGGGGAGGTGTCAGCCCCGGCAGCGGGCACAGCCCGGTGCGGTACACAGTGCGCTGTTCACGCGGAGCAGATCGACGGCGCGGTTGGCGGCGAACAGGTTCAGCAGGTTCGCGTACGGCTGTACGCAGCCCTGAGGGCGGCGTGCGGCCGTCCTGGGAGCTGCGTACATGGCGTCACCGTCACTGTTCTGGCCCGTGGGCCTCGCGCTTACCGAAACGTCATCCGGTCCGGTCGTCACCTGGGGCACCCCACCGCGGAGCGAGGGTTGCCGGTCAGCTAGCCAGGGCTTGTCGCTGACGCTCATGACCGTTCTGAGCCGTAATTAAGACAACTGGCCGAACGGATGTCAACGCCGGTCCACTGTGTGGAACGACTCAGGACCTGTTGACCTGCGGTCCGGCCCCGTTTCCGTCGGACGCATGGGCCGCCCAGTCCAGGATCTGGACAGCGGCTCCGGCGGCTTCCAGGCCCTGACAACGGGCGTGGTGGCGCCGGGCGATGCCGTCCAGGTCGAGATGCCTGCCGAAGGCCGGATGGGCGGCCAGGCGGCGGGCGTAGGCCCACAGCACGGGATGGCCGGCGATGCGCTGCACCGCGCCGGCGTCCAGGTGGTTGCGGTGCACGGTGTCGAGTTGGACCAGTGCGACCCACAACTCCACGTCCGCGGCGGTGACTTCGTCGCGGATCATGTACGTGCGTCCGACCAGCCACCGCTCCAGCGCGCCCAGCGTCTCGAGCAGTGTCTCGAGCGCCGCCGCGCGCTCCGACTGCTCGCCGCCGGCCGATCCGGCGCTCTGCGCGGCCTGTTCGATGCCCTGCGCGCACATCCGCTCCACGGCCTCGATCTCCGACTCCGCGCCGCACGGGTACGGCGAGGGGCGGTCACCGCCGAAGCGGCGGGCGAGGTCGCGCATGATGTCCGGGGCATGCGTGCTGACGATGCGTCCGGACCAGTCGTCGCTGAGCACCGGCGCGACCGCCGGACCGGAGTACCGGTGGGCGCTTGCCTCGTACAGCGGCCGCAGGGCCGAGTGGCCGCCCTCGGGGCAGTCGGGGACGGCGGGCAGGACGGTCGCCGGGCAGACGGTGTCCAGTCCCAGCAGGCTGTGGGTGACGGCGATGCGCAGGCCGTCGGGACACGCGGTGGACAGATGGAGTCGGTAGCGGCCGGGTACGGCGTAGTGGCCGCTGCGCGCGTCCCTGCCGATGCGGCCGCGGAAGGCGGGCGCGGGCCGGTCGGACGCGTGTGCGGCCAGCGGTGTGACGGTCATGACTCTCCCCGGGAGCGGGCGCGGACGTACGCGCGGCGGAAGCGACGTCGGGCGAGGGAGCAGGGCTCACCCGTGCGCGCGGTGGGGACGGCACCCCCAGGGGACGCCGTCGGCGCGGGATGGGCGCGGCTCAGCCCTGGCGCCGGATCGCACTGCAGACGCGCTGCAGGTCGATGTGACGGCGGGAGGTGAGAAGGAGAGGCGAACGGCTCACTCGGACGGTGACCGGTGCCAGGCGCCTCATGTTTCCCTACCTATTCACTAGGATTCCCCTCTGGAGTGTCGATCGAGGTGGAGGCCACGTCAAGAGGACCGTCCCGCATCGCGGACAGTCCGCCGGACACCGGCCTCACGGCGGCCGTTCGGACACCGGCATCCCGGACCCCAGCCGCCACATCGTTCCCGGTGCAACCATTCGCGGTCGGAGGCTGTCTGTTGTTGAGGAACTCGCGTTCCCCCGCAGTTCGTCCGTCCGATGCCGATGCTTCACCTCCGAGGACCCCCATGCCCCAGAGCTCTACCGGCCTTCGTCCGCTCCGACAGACCGCCGGTGTCCTCGGTGCCGTCGCCTTGATGGCGCTGGGCGCCGCGCCGGCAGTCGCCGACGACGACACCGGAGCCGTGCTGACTCTGAGCAACATCGCGCCGATCGAGGGGGTGAAGCCGGGCAGCACCTTCGACGTGCCGGCCAGTTTCACCAACAGCGGCACCGGCTCGCTCGACAAGGTCTACCTGTCGTACTCGGTCACCCGCGGCCTGAGCCACACCGAGCTGCCCGCCAACTGCCTTCGCTACGAGGTCGGTTCCTTCGACGAGGCGCCCAGCAAGTCGTACGCGGTCTGCGAGTTCGACCAGACCGTCGAACCCGGCGCCGTCTACGCACCCGAGAAGGCCCTGACGCTGAAGGCGCTCGACCGCGCGCTGTACGACAGGCTTCGGGTGGTCGTCGAGACCACCGACCCCGCCCCCACGGACGGCGCCTCCGAGCCCGTCCGCGGAACCGGCCCCGCGGTCAAACTGGTCAAGCAGCCCGACGCCACCCCGGCCGAACCCGGCTACAGCCAGCACCCCGACTGGGACGCGGTCGACGTCAAGGTCACCGCGGAGAACACGGCCGACTTCCAGGTGACGGGAGCCGACCTGAAGGGCAAGGTCGGGGACACGGTCCCGGTGACGGTGAAGTTCACCAATGCCGGACCGGCCTGGGTACTGCGGGACGGGGACATCCCGGTGACCAAGGTCAGGATCAGGGTGCCCGCCGGCACGACGGTGACCAAGGGGTTCGACTACTGCCACAAGCTCGCCACCGGAAGCTACGAGTGCGGCACCGCCCAGTCCTGGGCGGACGAGGGCGACGTGGAGTCGTACACCTTCAAACTGAGGATCGACAAGGCGGTGTCGGGGGCCAAGGGCTCGGTGAGCCTCGCCGGTGCCGCCCGTCCGTTCGACACCGACAAGGCCAACGACACGGCCGCCATCACGCTCGACGTCGCCGGCAGCGGCGGCTCGACGGGCGGCTCCGGCTCGTCGGGCGGGTCCGGCACCTCGGGCGGTGACGGTTCGACATCTTCGACCGGCGGCTCGGGCTCCACGGGCGGCACCTCCACCGGGGGCGACTCGTCGACGGGCGGCACCTCCGCCCAGTCCGCCTCCGGCAGTGGTGACTTGGCGAGCACCGGCTCCGGCTCGGTCCTGCCCGTCGCGGGCGCGGCGACCGCGGCCGTGGGCATCGGCGCGGGCGCGGTCCTGGTGGCCCGCCGCCGCCGCGCCGCCCGGCGGTAACCCGCCGCTCGTACGACGGCAGAGGTCGGCCGGGGACGACAACTCCCCCGGCTGGCCTTTGCGTTGGCGTCAGCTCGTGCTCACGCCCACGGTCAGCGTGGCCGCGTAGCCGTCGGAGACGCTGTCGCCGAGGGCGGTCACGGTCAGCAGACCGGAGGAGGCGCCGCCGCCGTCGTAGATGGTGTCGTCGTCGAGTGAGGTCTCCTTCGTGGTGTTGTCCGAGTAGGGCGAGATGGCCTGGATCTCCTCGTTGATGTCCGGGTCGAAGAACAGCTGCCCGGTGTGGATGATCTCGCCGCCGGTGTACGAGTCGTCGGTGAGCGTCACGTCCGTGTGGACCCGCATGTGCACAGGGACCGCGCGGGAGACGTAGTGGCCGGGCCAGATGGAGATCAGGCCGACCTGGCCGTTGGAGTCGGTCATCTGCCCGCCGCGCAGGAAGGTGCCGTCGTCCTCCTCGGTGTGCCCGTTGCCGCCGACGAACCCGGAGTACTCGCCGAGCGCGTCGCAGTGCCAGATCTCGACGAGCGCGTCGGCCAACGGGGCGCAGTCATTGGCCTGGTCGACGACGGTGAAGGTGTACCGCACCTCCACGCCCTCCTTGCCCTCCCGGACGTCCTCACGGACCAGGGCGCCTTCGAGGGAGTAAGGACCTTCGGTGACCTCGGCGTTGAGGGTGCACACGCCGCTGCTCGTGGTCGAGGAGGCGGCTGCCTGGGCGCGGGTCGGCCGGGCCTTGGCGGCCGCGGTCGTCTCCGGTGCGGCCGATGCCGAGGCCGCGAGTCCAAGACCTGCGGCCGCGGCCACCGCGCTGCCCGCCGCGATGACATGACGGCGGTTCACGGTGCCGTTGACCTTGCGCTTCGCTTCGTCCTGCCGCTCTGCAGGAAGGTTCTGTGTCATGGACCGGGGAACCTAGGAACGGCGCCTGTCAGGGGTATGGCTCCGGGCTGTCATTTCCATAAGCGTTCCCAGCCAACTGTCGACAGGATAGCGACTATCAACGTCTTCACACCCCTTGACCAAGCAATAGTGCCGACACTAGGAAGGAGGTCGGGCCGCGCCGCGGTCTCGTACGACTTGCTCGTACGACTGCCTCGAGAAGGGGGTCCAGGTGACCGGCAGGCTCTGCGGGAAGGTCGCACTCGTCACCGGCGCGGGTGCCGGGATCGGCCAGGGGTGCGCGCTGCTCTTCGCCGAGCAGGGTGCGACCGTCGTCGGCTGCGACATCGACCCGGCCGCGGCCGAACGCACGCGAAAGGCCGCCGCCGACCGGGGGTTGGCGCTGGAGGTCCTCGCACCCCTCGACATGACCGTCCCCGCCGACGCCCGGCGCTTCGCGGACGAGCCGTACGAACGTCACGGCCGGGTCGACGTCCTGGTCACCGCCGGCGCGATCGCGCCGCACATGGCGACCGCCGCCGACATGGACTTCGATGCGCAGTGGACGCCGACGCTGCGCGGCGAGATCGACGTCGTCTTCCTGCCCGTACGGGCGGTGTGGCCGCATATGGAGGCCGCCGGGGGCGGCTCGATCGTCAACTTCGCCTCGGTGAACGCCTTTCGGGGCAGCGGGACGTTCGGGATGGTCGCGCACTGCGCGGGCAAGTCGGCCGTGCTCGGGCTGACCCGCCAACTCGCCGTGGAGGGAGGCCCGTTGGGCATCCGGGCCAACACGATCTCCCCCGGCATGGTGCGCACACCCGCCACCGAGTCCGTGGGCGCGCACCAAGGCGCCGCCCAGGAAGCGCTGTTGGCCCGGATCCCGCTGGGCCGGGTCGGGACGCCGCAGGACATCGGCTGGTGCGCGGTGTACCTGGCGTCGGAGGAGTCGGCGTGGGTGACGGGCGGCAACTTCCCGGTGGACGGAGGGGTGCTCGCCAAGTGACGTGTCCCTTGAGGCGTCAAGCCACCCGTATTCAGGAGGCGTTACGAAGCCGTACGGCGCCGGCGCGCGGGCTTGCGGCCGCGGCCCTCGGCGTCCTGCTCCAGCTGTTCCTCCACCGCGCGCTGCGCCCGCACCGTCGCCCCCGCGATCAGCGCGGAGGCGAGTTCGCCGTCGCGCTCCTCGACGGCCTGCAGCAGCCGTTCCTGGTCGTCGATGCTGTAGGCGAGGCGGCCCGCCCGGGTCAGGCTCAGGTGCCGCAGCATCAGGGTGCGCAGGGCGAGCGAGTCGAGGATCTGCTTGAGCGTGGCGTTGCCGACGATCTCGGTCATCCGCTCCTGGAGCAGCACATGGCTCCAGAAGTAGGCGTCCACGTCTCCGTCGTCGGCCAGCTTCCGCATCCGCTCGACCCGGGTGCGCAGTTCGGCGAGCTCCTCCTCGCCGGCCCGCTCGACCAGCAGGCCCGCGAGCATCGACAGCAGCTGCTTGCGCACCTGGTAGATGTCCCGGATGTCCTGCAGGGAGGGCGCGGCGACCCGGGGCCGACGGCGCGCCTTCATCTCGACCAGGCCCTCCTGCTCGAGGAGCATCAGCGCCTCGCGCACGGGCGTACGGCTGGTGTCGAACCGGCGTGACAGATCGACGCTGTTGAGGTCCTGCCCGGGCTCCAGCCGCCCCTCGATGATGCCGGCGCCGACCCACTCGGCGATCTGCGCGACCAGCGGCTCGCGCCGGTCCCGCAGCCGCAGGAGGCGCTCCAGCACCAGGTGCGTGTCCTGATCGGTCATGCGGCTTTTCTCCCTGCCTGGTCCCGACTCACAGCCGACGCAACGGTGTCGACACTATCTCACCCTGTCGGGCTTCTGTACCTGGGCACCCTGCTTCCTGTCGACAGACAGCACCATTTAATGGAGGAATCATGAAGCGAGTCCGAACCAGACCCGCGGGCCCCACCAGACGTGCCGTGGTCGGCGGCGCCGCGCTGGCCGCCCTCGCCGCGACCGGCGGCACCGCTCAGGCTGCCGGGACGACTCCGGCGGAACCGTGGGCGCCCGTGCCGGTCCCGGAGCAGGTGCCGGTCACCGAATCCCTGATTCCCGTCTCCGGCGGCGGCAGCCTGTGGTGCTGGGACACCGGCGGCGACGGGGAGGCCGTGGTCCTCCTGCACCCCGGCTCCGGCAGCGGCGAGAGCTGGCCGTACCAGCAGCCGGTGCTGGCCGCGGCCGGCTTCCGCGTGGTGGGCTACTCGCGGCGCGGTGCCTACAAGTCGGTGGCGGGCACCAAGGTGGAGGCCGACACCGCCTCCGGGGACCTGAACACCCTCGCCGACCATCTGGGCCTGGACCGCTTCCATCTGTCCGGCTCGGCGGCGGGCGGCCCGGTGGCGCTCGACTACGCGCTCTCGCACGAGGACCGGCTGCGCAGCCTCACCGTCTCGGGCAGCGTCATGGGCATCATGGACACGGAGTACCAGGAACTGACCGCGGCGCTCCAGCCCGACCCGTTCGGCGACATGCCGGTCGACTTCAAGGAGTTGGGCCCGTCCTACCGCGGCGGCGACCGGGACGGCGTCGCGGCCTGGCTGGAGATCAACGCCCGGGCCCGCACCTCCGACGCCTTCGCACAGTCCCTCGCGCACACGATCACCTGGTCGTCCCTGGAGAGCCTGACGCTCCCCGTCCAACTCATCACCGGCGATGCCGACTTGTACAGCCCGCCATCCCTGATGCGCCTCAACGCCGGGCATTTGCAGGACGTAGGCACCCATGTCGTCCGCGAGGCGGGCCACAACCCGCACTGGGAACAGCCGGCCGCATGGAACGGCCTGCTGATCGAATTCCTCAGGCGGCACCGGGGCGGCCGTTCCTAGGATCTGTCCGGTCCTGTCAGAGCGGGCTGTTGGAATGTGACGGTGACTCAGACGCCTTCCTTCGAGGAACTCCTGTCCCTGATCGAGGACCGCTCCACCGCACTGGGCAAAGCCGCGGCCGCCGCTACCGAACTCGATGTACGCGTCCCCAGCTGCCCGGACTGGTCGCTGCGGAATCTGATCACGCACCTCACCGGGGTGCAGCACTTCTGGGCCGCCGCCGTGGCGGCCGGGCCGAGCGAGCAGCCGCCCACGGTCGCCGAGCCCCCGACGGAACTGCCCGCGGCGACCGCAGCCCTGGTCGCCGCGCTGCGCGATTCCGGGCCCGAAGCGCGGTGCTGGACTGGTGGGGTGTGTCCGGGACACCCATGACGGCGGGCGCGGTGGCCCGCCACCAGGTGCACGAGGCCGCCGTCCACGCCTTCGACGCCCAACTCGCCGCCGGCAGCCCGCAGGCAGTCCCCACCGTCGTCGCCCATGACGGCATCGCCGAGTTCATCGACGTGGAACACGGCACCAGCGGCGCCTGGCCGCACACTCCCGCCCGGATCGGCCTGCACACCACCGAGGGACCGTCCTGGCTGCTCGACCTCACCCCGACCGGCGCTCGTCTGCTCGACAGCCCGGCAGAGGTCGGCGAACGCCTGCACGGCCCGGCGAGCGACCTGTTCCTCGCCCCGTACCGCCGCCTCCCCCTGGAACGCCTGCACACCGAGGGCGACCGCACCGTCCTGCGGCGGTTCCTCGACTGGCCGTCGCTGGACTGAGCCGAGGGAGGAGCGCGGCGGGACTCGGGCTTCTAGACGACGTCGAGCGCGACCAGGAAGCGGGACACCATGTTGTACGCCGCCACGGTCGCCGTCAGTTCGACGAGTTCGGGCTCGGTGAAGTCGGCGCGGAGGGCGTCGAAGAGTTCGTCGGGGACGTCGATGTCGCGGGTCATCGCGTCGGTGTAGGCGATGACCCGGCGGCGGCGGTCATCCAAGTCGGGTTTCTCCTGGCGCAGTTCGGCAAGTTCGGCAACGCCGAGTCCGGCGCGCCGTGCGTCGGCTTCGTGTGCCGTCCACTCGTACGGGGCCCGGTTCAGCACGGCGATCCGGAGGATGGCCAACTCCCGGATGTCCGAAGGCAGTTGCAACCGTTGCCGGATGGCACCCAGGAGGCTGTTCCAGCCGTCGGCAAGCTGCGGGCTGTGCAGCAGCATGCGGTCGAGGGGGTGCAGGTCGCCGCCGCGGCGGGCGCGGATGCGTCGGGCGGTCTCGCCGGTGCCGTCGGTGTCGGGGAGCCTTGCCATGCGGGTTCCTCTCAAGCGGTGTCGGTTCACAGGGGGCGCGGGCAGCGGGCCAACAGGCGTATTGCGTCAGGGCGTTCTACGGTTCCGGCCGTCACCTCGTCGCCGAAGACCATGACCTCGCCGCCGGTGAAGGCGGGCCAGGCCGGCAGCGTGCCCCCGTTCGGGTCGGCCGTCTCGACGAAGCGCGCCCAGGTGTCCGCCATGGTCCGCGCCAGGTCGTGGTCGGTCTCGTTCCAGGGCCAGGGGCGTTGTCCCAAGTTGTCCAGGGCGTAAGGGAGTTCCGCGGTGTGGTGGACGCCGTACGAGGGCAGCCCGTCCCGCGGGGGCGCCAGGTGCAGGTCGTCGGGGAGCGGGGGTGTGCGCGTGAAACGGTACAGCCAGGTCGGTGCCGTGTCCCGATGGATCGTGGCCCAGTGCCACACCGGGTAGGTGAAGCGGCTCTCGCCCGTGAACCGTCGTGCCGTGCGCCGCGCCTCCGTCACGTCCCGCACGGGATACAGCTCGTCCGTGCCCGGTTCGAGCGGGAGGCTGCGCAGGACGTCCGGGGTCGCGTACACGGAGCCCTCGTCGGTGTTGGTGCCCACGAGCAGGGGTACGGCGTGCTGCCGTCCGGCCGTGAAGACGTCGTCGCTGGGTTCGGTCAGGATGCGGCCGTCGACGACGGGCCCGAAGTGGCCCCGCAGCACCAGCTCCACGCCGTCGAGCCGTCGTAGTCCCGCGATGTCCCGGTCGCCGAACGCCTCCGCCCACCGCAGTCCCTGCTTCTGCGCCTCGGCCTGCGCGGGGAGCGGGCCTTCGGCGCGGCCGATGCCCGAGGCGCTCTGCCCGAGGGCCGCCCGGAAGAGGGGCCGGGCCGCCCGCGCCGCCATGAGGTGGCAGATGTGGGCGGCGCCCGCGGAGTTGCCGGCGAGGGTCACCCGGTCGGGGTCGCCGCCGAAGGAGGCGATGTTCTCCCGCACCCAGGTCAGGGCGGCGACGATGTCGAGGAGCCCGTAGTTGCCGGATGCGCCCAGGTCGTCCTCGGCGGCCAGTTCGGGGTGGGCGAGGAAGCCGAGGGCGCCGAGCCGGTGGTTCAACGTCACCACGACGAGGCCGCGACGGGCCATCGCGCGGCCGTCGTGGATCTCCTGGCCGCCGTGGCCGTAACGGTTGCCGCCGCCGTGGATCCAGACCATGACCGGCAGTGCGGCGGCGCGCGAGGGGTCCGGTGTCCACACGTTCAGGTAGAGGCAGTCCTCGCTCATCACCAGTGCCCGCCGGTCGGCGAAGTTGGTCTGGTACATGATCGAGTCGCGGGGCGGCTGGGGTTGGAGGGGCGCGGGCCCGAAGTCGTACGCGCGCCGCTCCCCGTCCCACCGCGCGGCCGGCCGCGGCGGCCGCCAGCGCAGGTCACCCACGGGCGGCTCGGCGAACGGGATGCCGCGGAACACCGCCACCTCCCCGTCGCGCTCCCCCACCAGCCGCCCGGCGACCGTACGGGCGCGGATCACGCCGGGGCCTTGTGCAGCTTGCCGTCCTTCATGATCGCCGCAAGGCGGTGGCGGTCCTGGAGGATGGCGATCTCCTCCAGCGGATCACCGTCGACGAGGACGAGGTCGGCGAGGAACCCCGGCCGGACCAGGCCGAGTTCGGCCCCCATGCCCATCACCTCGCCGCCGTACTGTGTCGCCGCACGCAGCGCCTCGGCCGGAGTGAAGCCGAACCAGTCGACGAAGAGCTCGAGGTCCCGGAGATTGCGCCCGACGGGGTTCCAGGCGAAGCCGTAGTCGCCGCCGGGCACAACGCGGACGCCGCGGCGGACGAGTTCGGGCACCACCTTGCGTACGGCTTCTGCGGTCGCCTCGACCTCCATGCCGGGCTCGGGTTCGCTGCCGGCCTCGTACAGGTTGGCGTGGATGATGCCGGGGGTGGGCGCGACGAAGGCATGGTCACGGGCCGCCTCCAGAAGGTCGAGAGCCTCCTCGTCGGCGAACGTGCAGTGGTAGACGGCGCGGATGCCGTGCCGTACGGCCATCTTGATCGACTCGGCGGCGTGGGCGTGCGCGGTGAGCCAAACGCCGTGCTTCTCGGCGGCCCGGGCCGCGGCCGCGACCTCGTCGTCGGTGAACTGCACGATCCGGGAGGTGCCCTGGACGACCGCGCTCTCCCCGGAGAGCGACAACTTGACGATGTCGACGCCGAGCTCGGCCATGTCGGTGACGAAGCAGGACACCGACCCCGGGTCCGGGGCCCGCCCGTCGACGCCCGGGAAGTCGTAGGCACCGGGCTCGACCATGCCCGCGCTGCCCTCCCAGGAGGCGGCCTTCAGACGCGGGCCGGGCATCCAGCCCTCGGCGAAGGCCTTGCGCGCGGCGACCTCCGTACGGGGCAGCCGGTTGCCGCCGGAGTAGGCGCTGGTGATGCCGTGGTCGAGCAGGACGCGGCCGGCGTGCGCGATGAGCAGGGCCTTCTCCTCGTCGGGTTCGTCGCGGCGCCGCGAGAGGTGTTCGACGGTGGAGCCGAAGCCCAGGTGGGCGTGGGCGTCGACGAGTCCGGGCAGCAGGGTGCCGCCGCCTCCGTCGATCACCCGGGCGTCGGTGCGGAGGTCGTGTGGGATCCGGTCGGCGACCGCGGTGATGCGGTTGCCCTCGACGAGGACCTGGGCCGGGAAGGGGTCGCGTCCGGTGCCGTCGAAGACCTGGACGTCGGTGAACAGGGTGCGGGTCATGACGTCGCCTTCCGGAAGCGGTGCCGCATCTCGCCGACTCCCCCGATACGGCTGACCAGTTCGTCGGCGGGGGTCAGGAACCGTTGGGGGGTGCGCCGGTTGCCGACGCCCGCGGGTGTGCCGGTGAAGACGAGGTCGCCGGGCAGGAGTGTGCAGAACTCGCTGAGGTGGGAGACGAGTCGGGGGATCGGGAAGATCATGTTGGCGGTGCGGTCGTGTTGGACCACCTCGCCGTTGAGTTCGCAGGTGAGCTCCAGGTCGTCGCGGTCGGGGATCTCGTCCAGGCTGACGAGGGCGGGACCGATCGGCCCGAAGCCCGGGTGCGACTTGGCGAGGGAGAACTGGGCGGGGCGGCCCGCGAGTTGGGCGACCCGCTCGGACAGGTCCTGGCCGACGGTGAGGGCGACGACCGGCTCCCAGCCCTTGTCCACCGGTACCCTGCGGGCCTCGCGGCCGATCACCGCGACCAGCTCCAGCTCCCAGTCGACATGGCCGGGCGGGAGCTCGACCGTGGTGTGCGGGCCGGTGAGGCAGGTCGGGAACTTGGTGAAGACGAGGGGTGATTCCGGTTCTTCGTAGCCTGCTTCGGCCGTGTGGGGACGGTAGTTGAGGGCTACGGCGAAGATCTGGCGGGGGATGCCGGGGAGGGGGGCTTCGAGTTCGGCCTCGTCGTAGGGGCGCGCCCCTGTCGCGCTCCGCGACCAGTCGTGCAGTTCGTCCCACCGCTCGAGGACGTGCCCCTCGAAGTCGGCGGGGACTTCGGCGGCTCCCTCCGGGGTCAACACGACCGTGCGGCCTGCAAGTTGAGCGATACGCATCCGGCGATCACACCCACTGCTCAGCGGGCGGCTCGTCACTGCCGTATGCGTCCCGCCATGACACGACCGGGTTGCGCAGTACGCCGATGCCCTCGATCTCCGCCTCCACGACATCGCCGGGCTTGAGGTAGTTGGCGAACGGGTCCGAGGTGCTCGCGGCGACGCCGGCGATCGTGCCGGTGGTGATGAGGTCGCCCGCGCTGTAGGTCTGCGGGGAGTGGTAGGCGACCAGTTGGGGGATCGACACCGACATCCGCGAGGTGTTGGACTTCTGCCGGACGTCGCCGTTGACCCGCAGTTCCATGTCGAGGTCGTGCGGGTCGTCGATCTCGTCCGCGGTGACGATGTACGGGCCGATCGGGCAGAACGTCTCGATGGCCTTGGAGAAGGAGAAGACCCCGGACTCCATCTCCTTGCGCTGGATGTCGCGGGCGGTGATGTCGTTGAAGATCAGGTAGCCGGCGATGTGTTCGGCGGCCTGTTCCGCGGAGAAGAAGCGGCTCGGTTTGCCCATGACGACGGCGAGTTCGAGTTCGTAGTCGAGTTCCCGGGTGAGGTTCGCCGGGTACACGATCGGCTCGTCGGGGCCGATGATCGCGTCGACGTTCTGGAAGAACACGATGCCCTTGTTGACGGGGTGGGACCAGTCGACGCGGACCAGGTCCTCGTGGTGTTCGCGGAAGTTTCCGGCCGTGTGGAAGAACTTCTTCGGCACGATGGGCGCGCGCAGGCGCACGTCGGCGAGCGCGAACGTCCGCCCCGTCTCGCCCACTTGGCCCTCCCGCTCGAAGAACGCGCGGGTCGTGGGCACGTCGAGCTCCACGACGGTGTCGGCGTCGAGCCGGCCCACCAGCCCCGTCTCCGGTCCCGCGTCGAACGTCACCAGCTTCATCAGATCTCCCTAACTGTCGACACTCAGCCTGCCCAGCGCATCGATCAACGTCAAGAGTCGCGCAAAGTGTGGACACAAAAGCCGGGCGTGGCTTACGGTCCGGGCATGCGGACAACGTGGGACTTCACCGGCAGCCGCGCCCTGGTCGCCGGGGCCGGCGGGATCGGTGCGACGGCGGCCCGGGCGCTCGCCGAGGCGGGCGCGGACGTGGTCGTACTCGATGTGGACAAGGAGAAGTTGGCGGGCCTCGCACCGGGCGTGACCGGCCTGTCCGCCGACCTCACCTCGGCCGAGGCCTGCCGTGCCGCGGTCGACGAGGCCGTCCAACTCCTGGGCGGACTCGAGGTGTTCGTCCACGCGGTGGGTGTCAACGACCGCAGACCCGTGCTCCGGACGCCGGACGAGGTGTGGGAGCGGCTGCTCGCCGTCAATCTCACGAGCGCGTTCCGGCTGGGGCGGGCCGCGGGTGCGGTGATGGTGCCTCGCGGGTACGGGAGGATCGTCTATCTCTCGTCTGTGTCCGGCCTGTTGGCCCACGCCGACCATGCCCCGTACGCGGCGACCAAGGGCGGTGTGAACCAGCTGATGCGGGTGATGGCCCGGGAGTGGGCGCCCGACGGGGTCACCGTCAACGCTCTCGCCCCCGGCTACACCGAGACCGACCTCACCCGCGACCACCTCGCCCGGCCCGGCGTCCGGGCCTCCCTGGAGGCGCTGGTGCCCGCCGGTCGCCTCGGCCGGACCGAGGACCTGATCGGCCCGCTGCTGTTCCTCGCCTCCGCCGAGTCCCGGTTCGTCACCGGGCAGGTGCTGTATGTCGACGGCGGACGCACTCTCGTATGAACTGCCCCGTATTCCAAGCTACTTCACGATCGGAGCCCGTATGACGCCCGTCCCCGAACGCTTCAGCGGCAAGACCGTCCTCGTCACCGGGGCGGGTACCGGATTCGGCGCCGAGATCGCGGTGCGGGCGGCGCAGGAGGGTGCGCGGGTCGCCGTCCACTACCGCAGGTCGGCCGCCGGTGCGGAGCAGACCGTCGCCCGTATCAAGGACGTCGGTGGCGAGGCGTTCACCGTGCAGGGCGACATCGCCGTCCATGCCGATGTGATCCGCATGGCCGAGGAGGTGTTCGACCGGTTCGGCGGGCTGGACGTGCTGGTCAACAACGTCGGTGACGTGGCGGGCGAGCAGATGTCCTGGCGGGAGCTCACCGAGGAGTCCATCGACCATGTGCTCGCCGTGGACGTCAAGGGAACCATGCTGTGCGTCCACGAGTTCGGCTCGCGGATGCTGGAGCAGGGGCACGGGGCGATCGTCAACATCGGCTCCACGGTGATCGTGCGCGGGAGTGCGCGAGCTCCGCAGTACGCCGCCGCGAAGTACGGGATCCTCGGGATCACCAAGTCCTATGCGCAGGCGTTTGCGCCGCACGTGCGGGTCAATACGTTCGCCCCCGGGTTCGTCGAGACGGAGACGTTGCTGAAGCGGGCGGACTGGAGGTCGGGGCGGCGGGAGGACATGATCGCCAAGACGCCGATGGGGCGGATTCCGGGGCCTGCGGAGGTTGCGGGGACGGCGCTGTTCCTGGCGACGGATGACGCCTCCCACATGACCGGGGTGTACCTCAACGCCGACGGCGGGTTCAACATGATCGGGGCGTAGGCGCCGCGCGGGCTTGCGGGTGCGTGGGGGCTTGTTGCGCAGTTCCCCGCGCCCCTGAAAGCAAAAGCCCCCGCGCCCCCAAGAAGAAGGGAAGGGTCGGCTGCTCGGCCGATTCTCGGAAAGCTCCGGCCCCCGGGACCTGGTTCGCATCCCGGGGGCCGGTTTCGTGCGCCGTTACGCCACGGTCAGCGTCAGCACTCCCGTGTAGCTGCTGCCCGCCTCGAGTTCCGTCGTCGTGCCGTCGACCTTCAGGGTCACCGTCTTGCCCGACGGGGCCGCAACGGTTGCGTCCGAGGCCAGGGTGAGGCCGCTCAGGTACGACGTTCCGGTGACCGTCCAGGTCGAGCCGGTGCCGAGGGTGACGAGGACGCCGTTGTTGACCACCGGGCTCGTGGTGTTGGAGACCTCGCTGATCTCGCGGTACTCGTCCTTGGTGATGGTGGAGACGCTGTGCTTGGCGGTGCTCGCCGAGATGACGCCCTCGACGGTGGAGCGGGTGAAGGAGAGCGAGAGGTTCTGCCCCTGGAGGCTCGCGTTGCCGCCGCCCCGGACCGAGTTGTAGAAGTCGCCGGTCAGGTCGATGTCGGTGAAGGTGCCCTTCGCGTCGGTCGACTGGGGGCTGGTGGTGACCCAGCTGGAGGACTTCGACGGGGAGCCGGTGGGCTCCGTGTAGGTGCCGATGGTCTCCGAGGACCAGGGTTGGCCCGAGACGGTGACGCTGCTCGGGCGGTCGGTGTCCATCAGCTGGAAGATGACGCCGTTGCCCGCGTCGACGGTGGCGCCGTCCGAGCCGTCGACGGTGACGGTGCCCGCGACCGCCTTGCACATGAACGCGGTCTCGCCGGTGCTGACCTTGGTGCCGCCGTCGATGGTGACCGACCCCGCCGCGTACCACAGGACCATGAAGCGGCCGGCGTCGATCGTCGTCGACTTCTCCGGCAGCGCGCTCAACTCGGCGGAGGTCAGGCCGAGTTCCAGGGAGTCGTTGAGATCGGCCACCGCGTCGGCGGTGCTGTCGCCGTAGTGGGCCGAGGCACCCCAGTGGATGAGGGCGTAGTCGCCCACGTCGAAGGTGCAGCCGAGGAAGTGCTCGGTCACGTTGCCGATGGCGTACGAGCCGTAGCCCTGGCCGCCGGTGTTGGCGATGGTGCTGTTGATGGCGGTGAGGGTGCAGTAGCTGCCGCCGTCGACGGACAGGGCTCCCCACTTCTCGGAGGAGATCGAGGAGTTGATGTACGAGGCCTTGGTGCTCGCGCCGAGCAGGTTGGTGGCGCGGACGTTGCCGGACAGGCCGAGCATCCACGGCACGGTGATCATGTAGCGGGTGTCTCCGGTGCCCGCGCTCGGGTACTCGTCGGGGACGACTCCGTCGGCGCAGTGCAGGGTGGAGTTCTTGACGATCACCTTGGCGCCGGCGTCGGCGATGACCGCGGTGCGGACCACGCCCACGTTGCTGATGTTGGCGCCGTCCAGGACGAGCGTGGTGCCCGATCCGGTGCCGACGACGGAGGCGCCGTAGCCGATGAAGTCGCAGCGGCCGTTGCCGTCGAAGGCGATCGTCGGGTCGGTGAGGGTGTAGCTGCCGCCGCCGGTGACGTAGACCCCGTTGAAGGCTTCGCCGTTGGAGGTGAGCGTGATGCCGGAGGCACCGCTGTCGGTGACGGTGCCGCCGAGCACGTCCGAGGGGACGGACCTGGACTCGTCGACGCCGTCGGCGTCGACGTAGATCGCCTGCCGGAAGGGGAAGGTGAGGGTGGAGTAGGTCAGGTCGTTGGCCTCGGCGACCGTCAGGACGATCGTGCCGGTGTAGGTGCCGGCGGCGATCGCGGTGGCCACGCCTCCGTTGCCGTCGGTGAGTTCGGCCAGCTCGCTGCCGGTCTCCACACCGTTGACGGTGAGGCTGAGGCTGTAGCCGTCGGGGACCGTGATGGCACCGCCCTCCTCGATGGTGAGGCAGCTCGCGGTGGTCGTCCCGGTCAGCTCCAGGGTCTCGCCGGAGGAGACCTCGATGCAGGCGGCGGCCTTCTTCCTGGCCTTGGTGGCGGCGTGCGCGCTCGCGGGGGCGACGAGCGTGGGCGCCATGGCGGCGGCCACCGCCACGAGCAGGGCACGGGGGCGGGCCCGGTAGGTGAACTCGGGCCCGGTCCTGCTGGTGAGTGTCACTCTGAACTCCCTTGTTCTCGGTGTGTTTCCGGTGTTTTCGGGCATGGCTGACCGCCGGGGGGGGTGGCGGTCGGCCGGAGGGGATGCGGACCGTCAGGCGGTCCGGTTGATCAGCTCGATGAGGTTGCCGAACGGGTCCGAGACGAACGCCATCCGGGCGCCCTCCCGCGGCGCGGGACGCGGACCGGTCCGCACGCCCGCGCCCGCGGCGACGAGCCGGGCGAACTCGGCGTCGACGTCCTCGGGGGTGTCGACGGCGAGGCAGAGATGGCCGTAGCCGAGCGTTCCCGCCGCTTGTACGGGGCCGTCGGCGGCCGCGCCCGGGCGGTGCAGCAACTCCACGCGGTAGCCGCTGTCGTGACGGAGCATCACTCCGCGCAGGTCGGTGCCGGGGACGGCGAACGCGCGCTCCTCGGTGAGGTGCAGGGCCGCGCGGTACCACATCACGGCGGCGATCAGATCGGGCACGGAGATGCCGACGTGGTCGAACCGGTGGGTCACTGGCGCGCCACCTCCGACCCCGACCGGCGGGCCGCCTTGGGCTGCGTGGGCACCTTCTCGCCCCGGATCAACGCCAGGACCCTGGTGCGCAGTTCGGCGAACCGGGGATCGGCCCGGGTCGTCAGCTGGTCGCGGTCGGCGCCGAGCGGGATGGTGAGGGTGTCCAGGACGCCGGTCGGTTTGCCGCCGAGGACGATGACGCGGTCGCCGAGGTAGACGGCCTCGTCGATGTCGTGGGTGACGACGACCACGGTGATGCCCAGCTGCCGGCGCAGCCGCAGCGTCAGGTCCTCCAGGTCGAACCGGGACTGCGCGTCGACCGACCCGAACGGCTCGTCCATGAGCAGCACGGGGGCGTCGTAGGCGAGTCCGCGTGCGATGGCGACGCGCTGCTGCATGCCGCCCGAGAGCTGCCAGGGGTACTTGTCGCCGACGTCCGGCAGGCCGACCGACTCCAGGCACTCCAGCGCCCGCCGCTTGCGTACGGCCTTCTTCACTCCCCGGCCCTGGAGCGGGAAGGCGACGTTGTCCCACACGCGCAGCCAGGGCAGCAGTGAGCCCCGGTAGTCCTGGGAGACCACGGCGATGTCGCCGTGCGGTTCGGTCAACCTCACCTCCCCGTACCGGACTTGGCCGCGGGTCGGACGGGTCAGTCCGGCCAGGCAGCGCAGCAGGGTCGTCTTGCCCGCGCCGGACGGGCCGACCACGCACACCGCCTCCCCCGGGTGCACGCGCAGGGTCAGGCCGTCGAGGACCCGGTGCTCCTCGGGCCCCTGTCCGAAGCTCATGCAGAGGTCCTCGACGTACAGGCTCGATCCGCGTGTCATACGACGACTCCGTTGCTCTTGACGCTCTCGGGGCTGGGGGTCGGGACCGGCTTCGGGGAGCGCACCCGGGGCGCGCGCTGGTGGTACCAGCCCAGGAGGCGGTGCTCGACGAGCAGGAGCAGCACGCTCAGGCCGTAGCCGAGGATGCCGATGAGGATGGTGCCGGCCCAGGTCTCGGCGACGTGGAAGCCGGAGCCGCTCTGCAGGATGAAGTTGCCGAGGCCGACGGGCGAGCCGTAGATCTCGCTGACGACCATGAGGACGACGGCGACGGACAGGGCGATGCGGATGCCCGCGAGGATCTGGGGCAGGGCGCCGGGAAGGATCACCCGGCGCAGTCGCAGGGGCCAGGGGATGCGGTAGCCGCGGGCGGTCTCGTGCACGGCGGGGGTGATCGCCTGCACTCCGCTGATGGTGTTGAGCAGGATCGGCCAGACCGAGCCGAGAAAGATCAGGAAGATCTTCGGGCCGGATCCGATGCCGAGGGTGAGGATGATGACGGGCACGAAGCCGACCGTGGGGGTGGCGCGGGCGAAGTCGAGCAGCGGGCCGGTGGCCAGCCGCAGGGTGCGGATCTCGCCGATGACGAGTCCGGCACCCACGCCCACCGCGGTGGCCAGCGCCAGGCCGCACAGGATGTTGCGCAGGCTGAACAGCAGGTCGCCGAAGAGGCCGCCGTGCAGCAGCTCGCGCCACAGGGCGGCGAGGACCTCGGTCAGGGGCGGGAAGTAGAAGCTGGTGCTGCCCGCGGTTGCGAGCAGCAGGACCACGAACACCAGGGCGGGCAGCCAGAGCCCGCGCAGGATCGGTTTCCAGCGCACGCGGCTACTCCTTTCCCGCCTGCGCCGGCGGTCGCCAGCGCAGCAGCCGGTGCTCGGTGAACTGCGCGAGCAGGGTGATCGTGTAGCCGATGGCCCCGGCGGTCAGGATGTACGCGTAGGCCCGGGCGGAGGCGCCCGCCTGCTGCGACTCCATGATCATGTGGCCGATGCCGGGAAGCGTGGTGAGCACCTCCACACCGATCGCCACCAGGACGGACGTTGTCGCCGCCAGCCGCAGCCCCGTCATGATCGACGGAGCTGCGGCCGGCAGGACCACCCGGCGCAGCCGCAGCAACCGCGGGATGCGGTAACCCTGCACTGTCTCGTGCACGGCCTGACTCACGCTGCCGGCCCCATACTGGGCCTGAAGCAGCACCGGGAAGACACAGGCGATGAAGACGACGGTCGCCTTCATGCCGGGGGTGGATCCGAGGACCAGCAGGAACACCGGCAGCAGGGCGATCACCGGGAAGGAGCGGAGGACTTCCAGCAGCAGCCGGGAGGACTCCTCGGCCGCCGCGTACACGCCGGTGACCAGCCCGAGCGGGATGCCCACAAGGATCGCGACGACCAGTCCGGTCACGGCGCCGCGCAGGGTCTCCCCCACCGCCTGCCAGAAGCCGTCGCTGCCGACGAGGTCCCCGAACGCGACGGCCACGGCGCGCGGTCCGGGCAACGCGGTCGAACTCACCACGCCCGCCGCGGCGATCAGCGCCCACAGCGCCAACACGGCGGCCAGCGCGCCGAGTTGCAGCAGTCGGACCTTGGCCATCGCTACTCCCCGGCCGAAGTCGGGGCCTGGTCCCAGTAGATGGCGCTGTCCTTGGGCTCCTTGTCGAGCAGGTCGAACGCGTGCATCTTCGTGATCACCGTGCGCATGACCGTCGTGTTCAGGGTCTTGTCGTAGTAGTTGGTGGCGTGCTTGTCGATGAACGCGGCGGGCACCTGCGTGTACTTCTTGTCGATGGCCCGTACGGCGTCGGGGTGCTGGTTGGCGTACGTGATCGCCTTGGCGACCGCCTCGATGAACTTCTTGGCCGTGTCGCCGTTCTTCGACAGGTACTGCCGGCTGGAGAACAGCAGGCCCTGGACCATGCCGGGCACGTCGTTCATGCCGTTGCCGATGGAGCGCAGTCCGCTGTCCTTGCCGGCGAAGTAGAAGGGGCCGAAGGAGAAGACCGCGTCCGTCTTGCCGGAGGTGGCGGCGTCGGTGAGCGAAGTCGTCGGCAGGGCGACGAACTTGACCTTCGCCGGGTCGCCGCCCGCCTTCTGCACCAGGTACTCGCAGATGAACTGGATGGTGCCGCCGAGCGCGGAGATGCCGACGGTCTTGCCCTCCAGGTCCCTGAACGACTTGATCGAACTGCTCTTCTTGACCAGCAGTCCGTCGGTGGGATCGGTCTTCGTCGTCGCCGACTGCAGTCCCGTCACGATCCGGATCGGCATGTCCTGGGCCGCGCCCTTGAGGAAGCCGGAGCTGTCCGTCATCGCGAACTGGGCCTCACCGTTGAGGACGGACGGCGCGTTCTGGGAGGTGTCCTGGGCGCCCGCCTTGATGGTGACGTCGAGTCCCGCGTCCTTGAAGTAGCCCTGCTGCTGGGCGATGTAGAGCGGTTCGAAGATGGCGCCGTTGGAACGCAGAACGGTGACCTTCGCCTTGCCGTCGCTGGTGGTGGCCGTGGCGGACTCGCCGCCGCAGGCGGTGGCGGTGAGGGATCCGGTGACGGCCAGGGCGGTCAGGATGAGGACGGTACGACGCCGCGGGTTTCTCGAAGTCTCCATGAAACGGCTCTCCCTTGAGCTTCTCGGTACGAACTAGTGCGTCCGCGCGTGACCCGCGGCGGCGTAGGCGGTCGTGGATTCCGCGGGGACCATGTACGTGCGGAACAGGCCCTCGGGGTCGTACAGGGCCCGGATCTCCTCCAGGCGTACGGCATTTGCGGGGCTGAGCCCGTGGTCGAAGCGGTCGGCGAGGTTGTTGTCGGAGAACTGCAGGCCCTTCGACAGGTGCTGCAGTGCGGCCATCTGGCCGTGCGCCCACTGTTCGTGGGCCAGGTCCTCGGCGGGGTCGGTCCAGCCGGTGTTGGGCGAGAGGTAGAGCTTGGCCTGGCTGGACCAGCAGGCGTTGGAGCGCTCCGGGAAACCGCCCCACAGCATCCACAGCACATGGCTGGTGGTGTCGGGGATGGACTCGAACAGTGGCCGGGAGGCGTCCAGGACCTTGTCGACCGGTTCGTCGGTCCAGATCCCGTCCAGCGCCCAGCGCATGCCGGGCGGGGTCATGCGGTCGGCGTAGTCGTACAGCTCGGCCATGGTGGTCTCCTGCGCGACCACCGCGCGGACGGCCCGCTCGCGGAAGGGCGCGTCCTCCAGCGGGGCCAGGAGGTCCTCGCCCGTGTCGCAGAAGGCGGTGGCCGTGACGGACACCGTCTGCCGGTCGAGCCAGGGGGAGAAGCCCACCTTTGCCGAGAACTCGACGGCAGGCTCCAGGAGTTCAAGGGTGTCGTACGACCAGGCGAGCACCTCGTCGAGCATGTCGAGGGGGTAGGTGTGTGCGGTCCGCAGGAGGCGGCGGGGCAGGTCGTGCAGGGCGAGGTGGAAGCGGGTGACGACGCCGAAGAAACCGGGGCCGCTGCCGCGGGCCGCCCAGAGCAGATCGGCGTGGGTGGTGTCGGTGGCGTGCACGAGGGTGCCGTCGGCGAGGACCACGTCGATCGCCTCGATGCTCAGACAGGCGGGGCCGAGGCGGCGCGAGTCCCAGCCGTAGCCGCCGCCCAGGACGAAGCCGCCGATGCCGACGGTGGGGGCGTGCCCGGTGGGGAAGAACAGTCCGTGCGGGGCGAGTTGTCCGAGCAGGGCCGGGCCCTTGACCGCGGGCCCCACGGCGGCCGTCCGCGCCGCCGGGTCGACGGTGATGCCCTGCAGCCGCGAGAGGTCCAGCAGCATGCCGCCGTCCCGCACCCCGTTGCCGACCCAGCTGTGCCCGCCGGAGCGGATGCCGATCGACAGCCCCTCGCTGCGGGCCAGTTGTACGGCGGCCACGACGTCCTGCTCGCTGCCGGCACGCACGATGACGTCGGGATACCGGTCGGGCTTGCGCTCGTTCCACACGGCGTCGAGGCGTGCCTGTTCGTACGCCTCGTCGCCGCGGCGCAGCAGGTTGTCCCGGGACAACTGGACCATGACCGTTCTCCTCACACGGGGTTCGAGTCGGGACACTACTGTCGACACTTGATGGCATTCAAGGGATGTGACAGCGAAATACCTGCCATCTCTGCCGACACTAGTGAGTTGACGGGAAGTCGAAGAGCTCGGCCGGGTTGTCCACCATCAGCCGGCGCAGATGCGCGGGGTCGGGGGCGATGCCCTCGATCAGGTCGACCAGCAGGCCGTCGTCGGGCGCGTCGCCGGTGATGTTGACGTGCGGATAGTCGGTGCCCCACACGACGCGCTCCGGTGCGTACGCGACCAGGTCGGCGGCCAGCGCCACCGCGTCGGCGTACGGCGGCCCCTGCCGGGACACCCGGTCCACCCCGCTGACCTTCACCCACACGTGCCCGCTGTCGAGCAGGGCCCGCAGGCTGCGCAGGGCCGGGCCGTCGTGCCCGGCGGTGAGGTCGACCCGCCCGATGTGGTCGACGACCACCCTGCCGGGCAGGGCACGCACGAGGTCCTCGAGTACGGCGATCTCCTCGCCGCGGACGTGGAGTTGGGCGGCCCAGCCGAGTCCGTCGACCTGTTGGAGGACCGAGTCGATCTCGGCGCGGGTGGGCGGGGTGCGCAGATGGGGCAGGAAGTTGAGCCGGAAGGCCCGGACGCCGGCCCGGTGCAGCTCCTCGATCTCGGCCCGCGTCGTCGTCTCGCCGATCAGGGCCACGCCGCGCAGCCGACCGTCGCCGGACCTGAGCGCGTCCAGCAGCCCGGAGTGGTCGTGGCCGTGGCAGGAGGACTGCACGATCACGGCGCGCTTGAGGCCCAAGTGGCCGTGTAGCGCACGGAGTTGCTCCTTGGGGGCGTCGACGGGCGTGAAGGTGCGGTCGGGGGCGTACGGGAAGACGTCGGCCGGCCCGAGGACATGGCAGTGGGCGTCGCAACTGTCCCGTGGGAGCGCCAGGTTCGGGGTGCGCGGGGCGGGATGCGGGGGCGGGCAGCCCGGCGAGGGCACCAACTGCGGGGCATGGACGGCGGGTTCAGTCACAGCGGGCCGTCATTCCGCCGTCGACGACAATCTCCGTGCCGGTGACGAAGCGGGCCTCGTCGGAGGCGAGGAAGAGTGCCGCGTACGCGGTGTCTCGGCCGTCGCCCATGAACCCGAGCGGGATCCGGGCCTGCCGCTGGGCCAGCAGCTTCGGCACATCGCCGCCCGCGCGCTGCCCGGCGAGCCGGGCCTCCACCATCGGGGTGTGCAACTGGCCCGGCACGACGGTGTTCACGCGGATGCCGTCCGGTGCGTACTGGACGGCGGTGACCCGGGACAGCTGGATGACCGCCGCCTTGGCCGCCGCATAGCCGACCTGCGCGGCGCCCGTCCAGCGCAGCCCGGACGCCGAGGACGTGTTGACGATCGCTCCCCCTCCACCGCGCCGCATCACCGGTACGGCCTGCTTGCAGGCCAGGAAGGCGCTGGTGAGGTTGGTGCGCAGCTGGCTCTCCCAGTCCTCGAGATCGAGGTCGACCACGCCGCCGGGGCGGGAGCCGCCGACGTTGTTGACGAGGATGTCGATCCGCCCGGCGAGGCGCTCGCACTCGGCGAAGTGGTCGGCGACGGCGGCGGGTTCGGTCACGTCCAGCACGGCGGTGTGCACGGTCCCGCCCTCCTCGCGGATCTGCCGGGCGGTGACCTCCAGGGGCTCCTTGTCCCGGTCGGCGAGGAAGACGGTGGCCCCCTCCCGGGCGAAGATCACGGCGGTGGCCCGGCCGTTGCCCCAGCCGGGGCCGACGCTGCCGGCACCGCCGACGACGGCGATCCGGCCCGTCAGGCGGCCGAGCCGTTTGTCGGGCAGGTCTTGAGTCACGGATGCTCCCTCGGTCGTCATAGCGAAACTGTCGACAGTTCTAGCCAGGTGTCGACAGAAAGTAAACATCCAGGCTCTCGGTGCGGGTATATTGCCTTTAGTGTCGACACAGGGTTTGGATGGGTCGCATGGACAAGCCGCCCGTGTTCACCCCCGAGGAGATCGCCCGCTTCCGTGCCGAGCTGGCGGAGCGCCGCGCGCCCGGCGCCCACGAGCCAGGCCGCTGGTCGGTCAGCCCGCTCAACCGCCGTACGGACGTGGCGGGTTCACTGCCTTCGTCGGTACGGCTGCGGGACGCGACGCTGCGTTCGGTGGAGACCCTGCCCGGGGTCGTCGCCTCCGCCGGGGCGAAGGAGGAGTTCCTGCGCCGCCTCGTCGGCAGCGGAGTGCCCGAGGTCGTCACGGCCGGGCTCGGCGGCCGGGACGACGCGGCGCTCAAGGCCGAGGTGGAGCTGGTCAAGGGCGAGAACCCGGACTGCTGGGTGGTGTGCCCGCTGATGCGCTCGCCGGAGGACATCGACCGTGCGGCCGCGGCCGGTCACGACGCCGTGCAGGTGTGGGTGCAGGGCTTCGGCGAGACCTCGCTGGTCTACCAGGCTCCGGTGTACGGGCTGGCGTGGCGCGGCGAGGAGTGGCGCACTGTCGACACCCCGCGCGACCGGGCGGCCGTACTGGCGCGTGCGGCGCGGCTGGTCTCGTACGCCCGGGAGAGCGGCCTGCACGTGATCGTGCCGCTGCTGATGGTCTCGTACGCGACCGAGGAGAGCCACGAGGAGTCGGTCGCCGTGCTGACCGCGGCCGGGGCGGGCGAGCTGACCCTCTTCGACGGGCCCGGCGCGATGAGCCCCGAGGCGTACGCCCACCTGGTCGGGCTCACCCGGGCCATCGCCCCGGACGTCGAGGTCGGCCTGCACCCGCACAACACCTTCGGTCTCGCGGTGAGTTGCGCGGTGGCCGCCGTCCGGGCCGGCGCCACGGCCGTCGAGCTGTCGGTCAACGGCTACTGCGGCGGCCCTGGCAACGCCGACCTCGCGGCGACCGCGCTCGCCTTCGAGGCGCTGTACGGCGTGCACACCGGCATCCGTACCGAGCGGCTCACCGAACTGGCCCGCGCAGGTCAGGAGCTGACGGGCTATCACACCGCCTGGAACCACCCGGTGACCGGCACCCACGCCTTCTGCTGGGGCGGCCTGGACCTCATCACCCAGGAGACGGAGATCGACCCCCTGCTCCACAACTGCCTGGAACCGGCGCTGGTGGGCAATGCCCGCCGGGTTCCCTTCACCCCGGACAGCGGCCCCTACACGCTGGTCGACAAGCTGACGGCCCTGGGCATCGAGCTCGACCGCGAGCAGGTGGACGCCGTCCTCGTCCGCGCCCGGCAGGTGATGGCCCACGAGGGCCGGCTGCTGACGGACGAGGACCTGGCACGGCTTGCGGAGGAGGTGCGGTGAGCGTCGCGCCTGTCTGCGGTCGACGGGCGGGGCGCCCGGCCGCTCTTCCGTCGCAGTGCCCCGGTCACTCTCCTTCGAAGTGGCTTGGTCTGCCGTCCCGTTGGATCAGACGACCGAGCCGCTCGGCCCCGGCGCGGGGCCTCAGTGTCCGGGTGCCGTCGGGTCGGCGCCGGGCCGCCGAGTGCCAGGGTGTGGTCCAGGCGTCCGGTGCGTCGAGGAGGCGGATGCCGAACGTGGGGGCGCCGACGGGCTGAGGGTGGATGGACAGGCGTACGGCATCGGGGTGGTGCTCGGCGAATGGACAGGCGTACGGCATCGGGGTGGTGCTCGGCGATCAGGTCACCCCGGGCGCGGCTGCGCTGGATGACGCCGTAGGCAGCTTCCGGCATGCGCGCACCTCCGCCGCCCGGTCCAGTAGTCGGGGCGAACGCCTGGCGAGTTCCCACCGAGTTGGCGAGGCGTGCAGCGGTCCCCGGGCACGGCGAGGGCGCCGGGCCGACCCGTTGCGGCCGGCACCGTTGCCCTCGTGCCGCGATCAGGCCACCAGTACGGCCGTTGCGTCCTCCAGCGCCGTCGGGGAGCTGCCGTCCTCGTCCAGCAGATCCATCAGGGTCGCCCGGGCGCGGGCCACCCGGGAACGGACCGTGCCGACCGGGCAGTCGCTCACCTCGGCCGCCTCCGCGTAGGGCAGACCGACCAGCTGCGTGAGGATGAACGCCTCGCGGCGCTCGCCCGGCAGCGAGGCCAGCAGATCCAGCAGGGCGACTCCGTCGTCGAAGCCGGGCAGATGCCGCGGCTGGGCCAGCTCGATCGCCAGCTGCCAGTCCGCCACGTCGCACAGACGGGGCCGGGCGGCGGCGTACCGGTAGCTGTCGATCACCGCCCGGCGGGCGATGGACAGCAGCCATGCGCGGGCCGAGGAGCGGCCCTCGAACCGGTGCAGGCTGCCGAGCGCGCGCAGGAACGTGTCCTGCGCCAGGTCGTCGACCGCCTGCGGGTCGGCGCAGAGGTGGGCGACGTACCGCAGGACGTCGCGGTGCAGAGCGCGCACGAAGTGCTCGACGGCGTCCGCGTCACCGCTGCGGGCGGCCAGCGCCCAAGCGGTGATCGACTCGTCGAGCGCCGCCGACGCGTCTCCTTTTTCGGGCAGGGCAGAGGTGATCACCTGGTGTCCTTCTCGGGTCATCCGTGATCCGGACCGGGGCACGCGGGAGTGCGGAGGGTCCGGTGAGTGGGGTGACGGCCCTACGGCGCTCGTACGGGCGTAGGGCCGGAGTCCGAGGCACCCATGGGCAGCCTCGGGAAACCAGCTGTCTCAGACGACAGCCGTCCCCAGCGGTGGCCCCCGAGAGGTGATCGCGTGGACGAGGAGGAGCAGGCGCGGCGCCCGGTCCGAACGGCGCCGGCGCATGTGCGGGCGCGGGCGGTGCGACGGGACCGGCAGGGCGAGCAGCAGCCGCAGCGGCGCCGCCAGCCACCCGGCCACGGCCCGCAGGATGCGGAACGCGGCCCGCTCGCCGTACGCCAGCCACAGTCCGCACAGCAGCGCGGCCAGCAGGTGGGCGGCGAGCATCCCGAACGACGACGAGCCGCCGACGGACTGGCCCGCGCCCTCCATGGGCCCCATGTGATCCATGTGGCTCATGTCCATGTGCCCCATGGACATCGGGCCCATTGAATTCATGGAGTCCATGTTCGCGGAACCCATGTGCCTCGGGCCCATGTGCATCGGGCCCATGCGCATCGGACCCATGTCCACGGCGTCGGCGACGTTGGTCGACGACTGGGCGAGCGAGAATGCCGAGTGCAGGCCGGTCTGGGCGGCGACCACGACGGTCACGATCAGTGGAAGGCCGCGTTCGCGGCCGGCGAGGCACCAGCCCGCCACACCGGTGAGGGCCACGCCCGCGGCCATGGCCCAGGCGGGCACGTCGCGGCCGGACATCATGACGTGGCCCAGGGCGGCGAGCAGCACGCAGACGGCCGCGAACACCGCGGCTCGTATCGTGCGAGAACACCACCCTGCTGTCATGGCGACTCATCCTCGCATCCGGCACCCGGTCGACATGCAGGGGTACGGATAATGGTCCCGCCCCGCACTCAATTCACAGGTTGTGATCCAGACCACGGCGATGTGCGGGAACTCGTCGGCGGTCCGATCCGACGTCTGGACCAGGAGGGGCTGTCGCTCGGGCGGACCACCACCGCGACGGTCCTGATCGCGCCGCTGCGCTCGAAGTGCAGCGTGAACGGTACGAGGTCGCCCGCGCTCCACCGCGCCCCGGCCCGCAGGGTCACGTCCAGGCCCTGCGGCGAGCGCCGATGTGCGGCGGATGGCTCACGCGGGCCCGCCCGGTGGCCAGATTGACGCTCGCCGTGACCCCGTCCGGCTGGCCGAGCTTCTTCGCGACCCGCTGCACGCAGGCCGCGCAGGTCATGCCGTCGACGGTGAGATCGGTCGTCACGAGGGCGGTCACCGAGTCGGCGCTCATCGCGCGCCTCCGTCGCGCATGTTCTGCATGTTCCCCATGTCGCCGGCACCACCGGGGGCCGTTCCGGTGCCGTGCATGCCGGGGGCGACGGGTCCTGCAACGGCTCCGACGGCGTAGGACGCCACGAACATCACGGCCAGCAGCAGGAGGAAGCCGCAGAGCGCGGGCGGGGGTACCGGCCGCCGCGGGGCCGCACCCGCGGCGGAAGAAGGAGGCAGGGACTCGTCCATCACCGGGTCTCCAGATCGCGTCGCACGGCGTCGCTCGGATCGAGCCGCCGCATCAGGAGTCGGACGTGATCACCGTTGGGTTCCCGACCTCCCGGACGAATTCGAGGCAATGGAAGCGGCCGAGGGAGCAGGGGCGCGCACCACCCGCCGGTCACGCCCCCGCCCGGTACCGGGACGCGCGTCTCCCTCCCCAGCGCCGGGTATCTCTCCTGCAGTCCCCGCGGCCGTCGGTTCCGGACACCGGTGTGCCGCAACCCACGACCACGGAGGTACGCAGTCATGACCGACATCAGCGGACTGGAGCCGGTGGCCACGTTCTGCGGAAACTGCGACTGCGGTTGTCCTCAGCTGTTCGTCGACCCGGGCGCCCCGGCCGAGCGCCGGATCGTCCTGACCGACGACTTCGGCCAGCGCGTGCAGATGAGCGCCGACCAGTTCTCCTCACTCGTCGACGACGCCAAGAACGGCAAGCTGGACGGCATCGCCCTGCCCTGACCGCCGCTGCCGGGTGGCTCAGCGCAGTCGGTCCTTGGCCTTGTAGTAGGCGCCGCCGATCGGCAGGAACCAGGCGGTGCCGTTGTAGAAGGGGACGGGGACCTTCGGGAAGCCGAGGCCGCGCAGGGGGTTGGCCTCCGGGTGGCCGTCCATCATCTCGGCGACCGCCCGGCCCATGTACGTGGCCATCTGGACGCCGTGGCCGCAGTAGCCCATGGAGTAGTACAGGCCGTTCGCCTCGCCCGCGTGCGGGATGCGGTCCCAGGAGAAGCCGACGCTGCCGCCCCACACGTAGTCGATCCGTACGTCGCCCAACTGCGGGAAGATCTCCGCCATTTCGTCCTTGAGTACGGCTCCGCTCCTCAGGTCGGAGGCCGGGTTGGAGGGGGCGAAGCGGGCGCGGCCGCCGAAGGCGAGGCGGTGGTCGGGGGTGAGGCGGATGTAGTGGCCGATGTTCTTGGAGTCCACCACCAGGCGGGCGCCAGGGATGAGCTGCCGCGCCCGCTCCTCCCCCAGCGGTTCGGTGACGACGATGAAGCTGCCGACGTTGATCAGCCGCTTGCGGAACCAGGGCAGCGCCTTGTCGGTGTAGGCGTCGGTGGCGGCCATGACCTGGCCGGCGCGGATGGTGCCGTGCAGGGTCTCCACGTGGAAGCCGCCGCCGGGCAGCCGGGTGAGACCGGTGGCCGCGTTGCGCTCGTGGATCTCAGCGCCGGCGCGTTCGGCGGCCTCGGCGAGACCGTGGACGTACTTGCCCACGTGGATGCTCGCGCTGAGCGGGTCGAGCAGGGCGCCGTGGTAGTAGTCGGAGCCGAGTTCGCCGCGCAGCTCGCTGCGGCTCAAGAGCCTGGTCTCGTGGTCGAAGTTCTCGGCCAGGTCGCGCTGGGTGGCCCGCATCGCCTCGAAGTGCTGCGGCTTGTAGGCCACTCCGAGGCGTCCGGCGCGGTGGAAGTCGCAGTCGATGTGTTCCTTCTGCGTCAACTCCTCGACGACGTCGACCGCTTCGCGGAAGGCCCCGTACAACTCCCGGGCGCGCTGCTGCCCGTAGCGCCTGCGGGCCTCGGCGACTCCGATGGTGATGCCCTGGGTGCACATGCTGCCGTTGCGGCCGGAGGCGCCGGAGCCGACCCTGTCCTTCTCGACGAGGACGACGCGGGCTCCCTTACGGGCCGCGTGGTAGGCGGTGGACAGGCCGGTCAGGCCGCCGCCGATCACGACCACGTCGGCCGACTCGGGCAGTTCCCGGCCCGAACGGTCGGGCAGGGGCGGGGCGGTGTCCAGCCAGTAGGGGATCTGCTTCATGGCGGAGGCTCCTGATCAGCAGCCGAGGAGGGCGGGCAGGCCGGACAGGTCGGGCAGTTCGTCGTAGGGCTGGTAGGCGGTGCTGCCGCGGCGGCCGTAGCGGTTGATCCAGACCCGGCGCCTGAGGCCGAGGTCGCGGGTGGGGATGAGGTCGTACTCCCAGCCCTGGGCGGTGTGGATCACCTGGGACGGGTCGACGCCGATGGTCTGGTACGCGTGCTCGAAGGTCTGCCGGTCCGGCTTGTACGCCTTCGCCTGCTGGGCGGTGATGACGTGGTCGAACTCGACGCCGATGTTGGTGATGTTCCGCGCGATGAGCTCGTCGTCGGTGTTGGAGATGATCGCGATCTCGTAGCGGGACTTCAACGCCCGCAGGGCGTCCGGGACTTCGGGGAAGGGCCCGAAGGTGGGGACGGCCTCGACGAGGGCGTCCCCGTCGGACTCGCGGTACTCCAGGCCGTGCAGGCGCATCGCCATCTTCAGGCTGGAGTGCAGGACTTCGTGGTACGGCCGGTACGGCTCGAGCACCGCCTGGAAGCGGATGACGCGGAAGTCGTCGAGGAACTCGTCGACGTCCAGGCCGTCCAGGTCGAGCCGGTCGGCGAGGACCTTCAGGGTGGCCGGGGCGAGCTGGAAGTCGACGAGGGTGCCGTAGGCGTCGAAGGTGACGATCTCTCGCATGAAGTTCAGCCTCGTTTCAGGGGATTCAGACGATTTTCTGGCCGGGGGCGACAACGGCGTCGAGTGCCGCGAGGTCGGTCGCGTCGGGGATCCAGCCGACCGCGGCCGCGTTGGCGGTGACCTGTTCGGGGGTCATGGCGCCGCAGATGACCGAGCCCACGGCGGGGAGGGCGGCGAGTGCGCCGACGGCCACCTGGAGGAGCGTGAGTTCACGTGCGGCGCCGTACGCGGTGAGGGCCTCCACCCGGTCGAGGGCCGCCTCGGTGAGCCAGCCCTGCCGCCAGGAGAGGCGGCTGCCCGGCGGTGGTGGCTCACCGCGCCGGTACTTGCCGCTGAGCAGGCCGTTGGCCAGCGGGTAGTACGGGAGCAGGCCCGTGCCGGTGCGGAGGCAGGCGGGGATCAGGTCGGTCTCGGCGCTGCGGTCGAGGAGGTGGTAGCGGGCCTGGGTGCTGACGAAGGCGTCGGTGAGTTGGTCGGCGGGGAGATTGGAGCAGCCGAGGTGTCCGATCTTGCCTTCCTCCACCAGCTCCAGCAGCGCGGAAATCGTCTCGTCGAGCGGGGTGACGCCGTCCGGCTCGTGGTACTGGTACAGGTCGATCCGGTCGGTGCCGAGGCGGCGCAGAGAGGCCTCGACGGCGTGGCGGATGTAACGGCGGGAACCGCGCGGGCCGTACCTGTCCTCGCCCATCTCCATACCGAACTTGGTCGCGAGGACGACATCGTCCCGATGGCCCTTGAGGGCGGCCCCGAGCAACCGTTCGCCGTCGCCGCGCGAGCCGCCGCGGTCGCCGAACCCTCCGTACATGTCGGCGGTGTCGTACAAGGTGATTCCGACGTCGAGAGCCGCGCGCACAACGGCTTTCGTGTCCCCCTCGTCGAGACGGGAGCCGAAGTTGTTGCCGCCGAGGCCGACCACCGAGACGGTCGGTCCGCGTTCACCCAGCCTGCGATACCTCATGAACCGTTCCCGAAGCCGATGCAGACGTTCTTGGTCTGTGTGTAACTCGCCAGCGCCTCAAGGCCCTTCTCCCGGCCCCAGCCGCTGTGCTTGTAGCCGCCGAAGGGGAGCTCGATGCCGGTGCCGACGCCGGTGGCGTTGACGTAGACCTGGCCGGCGCGGATGCCCTCGGCCATGCGCAGCGCCTTGTCGATGTCCCGGGTCCAGACGTACGAGGCGAGGCCGTACGGGGTGTCGTTGGCGATCCGCAGGGCCTCCTCCGCGTCGTCGAAGTCGATGACCGTGACGACCGGGCCGAAGATCTCCTCGCGGGCGCACCGGGCCTGGTTGGTCAGGCCGGTCAGCACGGTCGGCTCGATGTAGTAGCCGTCGGCGAGTGCGGGGTCGTCGGGCGGGCCGCCGCCGGTGCGGACGATCGCGCCCTCTTCGCGGGCCAGGTCCAAGTAGCCCTGTACACGGTCGCGTTGGCGGGCGGCGACCAGCGGGCCGACGTCCGGATCGTCCGGGCCGGGGCCCAGCCGCAGCGCGGCGGCGTGCGCGACGAGCTTGTCGAGGAACTCCTCGGCGCCGCGCTGGAGCAGGATCCGGGTGCCGGCCGAGCAGGTCTGCCCGGCGTTGCCGAAGGCGGAGCCCGCGACGGCGCCGAGGGCCAGGTCGAAGTCGGCGTCGGCGAAGACCACGACCGGCGACTTGCCGCCCAACTCCACGACGGAGGGCACCACGTTGGCCGCGGCGGCCTGTGCGACCTTGATGCCGGTGGGCACGGAGCCGGTGAAGGTGACCTGGTCGATGCCGGGGTGTCCGGCGAGGGCGGCGCCGGTTTCGGCGTCGCCGGGCAGGACGTTCAACACCCCTGGCGGCAGTCCGCATTCAAGGGCGATACGGGCGATCTCCAGCGGCGTGAGGGGTGCTTCCGGTGACGGCTTCAGCACGACGGTGCAGCCGGCGGCGAGGGCCGGGGCGGAGCCTCTCGCGGTGTTCTGGAGGGGGTAGTTGAAGGGGATGATCTGGCCGGAGACACCGATGGGTTCACGGACGGTGTAGTCGATGAGGCCGGGGCCGAGGGGGATCGTGGAGCCGCTGAGTTTGTCGGCGACGCCCGCGTAGAACTCGTAGTAGCGGGCGGCGGCCTCGACGTCGGCCCTCGCCTGGCTGAGCGGTTTGCCGACGTCGCGGCTCTCCAGGTGGGCGAGGCCCTCGCCCTCGGCGCGGATGGCCCGGGCGATGCGGTTGAGCAGTCGGCCGCGGTCGGCGGCGCGCATCCGGGCCCACTCGGGCGCCGTGAAGGCCGACCGGGCGGCCGCGATCGCCCGGTCCACGTCGGCCGCACCGGCGAGGGCGACTTGGGCGATCACCGTTGCGTTCGACGAATCGAGGACGGTGAAGGTGCGGCCGTCGGCGGCCGGGACCTGCTTGCCGTCGACGAACAACAGCCGAGTGTCCTCACTCACGGCCGGATCTCCCCCTCCACCGCGCCGAAGATGACGACCTCGTCGCCGGGGTGGACGGTGCGGATCCGGCGCACCCAGAGCACGATCCCGTCCTGCGGGGCGCGGACCTCCTCGAGGGTGTCGCCGTAGTGGTCGACGACGTGGGCGATCAGGTCGCCCTGCTTGCAGTTCTCCCCCGGCTCGGCGTGCCCGACGAAGAAGCCGCCGGCCGCGGAGCGGGCGAAGGTGCCGGTGACGGCCGTGTAGGAGTCGCGCAGTGCGGGTGCGCCGTCGGTCATGCCGAGCTGCCGCATGATGTTGCGGACGGAGTCGATGTGCAGCTCGACGGTCGACTCCCGGTACGTGCCACCGCCCGCCTCGATGGTGATTGCCGGCTTGCCCGCGGCGAGGGTGGGGTGGCGGACGGTCCCGCCCCACTTGCCGCCCTTCCAGACCAGCTGGTGTCCGGCGGCCAGGCCGATGTCCGTGGCCAGGTCCTCGTAGCCGCCCTGGACGATGGCCAGCGGGGCGATCTCGCCGAACGTGCCGCCGGTGTGCAGGTCCACGAGGGCGTCGATGGCGGGGACGACCTGCTCGACGAAGGTGGCGGCCAGGCGCAGCGAGTAGGAGCCCTCCGGGTCGCCGGGGAAGATGCGGTTGAGGTTGAGGTGGTCGAGGCCGCTGGAGCGGGCGGCCGCCTCGAAGGCCGGGGTGTTCATGCAGGGGATGCCGACGAGGGTGCCGCGCAGTGTGGTGGGGTCGGTCTCGGCGAGTACGCGGCGGACGGCCTCCTGCCCGTCGTACTCGTCGCCGTGCACGCCCGCGTCCACGCACAGCACCGGACCGGGCTCGGTGCCGTTGACGACGATCAGCGGTATGCCGAGCTGCACGCCGTAGGTGCTGGTGCCGACGGGGAGGAGGCCCTGGGCGCGCTCGCCCGGGGCGACGGTCAACGGACCGATGGAGTACATCAGTTGCTGCCTTTCGGATGCGGGGGTCACAGGCGGGCGGAGGCCTCGTCGAGGGTGTCCGCGATGATGTCGGCGATACGGTCGAGGAGTGCACGGTCGCTGATCAGCGGGGGCGCGATCTGGACCAGCGGGGCGGCGCGGTTGTAGACGCGGGCGAGCAGGCCCGCCTCGCGCAGGCGGCGCGGGATGAGGTCGGCGACGAGGGCGGCGCGGGCGGTGTCGCTGAAGGCGCCGCCGTCGAGATCGCCGACGAGCTCACAGGCGTAGAAGAAGCCGGCGCCGCGGACGTCCCCGACGATCGGCAGGGACGTCAGGGATGCCATCCGGGTCGCGAGGTGGTCCTGGAGGGCGCGGACGTTGTCGAGAATGCGGTCGCGTTCCATGATGTCGAGGCTGCGCAGGGCGATGGCCGCGCTGAGCGGGTGTCCGGCGAAGGTGTAGCCGTGATTGAGGACGGCGCCGGGCCGGTTGAGGACCTCGGTGACCGCGCTGCTGACGAGAGTGGCGCCCATGGGGGCGTAGCCGGCGGTGATGCCCTTGGCGACGGTGACGATGTCGGGGCGGGCGCCGTAGCGGTCGCCGCCGAACCACTCCCCCAGCCGGCCGAAGGCGGTGATGACCTCGTCGGCGACGAGCAGGAAGCCGTGGCGGTCGGCCAGTGCCCGCAGCCCTTCCCAGTAGCCCTCGGGCGGGGTGATGCAGCCGCCGCGGTTCTGCACCGGCTCGGCGATCAGCATGGCGATCGTCTCCGGTCCCTCGGCGAGGATCGCCGCCTCCAACTCGCCCAGCAGATGGGCCGTGAAGGCCGTGTCGTCCGCCAATTCCCCTGCCAGACCGAAGCGGTTGGTGTTGGACACGAACCGGGTCTCGATCGCGGGCGGGCCGTACGGCTCCTTCAGGCCGGGGTCGTCGGTGAGCGAGAGGGCGCCGACGGTCAGGCCGTGGTAGGCGCCACGGCGGGCGATCGCCTTGGTGCGGCCCGGCTCGCCGCGCAGGGCGTGGTAGCGGCGGGCGATCTTCCAGGCGGTCTCGACGGCTTCGGCGCCGCCGCCGGAGAAGAAGGTGTGCTCGATGCCGACGGGAGCGATCCGGGAGAGCCGCTCGGCGAGTTCGATGGCGGTCGGGTGCGCGGAGGCGGACCACAGCGGGCTGAAGCACAGTTCGCGCAGCTGGCGGTCGGCTGCTTCGGCGAACTCGGCGGCGTAGGAGTAGCCGAGCTGGCAGCAGTACAGGCCGGAGAGGCCGTCGATGTGGCGTCTGCCGTCCGCGTCGTCGACGTACGGGCCCTCGCCCCGCCGCACGACGAACAGGTTCTCCCCGTCGGTACCGAGCGAGCCGTTGGGGGTCATGTTCAGCAGCAGGTGCCGGGCCGCGGAGGCGGAGAGTTCGCCGGACGGGGTGCGGGTGCTCGTGGTCATGGGGTCTCGCTTCCGGCGGGCAGGCCCACGGCGGTCTCCGTCGGCAGCAGACCGTCCTGCCGACCGCCGCCGAGCCGGCGCACGACGCCGACCAGGGCGAGGGCCACGACGGCCACGGCGATGAGCAGCGCGCTGACGGCCGTCACGGACGGATCGACGTCGTACTGAAGGACGTTGAACACCTGGACCGGCAGCGTCACGGTGTCCACGGAGGACAGGAACTGGGAGATGAAGAACTCGTCGAAGCTGGTGATGAAGGAGAACACCGCGGCGGCGACCAGTCCGGGCATGGCCAGCGGGAAGGTGATGCGCCGGGCGACGGTCAGCCTGCCCGCGCCCATGCTGGCGGCCGCGTCCTCGAGGCGTTCGTCGATGCCCTTGAGGGTGGCCATGAGGATCATCACGGCGATGGGCGAGGCGAGCACGGTGTGGCCGAGGGCGATGGCGATCGGGCTGCCGAGCATCGCGGCGGGTTCGAAGAGGAGGAACAGGCCGAGGGCGATGACGACTTGGGGGATGACGAGGGGCGCCAGGACCAGGCCGTAGACCGCTGAGCGCAACGGCAGTTCGCTGCGGACGAGGGCGGTGGCCGCGGTCATGCCGAGGACGAGCGAGAAGACGGTGGTCAGCGCGGCGACCAAGGCGCTCAGCGACAGGGCGGCCGGCCATTTGCTGCCCTCGGCGAACAACTGCTTGTACCAGCCGAGCGTCCAGGACTCGGGCGGGAAGGAGCCGAAGGCGTCGTTGCCGAAGGAGGTGACGACGATGAGGACGATCGGCAGGGCCAGGAACAGCAGGACCAGCGTGGAGAAGACAGCCAGAGAGATGCGTCCGGCGAGCGTCGTGCGGAGTCCGATCACGAGGTGGCACCCCGCTTCCGGTACGCCTCGCCCGCCGACTTCAGCAGCCTGAGGAGCAGCAGGCCCGCGAAGGTGAGCAGGAGCAGGATGATGCCGAGCGCGGAGGCGCCGTTCCACTGGTTCTGCTTCATGACCTGCTCGTCGATGAGCGAGGCCACCATGGTCTGCTTCGGGCCGCCCATCAGGGCCGGGGTGAGGTAGTAGCCGAGGCAGAGGATGAAACACAGCACCCCGGCGTTGACCAGCCCGGGGGCCACCAGCGGCAGATAGACCCGGCGGAAGATGGTCACCCGTCCCGCGCCCATGCCGGCCGCGGCGGCGAGCAGCCGCCGGTCGACGCCGCGCATGACGGCGTACAGCAGCAGCACGGTGTACGGCAGCATCACGGAGGTGGTGCCGATGACGACGCCGACCTCGTTGTAGAGCAACTGGAACGGCGCGCCGGGGATATGAAGGCCCGTCAGGACGTTGTTCACGACTCCGTGTTCGCCGAGCAGGATGATCCAGCCGTAGGTGCGCACCAGGGCGCTGATGAAGTGCGGGACGATCACGACCAGCATCACCAGCCCCGCCCACAGGGGCTTGAGCCGGGTCACGGCGGAGGCCAGTACGAAGCCGACGACCAGGCTGAGCAGGGAGGTCTCGGCGGAGATCCGCAGGGTGGTGAGCAGGATCTCCAGGTTGGCGCCCTGGAAGGCGTCGGCGTACCAGTGCAGTGTCCAGCCGCCCTTCTCGCCCTTCAGGCTGAGCAGGAGGGTGCTGAAGATCGGGTAGACGAAGAGGACCAGCAGGTAGACGACGACCGGGGCGGCGTTCAACAGGCCGAAGCGGGTGCGGCGTTCGGAGAGGGCCCGGCGCAGTCGGCTCACCGGTGGGGGTACCACGGCGGGCGCCGGTTTCGTGGTGAGGACGGCCATGCTCACCGCCCGGGTTGCGGGTCGGCGAAGACGCTGACGTCCGCGGGCTCGGCGGTCAGGCCGACGCGTTCGCCGGGGGCCGGGGCGCGTCCGGCGGGGAGTTCGAGCCGCACGGGATCGCCGCCGTCGGCCGGGCGGACGGTGACGCGCACGAGGGTGCCGACGTAGGTGACCGTCTCCACGGTCGCCGTACAGAATCCGTCGCCGGCGGGACACAGGCCGATCCGGCCGGGCTGGATCGCGGCCCGCACCCGTCCGCCACCCGGGTCGGCCTGCGGGCGGGCCTTCAGCAGGCCGCCCGTGTCCAGGCGTACGAGCGTGTGGTCGTCGGACCGCTCCTTCACGTGGCCCGCAAGGAAGTTGGCGGCGCCGAGGAAGTCGGCGACGAACGGGGTGCGCGGGAGCTCGAAGAGTTCCCTCGGGGTGTCGAACTGGTCGATCCGGCCGTCGCGCATCACGGCGATGCGGTCGGAGAGGACGAGCGCCTCTTCCTGATCGTGTGTCACATAGACGACGGTGAGCCCGAGTTCCTGCTGCAGCCGCTTGATCTCGGTCTGCAGCTGGTCGCGCAGCTTCTTGTCGAGGGCGCCCAGCGGCTCGTCCATGAGGATCACCGGCGGCCGGTAGACCAGGGCCCGGCACAGCGCGACGCGCTGCTGTTGGCCGCCGGACAGTTCGCGCGGGCGGCGCCGGGCCATGCCCGCGAGGCCGGCCATGTCCAGGGTGTCGCCGACCCGGCGGCGCAGCTCCGCCTTCGGCACACCGCGCAGTTGCAGCGGGAAGGCGACGTTCTCCCAGACCGACATGTGCGGGAAGAGCAGGTACTGCTGGAAGACGAAGCCGAGACCGCGCTTCTGCGGGGCGAGGCGGGTCACGTCACGGCCGCCCACGACGATGCTGCCGGAGTCGGGGTCGCAGAACCCGGCGATCATCATCAGGGTGGTGGTCTTGCCGGAGCCGGAGGACCCGAGGAAGGTGACGAACTCGCCCGCCGCGATCTCCATGGAGACCTCGTCGACGGCGGTCACCGCACCGTAGGTCTTGCGAAGTCCCTTGACGGAGACGGGCTTTCCGGTGCCGGGTGGTGCTGCCTCCAACTGCTCCGGCCGTATGTCGAGTTCAGGCATGCGTCCACTCCTGCCAGCGCTTGGAGACGGCGTCCTGGTTCTTGATCCACCACTCGACGTCCAGGTCGAAGCCGGACTCCAGGTGCGCGGGCGAACTGGCCAGGTTGGCGGCCGTCTTGACGGAGAGCTTCTTGTAGGCGGCGGGCACGGTGGGGGCCATCGGGTACAACTCGGCGTAGTGCGCCTGCACTTCGGGCCGCAGCGAGAAGTCGATGAGCTGGTAGGCGGCGTCGAGGTTCCCCGCGCCCTTCGCGATGCCGAGGCCGTTGCTCTGCCGGCGGGCTCCGTTCCACTGGTAGGCGAGCGGGGCACCGCCCTTGATCAGGGCGTCGAGGCGGCCGTGCCAGACGCTGGAGGCGACGACCTCCTTGCGGCCGAGCAGGACGCCGGGCAGGGCGCCGGTGTCCCAGAACTTCTTGACGTCGCCCTTGATCGCGTCGAGGGACCTGAAGGCCCGGTCCACGTCCAGCGGGTACAGCTTGTCCGGGTCCACGCCGTCGGCCAGCAGCGCGAACTCCAGCTCGGGCAGGTCGGCGTCGACGGCCTGCAGAGCACGGCTGCCGGGGAAGGCCTTGGTGTCCCAGAAGTCGGCCCAGGAGGACGGCTTCTTCCCGCCGAAGGCATCGGTGCGGTACGCCATCACGCTCGCCCAGTAGTTCTTGCCGACCGCGTTGCCGGTGACCAGGGACTTGGCGATGCCCGCGGTCTTGAAGTTCTTCAGCCGGTCGAAGTCCAGCGTCTCGGTGGCGTCCTCCTTCTTGAACAGCACGAAGTCGGCCATGGAGTCGTCGATGACGTCGAACTGGGGGCGGCCCTGCTTGATCTGGGCGAGCATCTGCGCGTACTCGATGTTCACCACCTCGACCCGGATGCCGGTCTCCTTGGTGAACGGGTCGTAGACCGCCTTCTGGTTGGCGTCACCGTAGGTGCCGCCGCTGTTGCGGACGACGAGCGTCTTGGAGCTCTTGCCGCTGCCGCCGTCGACGGACCGGCTGGTGCCGGTGCCGCATCCGGTGAGCGCGGTGGCGGCGATGCCTGCTGCCACCGCGCCGACTCCGCGCAGGAACACTCTGCGGTCTGTCCGGACACCACGCGGCGGGGCCGCAAATTGATTCGTCACCGGGGGCCTCCTGGTGCTGTGAAACCTGGAATGGGGACGTGGGGGGATGCGTGCGGGTGAGTCGTACGGGGGGGGTGGATTGCGGGGCCGGCCAGGTCAGCGAGGTGCGGCGATGGCGGCCAGTTCGGTGCCGGGAGCGACCGTCAGGCCGTGCATGCCGTAGAAGACGCGTCCGCCGGCCGGTGTGTGGACCTTGTGCTCCCTGCCGTCCGCCGGGTCGATGACGCGGCCGATGACCTGGCCCTGCGTCACGTCGTCCCCGGCGGTGAACTCCGGGTACCACAGGCCGGTGGCCTCGGAGGTGACGCCGGCGACCCAGACCCATTCGCGTACCGGCGCGTCCGCCTCGTCCTTCGGGGCGAGTACGCCGAGTCGGCGCAGCAGGCGGTAGAGGCGGTCGACGAGGTGTCGTGCGCTGTCGGCGTCGCGTTCGCCGAGCTGCCCCGTCTCCACGAGGACGGACGGGACGCCCGCACGGACGGCGGCCGCATGGCTGTTGCCGCCGTCGGCGTTCAGCCCGACGACGACGTCCTCGACGCCGAGCGAGAGCGCCAAGTCCGAGCTCTTGGCGTCGAGTCGGGCGTCACCGGAGAGGCGGTAGCTGGCGAAGTTCCGCAGGACCTCGTCGATGCCTCCGGCGTGCAGGTCGACGAAGGCGTCGGCGCCGTCGAGGAGTCGGGCGAAGAGCCAGGCGGCCAGCCGTTCGGTGGGGCCGCCCTCGGGGTCGCCGGGGAAGACGCGGTTGATGTTCACGCCGTCGAGCGGGGAGACACCGAGGCGGCCCTGGTAGACGGCCGGGGGGTTGGCGACGGGGCAGACGATCAACTGGCCGTGCAGTTCGGCAGGTTCGAGGAGGGCGGCGAGCCGGGTGGCGGCGTCGATGCCGGTGAACTCGCCGCCGTGCACGCCCGCCGTGATCAGGACGCGAGGACCGGGGTGGGCGCCGTTGACCAGGGTCAGCGGGATGTCGACGGTCACGGCGCCGAGGTCGGCGGGGACGGTGCCGCGGGTCTTGGTGCCGGGGGCGGCGTGCAGGGCGCCCACGGCGAGCAGGTCGTCGGTCATCGTCGTCAGGCCTCCGCCCGGTCGAGGGTGGAGATGAAGTCGACGGGCTGGGGCGAAGTGCCGTCGAGCGCCAGGTCGGCGGCGATGTCGCCCATGGCGGGCGAGAGTTTGAAGCCGTGGCCGGAGAACCCGGCGAGCAGCACCACGTTCTCGGCGCCGGGCAGTGGGCCGACGAGCGGGCGGCTGCTCTCCGTGTAGCCCTCCATGTAGACGGAGAGTCGGATCGGGTCGGGGTGCAGGTCGGGCAGGTAGCTGCCGAGGAGTTCGGTGAAGACGTCCAACTCGCTCGGTTCCACGGTCCGTTCGAGCCGGTTCGGGTCGCCGGCCGGGCGGTGCAGCGCGCGGGACAGGCCGAGCTTGACGGAGACGCCGTCCGGGGAGGGCAGGCCGTAGCAGTGGGTGGGCGCGGTGCGGATGAACGCCGGGCGCTCCTCGCCGGACCAGGCGTCGGTGGTGGGCACGTACCAGGCGTTGATGAGCCGCCGGATGTCCACCTCCCAGGGCAGGTCCGGCAGCAGGTCGTTCACCCAGGGGCCGACGGTGACCACGGCCGCGTCGAACCGCTCGCCGCCGGTGTCGGTGCGGACCTCCACGCCGCCGCCGACGGGCACGATCTCGCGGACCGGGGTGTAGCGGTGGATGCGGGCGCCGAGCTCCTCGGCGCGGCGGGCGGCGGTGTGGATCGTCAACTCCGGCCGGATGAAGCCCGCGTGGCGGTCGAGGATCGCCGCGTCGCCGTCGTCGATCCGGAACTGCGGGAAGCGCTTGGCGAGCGCCTCGGCGTCGAGGACCTCGTGGTCGAGGCCGTGCTCGGCGATGGACCGCAGGACGGTGGCCATCTGCTCGTGCTCGGCGGGCCCCATCAGCATGCACCCCGTCAGCCGGCGCAGCTCGCGTCCCGTCTCCCGCTGGAGCTCCTGCCACAGGGCGTCGGCGTGCTTGAGCAGCGGGACGTAGCGGGAGTCCTCGAAGTGCGCGCTGCGGAAGATCCGGGTCTCGCCGCCGCCGGCGCTGCGGTCGTGGCCCGGGGCGAACCGGTCGTAGCCGACGACCTCCGCTCCACGGACCGCCAGCCGCCAGGCGGCCTGACTGCCCATCGTTCCTACACCGACGACGGCAACGCGCTTGCTGGCTGACACGGGGGTTCCTTTCGTACGCCGGGAGGGAGCGCTGGGCGGTCCCTTCACAAGGGGGCGTGCCACAATGTGGAACGCTGTGCTAGAATCTGGCACGAGCTTGGCAGCGGCTTCCGGAGAGCGTCAAGGGGCCGTGTGCGAGGGACCCGCAGAGTTAACGGGGGAAATCCGATGGAAATGAAGAGCGTCACCAGGTCACTGCGCATCCTGGAGGCGGTGGCGCAGCACCAGCCGGTGACCGTGGGGGAACTGACCAAGCTCTTCGGACTGCCCAAGTCGACCGTGCAGCGCACGCTGGTCACGCTGAACGAGGCGGGGTGGCTGCGGGCGAACCGCAAGGACACCACGCGCTGGGAGATCGGCGCGCGGGTGCTCGCCGTCCGGCCGGCGGCGCTGCAGGGGTCGAGCCTGTTCGCAGCCGCGCGGGAGCCCATGATCCGGCTGCGGGACGCCGTGAACGAGACGATTCACCTGTCGGTGCCGGATGCCCTGCAGTGCATGGTGGTCGTGGACCGGGTGGACTCCGATCACGCGGTGCGGACGTTCCACACGATCGGGGACACCTCGCCGCTGCACGCCACGGCGACCGGCCGCGCGATTCTGGCGCACCTCCCGACGGCGGACGTGGACGAGCTCATCTCGCGCGGGCTGGAGAGGTACAGCGAAGCCACGCCGGCCGACGGGGTCGCGCTGCGGGCGGAGTTGGAGCGGGTGCGGGCTGATGGCTATGCCGTCAACCGCAATCAGTACCGGCCCGATGTGTGCGCGGTGGCCGCGGCGATTCTGGACGAGGACGGGGTGCCCCTGGCCGCGGTGGCCGTGTCCATGCCGGACTCACGCTACGAGCCCGAGCGGCTGCCGGAGTTGGGCCGCCTGGTGGTGGACACGGCGGCGGAGATCGCGGCACGGCGGACGGGTGCGTGAGCTGGTGCACGCAGTCGAGTGCGTGCCCCGGCACAGGTGCCATCGTCCATCTCCGGCGTCGCGGCACAGGCAGAAGGGGTGACCGGCAGGGTCGAACAGCACGCGCGCGTTCTCCTGCGGTTGATCCGGCGCCGGCGACGCTCCCAAAGCGACGGCCTCGGCAACCGCCTCGTCCAGGTCGCCCACCTGGAAGTCGAAGTGCATCATCGTCCGCTGCTCACCGTCGGCCGGCGGCCAGGTGGGCGGCCGGTACCCGTCGGCCTGCTGGAAGACGACGTGGACGGATCCCTCGGTCGGGGCGACGACGACCGTCCCGGGCTCCTCCTGCACGATCGGCCACTCCAGCCGTGCCGAATGGAAGCGGGCCAGGACACCCGGGTCCGATCCCGGAAGGAACAGGCGCTAGCTCTTCTGCAGGGTGCGGGACACGCCCGCGATGACGGCCGTCGTCAGTATCCAGCCGAAGGCGATCAGGAGGTAGGACAGCCACTCGAGGGGGCCGTGCGACCAGTACCAGGCCGCGCGCTGGCCCAGGCCACCGATCGGGATCAGCAGGTCGAGTGTGTAGACGAGGGGCTGGAACCGGGGTCCCTCGCCCGCCTTCACAGCTGTGGGAGTGCCTGCGCCGAACGCCAGGGTGCCCAGCAGGGTGAGCAGGAGAAGCCATACGCCGGCCAGCCATGGCCGGTAGCCGTAGCCGACGGTCGCGTCGAGCAACCGCCCCCATGCGCGGGCGGCCGGCTGCAGCGTGCGCCGCCGGTGACGCTGTTTGGCCAGCAGCACCCGGCGGGCGTCGTCGTCGTGGCCGGCCGTGCGGTACCAGCTCGCCAACTGCTCGTAGGGCTGGGGACTGTAGCCGGGGCTGCGTCGTATCCACCGCATGCGGTGGGCCACGGAGTCCGGCCGCCCCACCGCCTCCCGTCGCTCGCCCGCCACCGCCACCCTGATGGAGCCGTAGACGAAGCCCTCCAGCTCCACCACGTCCGGCCAGCTGTGCTCGTTGTCATGCAGGTACGACACCTGCGCGCCCCGCAGATCCACCGTGCCGGACGGTGGACGGGCGAGCGTGAGGTCGAAGTCGACTGCCTGCATGAGCATGCAGACCAGGGCCGGGCCGTCACCGTCGGGCGGACCGTTCAGGACGGCATCCTCGAAGGAGAGGTTGTCCGAGACCCGGGTACCGCGCAGACGTACCGTGCCGTTCGCGGTGAATCCCCTCGAGAATTCGAGTGTGGAGGTCACGGCGTTGTCCAGGGCGAGAGCCACTCCGCGCGGGCCGGGGCGTTCCAGCCGCGCGCCCCGCATGAACAGCCCGCCCAGCAACTGCGCACCCAGCAGCCGGACTTCGCCGTGGGCGACGAATCCGGATCCGCAGAAGACGCCCCCGTCCGTGACCAGGCCGCCGGCCGACAGGGCCCACCCCTCGGGTGCACTCAGCGTGGCCCCGTTGAGGATCATGCCGCCGGTCACATGGGCGTGGGTGAGGGACAGGGCACTGATCTCCCGGTGGAAGGCGGAGACCGTACCGGTCTCGACGGTCGACCGGAGCAGGTCGAGGCGTCCCTCGATGCGGGTCGACCCGGCTTCGAGGCCGGGCACGCGGCTGCCCGTGATCGCGATGGTGCGGGTCTCGGCGCCGAAGAGGTTCACGCCCTCCTCGAACCAGCAGTCCTCGAGCCAGAGGGGGTGACTGATCTGCGCACCGGCCAGGTTGAGGGGTCCGGAGATCCGGGCGCCGGCCAGCGTCAGAGACGCGACCACGCCGGGCTGCGCCGCGTTGGCGTCCAGCAGCAGCGCCGCGATCACGGCGGCCCGAACCGTGCGTTCGGGCCCCCACCGCCCACCGTCGGCAACGCGGTCGTCCTCGGGTGACCCGGTGCGCAGGTCCACCCGGCGCCCTTCGGGGAACGCGTCCCACAACTCACGTTCCGGTCGCGTCAACTCGTCGTAGGAGAGCACCCGTTCAGGGTAGTGATCTTCCGGACGTCACCTCACCGGTATGGCCAGGTACTGGTACTCCAGGAATTCGTCGATCCCGATCCGTCCGCCTTCCCGGCCGAGCCCCGACTGCTTCACGCCGCCGAAGGGCGCCGCCGGGTTGGACACCAGCCCGGTGTTCAGGCCGACCATGCCCACCTCCAGCCTCTCGCTCACCCGCAGCGCTCGGTCGAGGCCCTCGGTGAAGACGTAGCCGACCAGTCCCCAGGGGGTGTCGTTGGCCCGGCTCAGGACCTCGTCCTCGTCGTCGAAGGTGAGGATCGCGGCCACCGGGCCGAAGATCTCGGTGTCCATGAGGCGGCTGTCCGGGGACACGTCCGTGAGGACCGTCGGGGGGTAGAAGCAGCCCGGGCCGTCCGGGGTGGTGCCGCCCACCAGGACGCGGGCGCCTCGGGTCACCGCGTCGGCGACCAGGTCCTCGACCTTGGCTCGGCCCGCCGCGTCGATCAGCGGGCCCACGTCCACGCCGTCCCGGGTGCCCGGGCCCACGACCAGCGCCCCCATGCGGCGGGCCAGGCGCCGGGCGAACTCCTCCGCCACTTCCCGGTGGACGAAGAAGCGGTTGGCGGCGGTGCAGGCCTCCCCCATGTTGCGCATCTTGGCGGTCATCGCACCGTCCACGGCCACATCCAGGTCGGCGTCCTCGAAGACGACGAAGGGCGCGTTGCCACCGAGCTCCATCGATGTCCGTACGACGGTGTCGGCGCACTGGGCGAGCAGGAGCCGGCCGACCTGGGTGGAGCCCGTGAAGGACAGCTTGCGGATACGGCCGCCGCGCAGCAGGGGTTCGCAGACCTCGCCCGCGCGGGACGTGGTGACGACGTTCAGGACGCCGTCCGGCAGGCCCGCCTCCTTCAGGATGCCGGCCAACGCCAGGCTGGACAGGGGGGTTTGGGGGGCCGGCTTCAGGACCATCGTGCAGCCCGCCGCGATCGCCGGGCCGATCTTGCGGGTGCCCATGGCGAGGGGGAAGTTCCACGGGGTGATCAGGAGGCAGGGGCCCACCGGACGGCGGGTGAGCAGCATGCGGTTGCGGCCGTCGGGGAGGGTGCCGTAACCGCCCTCGATACGCACCGCCTCCTCCGAGAACCAGCGGAAGAACTCGGCCGCGTACGCCACTTCGCCCCGCGCCTCGGCCAGCGGCTTGCCCATCTCGGAGGTCATGAGGTGGGCGAGCTCGTCGACACGGGAGAGGATGATCTCGTGGGCGCGGCGCAGGATTTCACTCCGCGCCCGGGGTGCCGTACGGGCCCATGCCTCCTGCGCCTGTACGGCCGCGTCCTCCGCGAGCCGGGCGTCCTTCGGCCCCGCGTCGGCCACATGACAGAGGATCTCGCCGGTCGCCGGGTCGTCGACGGGCATGGTGGCGCCGTCCGCGGCGTCCAACCAGGCGCCGCCGATGAACAGTTGCTTGGGTACGTCGGTCACGGGGTCTCTCCTGGTCGGTCGGCGGCGGGGTCGAGCGGTTCGGCGAGGCGGGCGGCTCGGATGTCGGTCACCGGGCGGACGCCCCGGACGTGCCCGCCTCCACCGCCGCCGCCCACGCCTCGAGCCCCGCGTCGATCCCCGCCTCGTCGATCACCAGCGCCGGGATCATGCGCACGACCTGGTTCCAGGCGCCGCACAGCAGCAGGAGCAGGCCCTCGTCGACGGCGGCCCGTTGTACGCGGGCGGCGGTCTCGGGATCGGGGCTGCCGTCCTCGGTGACGAACTCGCTCGCGAGCATCAGGCCGAGGCCGCGTACGTCCCCGATGGCCGGTGTGCGTCCGGCCACCGCCTCCAGGCCGGTGCGGAGCCGGGCGCCCATCGACTCGGCGTTCTGCACGAGCTTCTCGTCGCGTACGACGTCGAGCGTGGCGCAAGCTGCCGCGCAGGCAACGGCGTTGGCGCCGTACGTGCCGCCCTGCGATCCCGGCCACGCCTTGCCCATCAGCTCCTCGGAGGCGGCGATCCCGGAGAGCGGGAAGCCGCTGGCCAGGCCCTTGGCGGTGACAAGGATGTCGGGGGTGACGCCGAAGTGGTCGTGGCCCCAGAAGCGGCCGGTGCGGCCGACGCCGGTCTGCACCTCGTCGAGGATAAGGAGGAAGCCATGGCGGTCGGCGCGCTCACGCAGGCCTTCCAGGAACGCGCGGGTCGCGGGGACGTAGCCGCCCTCGCCGAGCACCGGCTCGACGACGACCGCGGCGGTGTCGGCGGGCGACGAGATCGTCTGGAGCGTGTAGTCGAGCTCCTGGAGGGCGAAACGGGTGGCGGTCTCCTCGTCCCAGCCGTAGCGGAAGGCCGTCGGGAAGGGGGTGACGACGACTCCGCTCATCAGCGGCGAGAAGCCGGAGCGGAAACGGATGCCGGAGGTCGTCATGGAGGCGGCGGCGACCGTACGGCCGTGGAAACCGCCGTGGCAGACAAGGACGTTGGGGCGTCCGGTGGCCTGACGGGCCAACCGCAGGGCGGCCTCCACGGCCTCGCTGCCGGAGTTGGTGAAGAACAGGCTGTCCAGGCCGGCCGGCAGCACCTCGCCGAGCTTGTCGACCAACCGCCGCAGCGGCTCGTGCAGCACCGTCGTGTACTGGCCGTGGACGAGGGTGCCCACCTGTTCCTGGGCGGCCGCCACGACCGTGGGGTGACAGTGCCCGGTGCTGGTGACGCCGATGCCGGCGGTGAAGTCGAGGTAGCGGCGGCCGTCTTCGCCGTAGAGGTGGTAGCCCTCGCCCCGGACCGCCACCACGGGGGTGGCCTGGCGAAGGTGCGGCGACAGTGCGGTCATGTCGGTCTCCTGACCCGTGCGGGTGTCGGCTGCTCCGTTCTTTCGAGCGTCCCGATGGCCGCGGGCGGCGACAACGCATGAACTGTCCAGCCCGAACCCGGTGTTCGGACGTTGTGTCAGGCATGGCGGGCGGCGCGGTGGTGCAACGGGACACGATTCCCCGCGGCTGGCCGCTCTTGCGCAGGTCAGCACCGCTTGTCACAGTGTCGGGGCAGCCAGGGAGGCCTCATGCGCGAGAACGCCGACACGGCGAGCCGGCCGCTCACCGTCGCCGACGTCCTGGCGCTGCCCGTCCTGGCCGCCGGACAGCCGCAGGTCGTCACCGGGGTGACCCGGCTCGACCGGCCGGTCCGCTGGGTCCACATCACCGAGCTGACGGACCCCGCGTCCTTCCTCAAGGGCGGCGAACTCGTCCTGACCACCGGCATGCCCCTGCCCGACCGGGCCGCGGGCGTGCGCCGGTACGTCGACGAGCTCGCCGACGTCGGCGCCGCGGCCCTGGTCATCGAACTCGTACGGCGCTACCACCGCCCGCCCGACGCCCTCGTCCAGGCCTGCCGCACCCGCGACCTGCCGCTCGTCACCCTCGCCGAGGACGTCAACTTCCTGGAGGTCACCCAGGTCGTCCACACACTGCTGCTCGGCAACCAGGCGGACGCGATGCGCCGCACCCAGCGCATCCACGAGGCGTTCACCGCGCTGACGCTGCGCGGGGCGGGGCCCGAGGAGGTCGTACGCGCCGCGGCGGAGATGAGCGGCCGTACCGTCGTGCTGGAGAACCTGGTCCACCAGGCGCTGATCTGCGAACCGTCCGGCGGCACGGTCGAGGAGGCGCTCACCGGCTGGGAGCAGCGCTCCCGGGCCGTGCCGTCCCGCGACCGCACGGAGGTGTGCGGCCCCGAGGGCTGGCTCACCGCACCCGTCGAGTACCAGGGCGAACGCTGGGGCCGCGTGACCATGCTCCCGGCACCGGCGGCCTTCGGCCCCGAGGACGTCACCGTGCTGGAGCGCACGGCGATGGCCCTGACCATCGCCCGTCTCATCCACACCACGCCGTGGGAACGCGCCGCCCATCGCGACGCCCTGCGCGACCTCGCCGAACAGCGCCATCACTCCCCCGAGGACGCCCGTGCCCGTGTCGCCGCGCTGGGCCTGCCGACCGAGGGCGGCTTCGTCGCCGTAGTGGTGGATCTGCGGACTCGAGGCGATGCGGCCGAGCCGGAGTCCGTACTGTCCGAAGAGCTGCGGACCTCGGGGATGCCCGCGCTGGTCGGCGCGCTCGCCCCCGGCCGGGTCGGCATCCTCCTGGCACTTCGCCACTACCAGCCCTGGCGGCCGACGGTCGAGCGGATCGCCCGCACCGCACTCGGCCTGGCCCCCCGGGCGGTCGTGAGCGTCGGCTCCGAGGTCACCGAACTCCCCGACGCCGCACGGTCCTTCCGCGAGGCCGGCCGCGTCGCCGAGTCGGTCCCGCCCGGCGCGCCTCTCCCCGACGGCCGCTCCTACCACGAGCTGTCCGACATCGGCCTGCGCCGGCTGCTGTACGCGCTGCGCGAGGACGTCCGCGTCCAGGACTACGCGGAACGGCAGCTCGGCCGCCTCGTCGACCACGACTCCCGCCACGGCACGGACCTGCTCACGACCCTGCGCCACTACCTCGACGCGGCGGGCAGCAAGACCACCGCCGCCCGCCGCGGCAACCTGTCCCGCGAGACCGTCTACCAACGCCTGCGCACCATCGAACGCCTCCTCGACTGCGACCTCGAATCGGGCGAACAACGCACCGAACTGCACGTGGCGCTGACGGCGTTGGACGTGATGCGCAGGCGCTGACTCGGCGTCAGCCGAGGCCGAGGGAGGACAGGGCGGTGGTCCAGTCGGTGGCGATGGCGCTGCGCGCGTCGTCGAGAGAGACCGTGCCGTTGCAGACGGCCTTCTTGAGCTTGTTCTCCACGGAGTCCTTGGTGTACGAGGTCTCGTCGCCGTAGTGGGGCTCAGGCCACAGGTTCTCCGGGTCCCTGGGGGCACCGCCGAGCTCCAGCGGGACCAGGTGGTCCTCCTCGTAGTCGGCCTTGCTGGTGTCCGAGTAGCCGTACTCGGCGATCTGCTTGACCTTCAGCGGGTTGGTGTACGACGTGGGGGGCCGTACGGTGGCGGTCCATCCGGACACGCATATCGTCGAGTCGATCGTGTCCTGCGTGACGTCGGGGTTGTAGGCGCCGGGCTGGCAGCTCGGGTCCGGCAGCGGCAGGTACTCCTGCGAACAGCTCGCGGCGTGGGCGGTCGAGCCGGTGCCGATGATGAGACCGGCGACGGCCAGGGTGAGGGACGTGGTGGTGGCGGTGAGTCGGCGCGTGGCACGCATGGGGGTTCTCCCGCGGTAGGCCCGGGGTTCCGGGCAGGCGTGTGCATGACAGCACCACGCGGCTCTATGCGGGTAGAACCGTTGGGCGAAGAATCGGTGAACGAGCCGAACTCTTACCGTCCCATGACGGCCGATTGCCCAACCCCTGGTCCGTTCTTGAGAGTCCGCGGCCCTACGGCCCGCCTAGGATCAACTGCGCCGCCGCGTTCGTATGACTTGCAGGCGGCCGCGGCCGCGGCCACCGCAGGTGCGGCTGCCGCGACGCCCACCGCCGCCGGCTCGGAGCGCTCTGCCCCGCGTGCTCATCGACAGTCGCCACGGGATGTGGACGTTCGCCGTCGACATCCCCGCCCCTCACCACGGCCGGACCGCCGTCCGGCAGGGCGGCTTCACCAGCCACGACGACGCCGAGGCCGCGCTGCGGACGTTTCTGGAGGGCGAGGCCGGCGGATTCAACGCCGACCAGGACCAGCCTTGGCTGGGCCCAGTCGACGTCCGCCGCCTGGCTCCGGTGGGGACCCACTCGCATCGGACTCCGAATCCCTGCTGCAGGAATCAGTCGTTCATCAGTCACCACCGCGGGAGGGGGACGGGCCGCTCGTGCTGGGCAGGCGTTCCAAGTGGCGGCGGGCGAGTTGGACCAGAATTCGGGTCGCCGGCGACAGGTGGGCCTCGGTTCGGGTGATGAACGCGAAGGTCTCGTGCAGCGGGGGGTCCAAGGACGTCCAGTGAAGGCGGTCGCTCCAGCCCAGGGCGTGGGCGACGGGGAGTGAGATGACCGTGTCGCCGACGCCTCGGGCTGCCAGGGCCAGAGCAGAGGCCGGGGACTCCACCTCGACGACAGGGGTGAGCTGAGTGCCCGACTTCTGGGCGCGTTCCAGGAGTTGGCGGCGGGTGGGGTCGGCGTTGCCCCACCGTGTCTCGGGGAGGATCAGCGGTGCTTCGGCCAGCGCCTCGGAGCTCATCGGCCGAGTGGTACGGGAGGGGTCCGCACTGAGGTAGACGGCCTCGCTTGTCCAGACCACGCTGCTCACCTCGAGCCCGCGGTCGTCCACGGGCAGAGCGACGAGCCCGGCCTCCAGGCGCCCCTCGCGGACGGCGTCGGCCACTTCCGAGGAGTTCAGCCCGACGATGCGCACCCGCACTCCGGGGTGACGGGAGCGAAAGTCGGCGATCAGCTCGGTGAGCAGCAGGTGGTGGGCGCTGCTGAAGGTGCCGAAGGCCACTGTTCCACTGGTCAGTTCACGCACGCCGCGTACGCATTCGGCGGCCTCGTGTGCAGCCTCCAGGGCACGCTGCGCTCGGGGCAGGAGCAGTCGGGCGGCCTCGGTCAGCACCAGACGCCGATTGGTCCTGATGAACAAAGGGACGCCGAGTTCGCTCTCGAGCCGCCTGATCTGCTCGGAGAGGCTGGGCTGGGCGATGTACATGGCCTCGGCCGCCGCGGAGAACGAGCCGTGCTCGACGGCGGCCAGGAAATACGTCAGCTGCTGCAGGGTCATGAGGCCAGCCATAGGTTCAGCCTTGGGCAGCCAAGGAATTCGAGGGTTCACCGATGGGTGAAAGGCTCCCCATAATCGCCGCATGGATGGACACGGTCAACTGCGAGGGAGCCTCCCATGACTTCGCCGCGCTACTGCATCATCGGAGCAGGCGCCGCCGGCCTGGCCGCACTCCAGGTGCTCACCGACCGCGGCTTCGCCGTCGACTGCTTCGAACGCACCGACCGCGTCGGCGGACACTGGCACACCGACTACGACTCGCTGCACCTGATCACCTCCCGCGATGTCTCGGGCTTCGACGGCTTCCCCATGCCGGCCGACTACCCCGTCTACCCCAGCCGTGACCAGATGCGGGCCTATCTGGAGAGCTTCGCGGAACACCACGGACTGCACGAGCGGATCACCTTCGGCACCGAGGTCGAGCGTGTGCGACCGGCCGACCCCACCCTCCCTGCCTGCGCCGTCGGCGGGGACGGCTGGATCGTCGAGACCTCCGACGGCGAGACCAGGACGTACGACGCGGTCCTGGTCGCCAACGGCCATCTGACCGACCCTTACATCCCGCACTACGACGGCGAGTTCACGGGCAAGCAGCTCCACTCCTCCGACTACGGCAACACCGAAGACATCGAGGGACACCGCGTCCTGGTGGTCGGCGCCGGCAACTCCGGATGCGATCTCGTGGTGGACGCGGCCCACGCGCGGCTGGACGCGAACATCTCCGTACGACACGGGCAGGTGTTCCAGCCCAAGGCGCTGTTCGGCAAGCCGCGCGCGGAGCTGCACTGGCTGACCAGGCTTCCGGGCTTCGCGCAGGAACGCCTCACGCGCACGCTCGTCAACATCGCCGTGGGACCGCCCACCGCCTACCGGGGGCTCCCCGAGCCCGCCACCCGCAACCTCAACAAGCAGCGCCCGGTCGTGAACAACCTGCTCCTGTACTGGATCCAGCACGGCCGGATCACCGTCCGGCCCGGCATCGAGCGGTTCGACGGCCGCACCGTGCACTTCACCGACGGCTCGGCCAAGGAGTTCGACACGGTCGTCTGGGCCACCGGGTTCAGGACCTCGTTGCCGTTCCTCGACCCCGACCTGCTGACCTGGCGGGACCGCACGCCGCTGCGGGTCGCCGGGCTCACCGTCCCCGTCGGCCTTGAGGGGCTCTACTTCATCGGGCTGGCCGCGCCGCGCGGACCGCAACTGCCCGTGTACTGCGCGCAGGCGAAGCTGGTCGCCCGCTTCCTGGAGCTTCAGCAACGCGGTGACGTCGCGCTGTCCGGGTTCTTCGGCGACCGGCAGACCGCGGACGCGCGGATCGACATCGTGCGGAAGGTGTGGCTCAAGCAGATGGACGCCACACACAAAGCACTCGCGCCGCTCGCGCGCACCATCGCGGGAGGTGCCCCGTGAGCACGAACTCGCAGTCGACCGGTGCGCGGCTGTCCGGAAAGACCGCCATCGTCACGGGCGCGGCACGCGGCCAGGGCGCGTCGCATGCGGGCCGGCTCGCCGCCGAGGGAGCGCGGGTCCTCGCCTGCGACGTGCTGGACGACCTGGGCGAGGCCGAGGCGGCCGGGCTGCGGAAGGCCGGTCTCGACGTGACCTACCTGCACCTCGACGTGATTTCGCCGGGCGGCTGGGCGCGGGCCGTCGCCGTCGCCCGGGACCGCTTCGGCCGCCTGGACGTCCTGGTGAACAACGCCGGGATCATCCACGTGAACCCGCTTCTCGACGAGCGCGTCGAGGACTGGAACGCCACTCTCGCCGTCAACACCACCGGACCGCTGCTGGGCATCCAGGCCGCCGTACCGCTGATGCGGGAGAGCGGAGGCGGATCCATCGTCAACGTCTCGTCGGTCTTCGGGATCGTCGGGGCAGTCGGTTACGTCGCATACTGCGCCAGCAAGGCGGCCCTGGTGGCCCTCACGAAGACCGCCGCGCTGGAACTCGCCGCCGACGGCATCCGCGTCAACGCGATCTGCCCCGGCGGGGTCAGCACTCCCATGAACGAGCACGAGAAGGAGGGCGGCATCGTGCCGCAGACCCCGATGGGCCGTCGCGCCCACGTCCGGGAGATCTCCGGAACGGTCGCATATCTCGCCTCCGACGACTCCAGCTTCACGACCGGAACGGAGATGGTCATCGATGGCGGCTTCCTCGCCCACTGAGCACGCGTCAGGTCAGACATCTTCCACGGCACTCGTCACGGGCGCGGCCAGCGGCATGGGCCTGGCCGTCGCGGAGCGCTTCCTCGCCGAGGGATGGACGGTCCTCGGAGTCGACCGCGACGGCGACGCCCTGGCCAAGGCGGCATCGGACCTGGGCTTCGCCTTCCGGCCCGTCCCGGTGGACATCACCGACCGCGCAGCCCTGTCCACCGCCCTCGACAGGTCGCACGGCCTCTCCGGCGCCACGGGCCTGCGCGCAGTCGTCAACGCCGCCGGGATCTACCCGCCCACCACGCTGGCCGACTTCGACGAAGCCGCCTACCGCCGCATCTTCGACGTGAACGTCCTCGGCACCCTCAACACCATCGCCGAGACGGTGCCGGCGCTGCGTACGGCCGGGGGTGGCGCCGTCGTCAACTTCGCCTCCATCGACGCCCTGGCCGTCTCTCCCGGTCAGCTGCTCTACAGCGCTTCCAAGGCCGCCGTCGTCACGCTGACCCGGTCGCTCGGTGTGGAGCTGGCCGCCGACGGCATCACCGTCAACGCGGTCGCTCCCGGCTGGGTCGACACCCCGGGCACCCGTGCCGGGGGACGTATCGAACAGGCCGTCGCCACCATTCCCCTCGGCCGCGCGGCACGCCCCGAGGAGATCGCCGACTGGGTGTGGAAATTGTGCGACGGCTCGTACATGACCGGCGAAACCCTCGTCATCAGCGGCGGTCTGACCGTCCGGTAGGTCGCGGATCGCTGCCGTCAGGCCTGGGTGCGGACCCCGCCGCGAGCCCGGTGGATCACCGCCCAGGCGGCCGCGGCATCCTGCACCCCCAGGCCGACACTGCCGTAGAACACGATGTCGTCCTCATCGGCGCGGGCGGTCGCACGGCCGACGAGGACCTCGCCCAGAGCGACGAGTTCCCGCTCTGCGATGTCGCCCGACCGCAACGCCGCCACGACCGGCCCGCAATGTCCGGCGGCGGTGGCGGGGTCGTCGACGACGACGGCGCTCGCCCGGACGAGCACGTCGGGGTCGGTCTCGCAGCGCGTGGGTTCGACGGACCCGACGCTCACGACGGTGCAGCCCTTCGCGAGCCAGGAGCCGAGGACGACGGGTGTCGCACTGAGGGTGCACGCGGCGACGACATGTGCGCCCGCGACCGCGTCCTCGGCGCTCCGGACAGCCTGTACGTCGATGCCCAGCTCATCGGCGAGTTGGCCCGCGGCGGCCTGCCGGTTGTGCGGTGTCGGGCTCCAGATCCGCACCGACCGCAGCCGGCGTACCCGGGCGATGGCGCGTACGTGTGCGCGGGCCTGCACGCCGGAGCCGAGGACCGCGAGCGTCGTGGCGTCCCGGCGGGCAAGGGCGTCGACCGCGAGGGCGCTGCCCGCGGCCGTACGCAGGGTCGTCACCGCCGTCCCGTCCAGCACCGCGACGGGGCGGCCGGTCTCCGGGTCGAGCGCGGTGATCAGGGCGTGCACATTCGGCAATCCCCGCGCGGCGTTGCCCGGATTCACGCTGCCGAACTTGCTGACCGCACCGGTGTCCGCCGACAGCCGCGAGGCGTAGCAGAAGACGATCGAGTCGTCGAAGCGGCTGGAGTAGAGGATCTTGTCCGGCAGTTCGGCGCTCCCCTGGCCCAGCGCTGCGAACGCCGCGCGCTGCGACTCGATGGCCGTGTCGGGGTCGAAGAGGGTCTCCACCTGGCCGCGGGACAGGAAGAGGATGTCCTCCGGCATGTGCTCTCGCTTCCTCGTCAGGGTGCGCCGCGTCGCCGCCCCGCAGCGTACCTGCGGCGCACGGACGGCGCGGCGACCGGTCCCGGGTCCGCGTCCGTGTCCGACGCGTCGGGCGCGACCGTGGCGCCGAGCGCCACGCCGCCCGCGACCAGCAGGCTTCCCACCAGCTGTCCGACACCGAACGTTCCCGTCCCCACCAGGGGTGCCGTCAGCGCGGCCGAGACCGGGATCAGCCCGGACAGCAGGGCCATTCCCACCGCCCCGATCCGGTGGATCGCCCCGAACCACAGCACGATTCCCACGACCGTCACGGCCACGATCTGCCACGCCAGCGCCGCCGCCTCCACTCCATCGGGCATCCGCACCCATGCTCGGCCGTCCACCGCCGATCCCAGCGCCGCTGCCTCCACCGAGGCGATCGCGCAGGCGCAGGTGGTGAGGAGCAACGGACCCAGCACCCTGAGCACCGGCACCACGAACAGGGCCATGACCACTTCCCCGGCCATCGCCACCAGCGACCAGACCAGGCCGGCCGCGTCCGTCCGCCCCAACCCCTGGACCACCGCCGCCCCGGCCGCCACCACCAGCGCCCCGCCGGCCACGCGGCCGGAGGGGCGCCGGGACTCCATCAGCGGCACCAGGATCGCCACCACGACCGGCGTACACCCCACGACGACCCCCGGAACGGCGGGCTCCGCCGTGCGTTCGGCGGAGAGCACCGCCACGTTGAAGCCGACCAGGCCCGCCGCCGTCACCACAGTGAGCCTCACCCACAGCCGTGGGGTCAGCCGCCGGACCGGTGTCCAGTTGCGCCGCACACAGAACACGGCCAGCAGCAGGAATCCCAGGGCGTAGCGGACCGCCTGTCCGCCCAGGAACGGATAGTGCGCCATCTTGCTGCTCGCCACGAACGAGACACCGACCAGGACGGCGGAGACGGTACCCATCAGCACGCCGAGTCGGTGCGCTCGCGTCATGGGCGGCATCGTTTGCACGCGAGCGCCTCCCTCAGCCGCCGAGATACGCCTTGACGATCTCCTCGTCCTCGGCCAACTCGTCCGCGGGACCGTGGAGTTTCAGTGCACCGGACTCCAGGACGTAGGCGCGGTCGGCGACTTCGAGTGCGGCCAGCGCGTTCTGTTCCACCAGCAGAACCGTGGTGCCCTGCTGGCGGATCCGGACGATGGTTTCGAAGATGACGTCGACGAGCACCGGAGCGAGGCCCATGGAAGGCTCGTCGAGCAGGAGCAGTTGCGGCTTCGCCATCATCGCCCGTCCGACGGCGAGCATCTGCTGCTCACCGCCGGACATGGTGCCGGCCTGCTGGTGGAGCCGTTCCCTGAGCCGGGGGAAGAGTTCCAGGATCATCTCCCGGTCCTCGGCGATCCCTTCCTTGTCCTTGCGCAGGAACGCGCCCATGTCGAGATTCTCGTCGACGGTCATACGGGGGAAGATGCGCCGGCCCTCCGGGGAGTGGGCGATGCCGCGTCGGACGACTTCGTGATCGGGCACGCCGTTGAGCTTGCGGCCCTGGAAGGTCATCGAGCCTCCCCGGACGGGCAGCAGGCCCGAGATCGCCCGCAGGGTGGTGGACTTGCCCGCGCCGTTCGAGCCGATCAGCGTGACGATCTCGCCCGGGTAGACGGTCAGCGAGAGGCCCTTCACCGCGGCGATGTTGCCGTAGTAGACGTGGATCTCGTCGAGTTCGAGCATCGGTTCGCGCGTGTCGATCACGCCGGCGGCGCCGCTCATGTGGTCTTGCCCCTTCCGGACTTGCCGAGGTACGCCTCGATGACCCGGGTGTCGGACCTGATGTCGTCCGGGCCGCCCTCGGCGATCTTCTCTCCTCTGTCGAGCACGGTGATCCGGTCGGAGACCTGCATGACGACGCTCATGTCGTGCTCGATGAGCAGGACCGAGAGGTCCTTCTCGGCACGCACGCGCTGGACGAACTCGGCGAACCGGCCCGACTCCTGGGGGTTCATGCCGGCACTCGGCTCGTCCAGCAGCAGCACCGTCGGATCGAGTGCGAGCGCCCGTGCGACCTCGAGCCGCCGCTGGTCGCCGTAGGACAGATTGCGTGCGTACTCGCCCGCGACCTTGCCGATGCCGACGAAGTCCAGCAACTCCCGGGCGGTGTCCTGGGCCTGCTTCTCCTCGCGGCGCTGCCGTCGGGTGCGCACGATCGTGTGGAAGGGCCCCGACTTCAGCTTGGAGTGCATGGCGACCTTGATGTTCTCCTCGGCCGTCATCAGTCCGAAGAGCCGGATGTTCTGGAACGTACGGGCCATGCCGAGGGCGGCGATCCGGTGCGGTACGAGATTGGTGATGTCCTTGTCGCCCAGGACCACCCGTCCGCTGGTCGCCCGGTACAGGCCCGTGAGCACGTTGAAGAACGTCGTCTTGCCGGCGCCGTTGGGCCCGATCAGGCTCACCACGGACTGCTCCGGGATGGTGAAGCTGACGTCGTTGACGGCGACGAGGCCGCCGAACTTCACGGTGATGCGGTCGGCGTGCAGTTTCACGTCGGTGACGGCGTCCTGCGGTGCCGTCGGTGAGGTCGTCGTCATGCCTTCTCCCCCAGTCCGTCGGCCACGACGGTCTTCTCCGGCCCCTCGGCCACGGCGGTCTCCTCCGATGCGTCGGACACGACGGTCTGCAGCGGCTCGTCCAACTCGGGGGCGGGCGCCTCCATGTCGGCGTGCAATGACTCCATGTCGGTCCGGCTGGGTTCGTGCAGCACCAGCCTGGTCCGCGACTCGGGCAGGATGCCCTCGCGGCGGAACAGCATCATCAGCACGAGGATGCCGCCGAACAGCAGGTAGTTGTACGACGGGAAGTTGATGTCCGTCCCGAACTGCTCGTTGAAGGACGTCCCGAACTGGGGCAGGCCGGTCGAGTTGACCCAGGCGAGGACGAGGGCGCCGAGCATGACCCCCCAGACGTTGCCCATGCCGCCGAGGACGACCATCGCCAGCAGGGTGATGGAGATCGAGAAGTTGAACCGGTCGGGCAGGACGCCTCCGACATGCGTGGCGAAGGCGACGCCCGCCAGGCCTCCCGCCACCGCGCCGACGGCGTAGGCCGAGAGCTTGGTGCGCATGAGGGGTACGCCCATCATGCTCGCGGCGAGCTCGTCCTCACGGATGGCCAGCCAGGCGCGGCCCAGCCGGCCCTCGCGCAGCCGCAGTGAGATGAAGACGACGACGGCGGCGATCCCCACGAAGATCAGGTACTTCCACACCAGGTCGAACGGCCCGAGTTTGGTGGAGCCGACGCCGATCGGGTCGACCGGGGTGATGCCCTTGGTGCCGTTCGTCAGGTTGAAGCCGCCGATGTCGTCGCCGTTGGTGAAGACCTGCGGGATGATCTCGCCGAAACCGAGCGTCACCAACGCGAGGTAGTCGCTCTTCAGCCGCAGCGTCGGCGCGCCGATGATCACGCCCCACAGCGCACAGAACGCACCGGCGACGAGGAGCACCAGCCAGAAACTGACGTGGATACCGGGAACGGTGCCCAGGGACCCGCCGAAGATATGGACGTTGACCTGGTAGAAGAAGCTGGACATCAGCCAGCCGGCGGTGTAGCCGCCCAGCGCCCAGAAGGCGACGAAGCCCAGGTCGAGCAGGCCGGCGTAGCCGACCACGATGTTCAGGCCGAGCGCGCAGATCACCCAGACCAGCGCCTCGTTGACCGAGGTGAGCGGCAGCCAGTTGCGGAAGAACGTCTGGCCGTCGGGACCCAGGTTCGGGATCCAGTAGTAGTACGCCAGGAACACCAGGAGCGCAGCCGCGGTGTACCCGAGCGGCCAGCGCATGCGGTGCGGTACGGCCAGGCCCGGCTTCCGCCGTGCCCGGCTCGGAGCCTCGGAAGCCATGGCTACACCTTCTCCGTGGTCGGTCGGCCCAGCAGGCCTTCGGGTTTGAAGACCATCAGCAGGATGAGGATGGTGAAGACGACGCTCTGGGACCACCGCTGTCCGAACCCGTAGGGCAGGCCGTCGTTGAACCCCTGGATGACGCCGATGAGCAGGCCGCCCAGCACGGCGCCGGTGATGTTGCCGATGCCCCCGAGGACCGCGGAGGTGAAGGCGATGAGTCCCATCTGGTATCCCAGGTTGTACGCCGTGGTGCCCACGACCTGCTGGTACATGACGCCCGCGGTACCGGCCAGGGCCCCGCCGAGCAGGAACGTGAAGGAGATGGTCCGGTTCACGTTGACGCCCATCAACCGGGCGGCGTCCTGGTCCTGGGCGACGGCCCGCATCGCCTTGCCCTGCCTGGTGCTGGTGACCACCCACCTCAGCAGCAGGAGGACCGGCACGGTCACCACGACGACGGCCAGCAGGCTGTAGTCGACCTTGAAGCCGCCGAACCCGAAGTCTCCTTCGGGCAGAACCGAAGGCCATTGCTTGGGCGTCGAGCCGTTCCACTTCAGGCCGACGAACTGCAGGATGAAGCTCATGCCGACCGCGGTGATCAGCGGGGCGAGCTTGGGAGCCCGCCGCAGGCGCCGGTAGGCCACGAACTCCAGGGTCACGTTGACGCCGCCGCAGAAGGCCATGGTGGCGACCAGCGTGACCAGGAAGAGCACCCAGCCGAGGAGATTCGACTGGTCCGCGCCCATGACGGTGGTCAGGAAGAATCCGCTGAAGAGGGCCCCGAGCATGAACAGGTCGCCGTGGGCGAAGTTGATCAGCTCGATGATGCCGTAGACGAGGGTGTAGCCGAGCGCGATGAGCGCGTAGAGCATCCCGTTGCTGAATCCCTCAGCGCCCGCCGAGAAGAACTGGGACGGTGAGTGGATCAGGTTGACGGCCAGCCAGACGACGACGCCGAAGAGGATGACGTACGTGGCATAGCGTTGGAAGACCGCCTTGCGGTCGATCGTGGAGGGCGCCACGACGCTGGTAGCAGTTGCTGCCATGAAGGTCCTCGCGAGGGGTGAGGTGACGATGCGGGGGACCGGCCGCAAAGCCGGTCCGGGGCGGGCGGCACCCGGTCGGATGCCGCCCGCCCCGCGGGCCTCAGGTCAGCTGGTGACGGGCCACGGCTTCAGGAAGTTCTCGGTGTCGTTCTTGACGTTGATCACCGAGATGTCCAGGACGTCGACGTCACCGGTCTTCGGGGAGATGGTGAGCTTCTTGCCCACGGCCGACACGTCGGCCGGGATGCTGATCCCGCTGCCCGAGAACACCTGGTCCCGGATGCTCTTGCGGGTCCCGTCGGATCCCTCGATCGCCTTCAGCATCACCTGCAGGGCCTCCACCGCGTAGAGCGCGTAGTTGGTGGCCGGGTCGGCGCCGTACTTCTTCTTGTAGGCGTTGAGCAGTTTCGCGCCGACGCCGCCCTGCTCGCGCAGGGTCGTGGTGGTCAGGCCCGCGAAGGTGAGGTACGAGCCCTGGGCCTGCGCCAGCTTGTCGAAGTCCGGGTAACCGCTGAAGCCGTCGGGGGCGATGAGCTTCACCTTGGAGTTGTCGCCGAGGACCTTGACCTTGTCCTTGACCAGCTGGCCGCCGTTGTTGTCGAAGATGCCGCCGAGGTAGACGCAGTCCGGGTTCGTCGCCTTGATGCTGGTGAACAGCGCGGTGTAGTTGGGCTGCTTGAGGTCCCAGGCCTGGTTGCCGAGCACCTTGATGCCCTGCTTCTTCGCCTCGTCCGCGAACGCCTTGGCAACTCCCTGACCGTAAGTCTGGTTGTCATTGAGGACGTAGCACTTCTTGACGCCGAGGTCCTTGGCGGCGAACTGGGCTCCCGCCGCGCCCTGGTAGTCGTCGGTCGCAATGACACGGGCGTAATTGCGCTTTCCGGACGGGAAATACTTCTCCGGCTCGCCCGGGTCCCAGGTCTTTGTCAGACCGGGGTTGGTGTTCGCGTGGGACACCATCAACATGGGGCCGCTCGGGTCCTGGTTCAGAACCGGTACCTCGATCTTCGCACAGCCGGAGTTGTAGGTGCCCATGACCGCGACCTCATCGGAGTTGGCCACGTGGTCCTGCGCGTTCTTGGCGCAAGTCGCGTCGTCCCAGGCGCCCTTGGCGGCCGTCGAGTCGTCGTAGACCTTCAGCTTCACCTTGAACTTTCCGGCTTTGCCGCCTATCTGGTTCAGGTAGAGCTGCATCGCGTTGACCGTCGACTCGGACGCGTCCTTCGACGCTCCCTGGAGCGGCAGGTCCACACCGATGACGAGGGTGCCTCCGCTCGACGAGCCGTCGTCCGCGCTGCCCGAGGCATTGCCTCCGCAGGCGCTCAATGCGAGCCCGGTCACCGCGACCATGGCGAAAATCTTGGCTGATCTGGACATCCCACTCCTCATCACCGCAGGTACCGGGGAATTTGGAGTGCCAGTGTTACGAGAGAACACATTCCAATGTTCTCATTGTGTTTCGGAATTGAACTGTGACCGTACTGCGAAGTAGGCAGAAGGCGCGCCAAAGCAGCGGCCCAGCAGGCGTATTGGGCCGATTTGGTCGAACAATGCAGCTGGCAGGAGTGAATTCGTGCTACGCAGCTGTCACTACTGTCGAAATGCTGTGTACAACCCGGACGACGAGTTGTTTCGGTCGCTTGTTTCCTGCCTTATCCGTCTGCTCGCCACCCTTGAATTGCTCGCGGTTGTACGGCACGGCGGGGGCTCCGCGGCACGCACGGCCTGCCACAGCTTGTATGGCAGAGGACAGTAGGGAATCGACCCAAAGCTGTCAATCCTTGGCATCCCTCTTCCCACCCGTCTCAACTGCCGTGGCACAGCCCGAGAAGGAGGGGTGCCGGATGTTCAGGACGGCATCCCCGTGTCGCTCCACTCCGGCCGCCGGATGCCGTGCAGATTGCGGTAGGCGGCCCGGGCCGGCGGGGTCCAGCCGTCCAGCAGGGCGCTGTCCGGGCGGTGGATCTCGATGCCGAGCGGGCGGCACACGTCCAGGGGGTCGCGGGCGTCGGGGCCCCACAAGGGGACCGACAAGTCGCCGCCGGGGCACGTGGACAGGGCGCACAACAGGTCGGTCTCCGCGAAGAACTCGAAGTAGTCGCCCTCGCGCGCGGGGCAGTCCTTCATGAAGTACTGGTCGTCGGCGTTGAGTCCGGTGCACTGGAAGACGTTCAGCACGTCGTGCACGTCGAACTCGGTCAGGCCGTACGGCAGGACGGCCCCTACGAGGTTCGAGTGACAGTGGAAGTCGAAGTCCTCGCCGGTGAGCATACGGTTGACGTACGGGTCGCAGCGCGTGCCCAGCAGGTCGTGCACGCGACCGCCATCGGCGTCGACACCGTAGTCGGCGAGACTGTCGGCGGTGACCGTGAACAGTGGCCGCAGGAAGGGCAGGTTGGACCACACCCGGTCGTATGTGGAGATGTGCGCCCGTTGCAGTTGGCGGGTCCGGGCTGCCCACATGCGTTCGCGCGGATCGTGGAGGTTCCACACGTTGAGGTCGCCGACCTGCGGTCCCTCGACGGTGACGATGCGACAAAGGTGGCCCTGCGGCACGGTCCAGGCGCGGCCGGAGCGGATCGGTACCTCGAAGGCCTCCACCAGTTCGTGGTCTACGCCGGCGAAGCGGTTGTAGAAGTCGCGGTCGACGTCGAGGGCGCCGCCCTCGGCCGCCCGGTAGGCGGCTGCGGCCTTGGAAGGCTGTGAGGTCATGGGAGCGTGCCTTTCGTCCGGGAGTCCGCGCGCACGGCGTCCAGCACCTGGCGTTCGGAGTCGTCGAGGTAGAGCCGCAGAGCATCCTTCGCCTCCTGGCGGTGACCGCCACGTACGAGATTGCAGATTTCGCGGTCACGGGCCACCCACGGCGCCTGGAACCCGGCCTCGTCGGCCATGACGGCGAAGGCCAGCCTGAGTTGAGCGACGATGACTCGGAAGAAAGCGTCCATGCGGTGGCTGCCCAGCAGTGCGACCAGGGCCTGGTGGAAGCGCAGGGAGGACGTGCCGACCTCGTTCCACGCCTCGGCGGTGACCGCGGCCTCCGCCGCGGCGACCGTCGCCTCCAGCGCGTCGAGCAACGGCTCGGCAGCGAGCGGGCTTTCATCGACGGCGGCCAGCTCGATGGCGCGGCGGACGATGAAGATGTCCCGCACGTCCGTCGCCGAGAGCGTCGTCACCGCCGTGCCCTTGTGCAGCCGCTGCACCACCAGGCCCTCGTCGTGCAGGGTGCGGAAAGCTTCCCGCAGCGTGTTCCGCGACACCCCGAACTCGGCTGCCAGCGCCACGTCCCGCAGGGGCGTGCCAGGCGGCAGCCGCCCCGCGACGATCCGCTCGCGCAAGGCACCGGCCACCCCGGCGAAGCGGCCGACATCCGTGCTGATCTGCGACATGGCGCCAGGGTAGCGCAGAAGTGTTGAACAATAAATACCACGTCACACGGCGGATGCCACCACAAAACACCCTGAATATCCCCCGATTGTTGAACAGTTTCGGGACGAGGCCGCGCCGCTGGACAGGAGAGCCGCATGCCCGACCCGATCCGCACGGTGTCCGGCACCGGTGTCCCCCGCTTCGCCGGATCCGGACCCTTCGCCCGGGTACCCGAGATCGACCGGGTCGGCGACTACGACGTGGCGGTGCTCGGTTCGGCCCCCATGGCCGTGCGCCAGGCGTCCGCCATCTCCGCCCCGGACACCACGTCGAGTTGGGGGACGCGGTCCGCCGGCACCGCCTCGCCCACAATCCGGCCAGCCCGCCGGCCCTGCGGCGGCCGCACGCGCCGGAGCGCGGTCCGCTTCCTCCGGCACTGTCACCAGGCCGACCCTGACATGGCCGACCTGTTCGAGTTCCTCATCGGCACCGGCCTGCGCAAGGACGAGGCCCTCGGCCTGCACTGGGACGACGTCCACCTCACCGAAGGTGTGTTGCATGTGCGGTACACGCTCTCCGCCATCGACAACAACCATCTTGTGATCACCGCGCCCAAGACCTGTTCCAGCAGGAACTTGGTGGCCATCTCACCCCGCGTCGCCGCCGCCCTCCGACACCGAGCCCGCTCCAGGAATCGCACCCACAGAAGCCCGGGCGATCCGTTCGCCGCGCTGGTCTTCTGTCGACCCGACGGTCGGCCGCTGCGGCCGCACTGCGTCCTCGACCGGCTCCGGCAACTGTCCGACGAAGCGGGTGTTCCCCGGGTGACCGGATCGCGTCCCATGAAGTGGTGTAGCCGGGCAGGAGCCCGGAACGCGCGGGTGTCTGCCCGGGGCGTACATCCGCTGGCGGTGCATGCTCCCTGAACAAGGGCAGGCCATCGCGCAAGTCTCCCTGGTGAACGGCCAGTTCAACCGGAGGAGCACGCGATGGCCTTGTCCCAGTCTGAGCTGATGCGGCTGCTTGAGTCACTACGTCGGGCCGACGGAGTTGAAGCAATCAGGGTGGTGTGCGAGCGCATCCTGCAGGAGCTGATCGAGGCCGAGGCCACCGATGTGATCGGTGCACAGCCACGCGAGCACGCCGAGACGCGCAGGACCTGGCGCAATGGACACCGCGAGAGGCTGCTGACCACGCAGGCCGGTGACCTGGACCTGAAGATCCCGAAGGTGCGGAGTGGGTCGTTCTTCCCATCGTTGCTGGAACGCCGGCGGCGGATCGACCGGGCATTGTTTGCTGTGGTGATGGAGGCATACGTGCATGGTGTCTCGACCCGCTCGGTCGACGACCTGGTCAAAGCACTCGGCGCGGACAGCGGGATCTCCAAGTCCGAGGTCTCCCGCATCTGCGGTGAACTGGACGAGGAACTGACCGCGTTCAAAGAGCGGCCGCTGGATCACACCGTCTTCCCCTACGTGTTCCTGGACGCCACCTACTGCAAGGCGAGGGTCAACCACCGGATCGCCTCGCAGGCCGTGGTCATAGCGACCGGGATCTCCGCCACCGGGCACCGCGAGATCCTGGGACTGATGGTCGGCGACAGCGAGTCGAAGCCGTTCTGGACGAAGTTCCTGCGCAGCCTGCGGGCCCGCGGCCTGGACAACGTCCAGCTGGTCATCTTCGACAGCCACAGCGGTCTGGTCGCCGCGATCCGCACCGTCTTCCTCGGTGCGGCCTGGCAAAGGTGTCGGGTTCACTTCGTCCGGGACGTGTTCTCGGTGATCGAGAGGGGTTCCGGGGAGATGGTCGCCGCCACCATCCGCACGATCTTCGCGCAGACCACCGGCGAGCAGGTCCGCACCCAGCTGAACGTGGTCGCGGACATGCTCGGACGGCAGTTCCCGCAGGTCAAGTCGATGCTGCTGGATGCGGCAACGGACATCACCGCGTTCGCTGACTTCCCGTCGGCGCACTGGAAGAAGATCTGGTCGACCAACCCGCTGGAGCGGCTGAACCGGGAGATCAAACGGCGGGCCGACGTCGTCCAGGTCTTCCCCAACCCCGCCGCCCTGGACCGGCTCGCCGCCGCGGTCCTGGCCGAACTCCACGACGAGTGGCAGGTCTTCGACCGCCGCTACCTCTCCGAAGCCTCCATGGCAGAGCTCTTCACCACCAAGCCAACCGAACCCGAACCGCAGATCACCCCACAACCGGAACCAAAACAGCTGCCGTGACTACACCACCCGGCGGGACATGACCCGGCTTGGTGGGCCGGCGTCAGACACCGGTTCCTCTCGTACACCTTCCCGTCTCGCTGACCGGACCCGCACCATCTGGCAGTACTGGCACGTCCCGGCGTTGTCAGGGCTGCTCCCACCCTCCCCGGCGTCTCCCAGATCAGGCTGCCCTCAGCTTCACCCGACCGCTGCGACGGCCAGGAGTCGAAGGTCTCTCACCCCCGCTCGACTTCAAGCGCCTCGTGGCGCACGTGATCCTCGGCCCAGTCATCACCGATCAGCAGCAACAGACCCTCCCCATCCCGTACTTGACGCAGCAGCGCAGCCTGCGGAAGGCACGGCACGCGGCCTAATGGATCCAGTGCTCACGCCCCGTGGGGCGGGCACGCCACCCCATCAGCGGTCGGGCCTCCCGGCCGATCAGCAGGGGCACGGTCTGACATCAGAAGTCAGTGCTTCCGGCGGCGATAGTGCTCACCTGCTGGCGGCTACGGAACCGAGCATTCCCCGATTCCACAGCTCCCATTAGGCGGCACGCTGGCCCTTGGGGCGGGAGGAACGACCGTCGTGACTCAGGGTGGAGCGGCCGGTAGCTGACCGAGCGAGGGGAGTTGCGGGCTCCGCCGGTACCTTGTTCCCTGTGGACGGACAGCTGAGTGACGCGGAACTCGATGAGCTGGTCGAGCACGCCACCGTGGACGCCTACGACGACGAGGAGCAGCTCACCGGCCTCTACACGATGCTCGCGGAGCATCTGGTCGTCCCGTTCAAGACGGTCGTTCTCGGGGTCGAGGTCACCGTGAAGAAGGTGGACCTGCTGCCCGGCAGCCAGATCGTGGCGGTCTGTACGCGAGGCAGGCACCGGCAGGCGATCGGCATTCTCGACCTTCCGTTGCCGGATTCGGCGCCCGAGGGGGCCCAGTGGATCGAGGCCTACCGGCACTGGGGACCGTAAGAGCGCCCGGGTCAGTGGCCGGTCGGTAGCGTCGGCCGGTAGCCCTGATCGGCGAGCCAGGCCCGGGCCCGGCCGTACTGCCGTTCCGCGGAGAACAGCCAGTACCGCTGCAGCTGCGCCGGTGAGGTGGCCAGCATGTCCTTGAAGCGGCGGAACGCTCCTGGGCCCTGGATCGAGATGCCGAGGTAGCGGGCGAGGTCCTGGTCGTCGAGGGTGGTGATGAAGTCCTCCATGTCGCGGTAGGCCTCGCGTGATCCCTCGCATGGGACATGGAGCCACCGCTCGGTGCCTTCGGGTTCGTCCTCGTCCCATGACTCATCGGTGCCGGCGAGGGCGGGTCGGCACTCGCCGGTGTCCAGGTCGATGCGGCCACCGCCCCAGGCCGGGTCGCCTTCGAGCAGACCGGAGAGTTCCTCCAGGTCGACCGACAGCGGCCGCAGCACGCAGTCGGCACCGCCGCCCGCCGTGTCGAGTTGCCGGGCGAGGACCTCGTCGCCGGGCCAGCCCCGTTCGCGCAGGGTGGTGGCGCAGGCGGTCGCTGTCTCCCGGACGCCGGGCACCAACCGGGAAACGGCTGCGGTGAGGGCGTCCCCGCACTGCTGCAGCACCTCGGCCGGGTCGTGCGTACGCAGCAGGGCGAGCAGGGACGGGCCGTTGGCGGTGTGGCACGCGGCGCGGAGTGCCTTCAGCGCGTGGTCGGTCCATGCCTCGGTCATGCCCGCGAGGCTACTACCCCACGTTCTCGGCTGTACTCGACCAGGGGACCCCCATGGCGCGCTGCGAACGCCAGCATCTCCGATGCGACAACGCGCTGGTGAGCACGGCAGACGCTGGTGAGCACGGCAGACGAGTCCCCTTCCAGGCGCCGGCCGCCGACATTCGGGCCCGGAGCCGTGGCCTCGTCGGCACCGTCGGACGGGTGGTCGTACTGGGATGTTTGGTTCGCCGTGGTGTGCGTGGTGGGGTGCGGCGGCGACTGGGACACCCTCGATGAGCGCCTGCCGCGAGAGCGGTCGGGCGGGGTGATGCGCGGGGCGTATCTGGAGCCATTGTGGAGTCATCTACTGGATCTACGGGAGCGTCTTGCAGCGGACGGGCTCGATGCGGCCGAACTGGCCGGACGCGCGGCGCGTGATCCGACGGTCATCGCCCGAGCGTGTGCCAAGGTGTGGAAGCAGACGCTGGAGGGGCGGGCGAAGACGGCGCCTATGCGCCGGAGTCATTCCCGCTCAATCCACACTGCCACCCAGAGCCCACGCCTACCCGGAATCGCCCGCCGGGGCTCACCCTAGGCGCTTGAGTATGACGTCCGGTCAGCTCCCGCCACCTTGCCCGCTGTCCGTCCGAGCAGGCCACCCACCAGCGGCGACGATAGGGTCCGCCGGGTGAGCGAGTACCAGTACTACGAGTTCCAGGCCCTCGACAGGCCGCTCAGCCGCGAGGAGCAGGACCAGCTGCGGGGCGTCTCCAGCCGGGCCCGGATCACCGCCACCAGCTTCACCAACACCTACAACTGGGGGGACCTCAGGGCCAATCCGCGCCGCATGGTCGAGCGCTACTTCGACGCCCACCTGTACGTCACCAATTGGGGCACCCACCGCCTGATGCTCCGCCTGCCCAGGCACGCCCTGAGCCTGCCCACGGTGAAGCCGTACTGCCTCGGCCACCACATCGACGCCTGGACCACCCGCAACCACCTCCTGCTCGACCTCACCAGCGAGGACGAAGGCGGCGACTGGATCGAGGGCGCCGACGACTCATTGGCCGCCCTCATCGGCGTACGCGACGAACTCGCCACCGGGGATCTGCGCCCCCTCTACCTGGCCTGGCTCTCCGCGCTCGCCGCCTGGGAACTCGAGGACGACGACGAAGAGGAGTACTTGTCCTGCCCCGAACCGCCCATCCCGGCTGGCCTCGGCAAATTGACCGCCCCGCAAAGGGCGCTCGCAGACTTCCTGCGTGTGGACGCCGATCTGCTCGCGGCCGCGGCCCAAGCCAGTCCCGCCGCGCCCAAGAAGTCGGCCAAACCCACGAAGAAGGAACTCGCGCCACTGATCACCGCCCTCCCGGAGAAGGAGAAAGACGCCCTGCTCCTGCGGCTCGCCCTCGGCCCCGAACCGCAGCTGCGCACCGAACTCCTGCACCGCCTGCGCGGCACCACCGCCCCCACCGCGATCCCCGGCCGCCGATCCGCCGCCCAACTCCTGGACGCGGCCCACACCCTGCGCACCCAACGCCGACAGCACACCGAACACGAACGAGCCGAAGCCCGCGCCCGGCACCTGACCGCCCTCGCAGGCGAGGCCGAGTCCGCCTGGCAGCGGATCGAGGCACACATCGCCACCAAGAAGACCACCGCCTACGACCAGGCCGTCGCCCTCCTCGCAGAACTGCGCGACGCCTACGCCCACACCGGACGGGACACCGACTTCCACCAGCGCCTGACCCGCCTGCGCGAGGACTACCAACGCCGCCCCGGCCTCATCCACCGCCTCGACCGCCACAGTCTCCGGTAAAGCCCCCGACTGCCGCAGGGTCGAGGAATCCCGGGCAGAACTCCTCAGGGAAGCAGTGTGAACGCAGGAACGTGCTCGGGCACGAGCGCCCGGAAATGCCGGTGGTCGAGCGTCGCGACATCCGTCAGCTTCAGCCGCTCCGCCACAGCGACCACCGAAGCATCCGCCACGCCCAGCGGAAAACCACGGTAGCGGTGCATCAGCTCAGCGATCCGGACCATGTCCTGCGCGTCGGGAAACACCTGCACCAGATCACCGCCAACCACGGACTCCACCAGGTTGACCTCGGCCTCCGCGCCCAGATACTTCCCGACCAGATAACAGCATTCGGTCAGCACATACGGAGTGACCAACAGGTCGCCGTCGTAGGACTCCAGTAGCTCGGCGCACCGCTCGTGATCGGGGTCGTTGCGGTTGAGGAAGGCGACAAGCGGTCCGGTGTCAACGATCAGCATCGTCCTCGCCGATCTCCGCCCGCGCGATGACCTTCGCTCGGGCGCCGAGATCGGTCGCCGGGCCATCGAAGCTCCGCAGTATCCGGAACCGGCTCGGCGCGGGTTTCACAAGACGCAGAGCGTGACGACGCAGCTCCTCCGCCTGCTCGGGCTCCAGTCGATCGATGAGCTCGTGAAGTTCCCTGTAGTCGTACGCCGAGGTCATGGCCGCTTCCTCTCCACCGCGCCGTACGTCCACGATAGCGTTGGCGTCCCGAGCCCGTGACCATGTCAGCATGGCTCCAGATTGATCGTCCGGATCGGGTTCCGCCGAGAGCCCTGCCGCGTCTGCGGCATCCGGGGCCCCGTCTGCCTCGCGCTCTGCGGCACCGCTTGCGGCGTCTCGCTCCCCTGAACCGTCGCTCTCGTCTTCCTTCCTCAGCCGGCTCCCCTCCCCGAACATGGGCAAAAAACACGCCTGCGCGAGCCCGGCCACGTGGAGAGGCAACGGCAGAGACAGGGCGCCGGGTAGTCCAGTGCCTGACGCAGATAGCCCCTGGCGGCGAGCCCGTCGAGGCAGGAGAAACCGGCAGGGATCCGACGCGTTCCGTCGTGTTGTAGAAGTGGGTTTGCGTCGACTCGCCAACCAATCTCGCCAGGCCACGACCCACTCCGACGAAGTCGCTACCCTCGTTCCGCAATCACCCGACTACTGAAGGTCACCACTTTCTTCTCCTGTGTCACGACATCTCACTCAACGTCGTTGTGATCTACGGTTGGGCTCGCACCGCTCACCCAGGGAAGCCGTTGAGGCGGCCATTCAATGTGGCCGAGTCGGACTCTGGCTGTGAGAGCGGTTTCTTGCTCCCCTGGTTGGACGAACACCGGCGGGCGGGGGCGCCGCGCCGCAGGTCGGCCAGGGGGATGGTGAGGCGTGGGTACGTCATCGCGGTGGCCGGGACCTGGTGGTCGTACAGGCTTGGCGGGTGAGTGGACCCGGGTAAGGAAGCGTGCCTCGGCCTGGCGGCCAGACGCGCCTGACTCTTTGGCGCGACTGGACGACGTCGCTGCGGACCACCTGGCTGTACTGCACCGGACTCTCCGCGAAGATCCGGCAGCCTTCGGTCTGTACGAGGCGGCCTGCGCCGCCGGTGAACGACTCACAGCCGCAGCCACAGATGCCGGGGCGCTCAGCCGGGACAGCGACGACTTCGCCGCCCGCTTCACGGCCGCGGTGGGAGGCGAGGGCGGCACGATGGCAGAGGCCGCCGTACGAAGGGCTGCCGCGGCAACTGCCGGGAGGCTTCTGCGGGGACTTGAGCCGCGCCCCGAAGCCAGCGGCACCCCGGGCCGGGGCGGCTTGGCCGGAGATCTGTTCTGCCTCCTCTATCAATGGTTCTTCGCGGATGTGGTGGCCGAGTTCCTGCGCACTGTGATCGCCGAGAAGGTCAAGCTCGTGGTTCCGCTGCTGCCGGCGGTCGATCCCGAGGACCACATTGCCGACTGGGTGGCCGAGCGGGTTCTGCAACTGTTGCCGAATCCGTGCGAGGAGGTAGCGAAGCTGAAGGACGAGGCTGAGCCGGCGCAAGAGGCGATGTCGGCGGTCGAGGATCCGCTGGGCGCTCTGCGCCTCGTGGCAGGGGAGCTCGTTCCGCGGGCGGCGGGGCGGGCGCTGGGGCTGCTCATCGACGCGGCCGGGCAGGAAGACAGCGAATCGGAGAACACACACGGAGAGGAGCCCGCCGCATGACAGAAGAGCAGAGCCGGTTCTTCTGGCTCCTCTATCCGGGCTCCGCAGGTCCACCGGAAGCATGGCGGCCCCTCAGCGACGCCGTGTATTGGGAACGTCTGTCGCGCGCGCCGGACCGCCGTGAGCTGTTCGCCCCGGCCCCGGACTGGGCGGACGATCTTCAGCGGGTGGCGCGCGCCGTCTTCGCCGCGGACCGGTACGCCAACCGCAAGAAAGGCTTCGATCGCTGGACCCGGCACATCGCCCTGTCGGTGCCAGTCTCGGATCCGGGCCGCTGGCAGCGCGCCTTGTCCTCCCTTACCTCGTTACTGGGGACGGTTACAGGAGACCGCTGGGAGCTCTCGTTTCGTCCGTCGGGCGGGGAACTGGTCCGAGGGGGACCGATCTCCTTCCCTGCCGAGCAGTACGCACGTGAAGTCGCCCTATTCTCCGGCGGACTCGACTCCCTCGGCTGGGCGGCCCAGCGCGCCACGGTACGCAGCCCGCACGCCCTGCTCCTTGTCATGTTCGAGGAGCGGAACTTCGAGACGGATCAGGACCGTGTGTACGACGCCGTGTACCGCCTGCGCGAACGCCCCGTACGCCGTCTCGACCAGAGTCAGACGGTTCGCAGCCCACGAGGTGCAGGTATCCGGCTGGAGCGCTCCACACGATCGCGTGGCCTCCTGTACGCAGCGACCGCAGTACACGCTGCGGCGGCGGAGCGCATCCCAGTCGTCCACCTGCCCGAGAACGGACAGCTGGCCCTCAATCCCCCACTCTCCGCCGCTCGGTCGGGGGCCTGCTCGACCCGCTCGGTGCACCCATGGACGCTGCACCACCTCAACGAGGTAATCGCAGAGGTGTCGGGCGGGAATGCGGACGCGGCCTCAGCCTTACGTGTGACAAACCCATTCGAAGCTCTAACGAAGGGCGAAGTGTGCGCGCAGGCGCGGGACGCCGGTTTACCGCAGCAGGTGTTGGAGGCGACACTGAGCTGCGGCGCGCCGCCGGCACGTCAAGCCGATGGCCCCTCGCTCGCTCACTGCGGGCTGTGCTTTCCTTGCTTGGTCCGCCGCTCGGGTCTGCTCCACGCATTTGGAGAGGACCGAACGCCGTACGCCGCCGACCCTTGGGACCGGACCCTGTCCTCCTCCCAGACGAGCAACTGGCGGCAGTTGAAGCGATGGTTGGACACCGAGTGCACGGTTCTGGATCTGGTGGCCGACGCGCCTCTACCTTCGGACGCGCGTCCGGAGGATCTTCTGGAGGTGGTGGAGAGGGGCAGGGACGAGTTACGGACGCTGGTGGCGTGGGCGGACAGCAGGACCGTGCGACAGGCGTCCTGACAACCTGCGGCGTTCAGGCGCGTTGGCGGCATCCACTTATGAAGCCCCTGAAGTCACCATGAGTTGAGAAGCTGCCTCGGACTCGGGAACCGGAACGGTCCAAGGGCTCCGCCACGAACGCGTTGTTCACCGCCCCTCGCTCTCCGACCCAAACGGCACCGCGAACCGTACGATGAAGCCCCCCAACCCCGACACCGCTAGCGCCTCGCCCACCGAAAGGATCAGGAGGCCAGGCGCAGTTTGTCCACCACTCCAGTACGCGACGAGCGCGCTCAGAGGCACGACGCAGAACGCCAGAAGGTCGACGACACATTGAATGATCTTCCGGAACCGGCGGCCGGGATCCTCTCGGTTGGTGAACTCCCACCCGAACGTCTTCTCGACATAGGCCAGTTGAGCTAGACGTGGCCCGAGATCGTTGCGTATGTACCTCCCAATCGCGGTGATCTTCTCGTCGTTTACAAGGTACGTCCACCCGAGCACGACACACACCGGCGGCAAAGCCAGCAGCATCGCCGTCTGCTTCGCCTGCGCCGCAGCGGCAACGACGACCGCGACGACCGTGAGAGTTACATACAGCAGGTTGTCCCGGAACCCGATCCGCGCCTTCTGCTCCTCCTTGATGCTCTGGTATTCGGTTAGCAGCAACCGCCCCAGGGTGACATCCTCCTCCACCATGTCGACCAACCCCTTCCCGGGATATCCAACACGCCCCTCTTGCTAGCCACTTGGCAGTTCCGAAGAAGCGTGTCAAGCACGACTGCCGCCGCGGCCTTCATCGAGATGCAAGATTATTTCAGTGCCCAGACATTCATTCCTCGGGATTTGCCGATCACCGCGCCCGACATCGCCTGCTGCTGGGGGCAGCCGCCCGAGAGCTACCGGGACTGCTGGCTCTGTGACTGCAGCAGCGTCGGCACCAACGCAACTGGCGTGTGGTTGCGTTCAGTCGGCTAGACTGCCGGGCCGCGCGGTCGATGACGGCCGCTGTCCGGGCGGGAATCCTGCGCTCGGAGATCGACGTTTCGGGGACTCGATGGTGAGCACAGGTACCAAAGCAATCGTCGTCCTGACCGCCCTGTCGGGGGAGTACCTGGCGGTCGCCAGGCATCTGAGGGACCTGGAGCGAATCGATCACCCAACGGGCCTGATCTTCGAGCGTGGCGAGCTTCCGGGCACGCCGTGGCAGATCTACATAGCGGAAGCGGGCGAGGGCAACCACGCCGCGGCGACGCTCACCGAACGTGCCATCAGCTGGCTCAGCCCTCGTGCAGTGTTCTTCACCGGCATCGCGGGCGGGCGGAAGAAGGACCTGGCTCTCGGAGACGTCGTCGTCGCCACTCAGGTGTGGGCTTACCAAGGTGGCCGGCAGGAGGCCGACGGTCTCAAAGCGCGGCCGCGGTCCTGGGAGACGACCTTCGAGCTGCAACAGGTCGCGCGTTACGTCGACCGCGGTGCCTGGACCGAGCGCATTTCTCCGCCTCCGGACCCGCTGCCCCGCATTCACCTCAAACCCATCCTGGCCGGTGAGATCGTCCTGGACTCCGCCGGGTCGGAACTGGAGGAGTACCTCGACCGGCACTACAACGGCGCGGCCGCCATCGAGACCGAGGGAGCCGGCTTCGCCAGCGCCGCTCATCTGGCAGGCGGGGTGCCGTTCCTAGTGGTGCGCGGCATCAGCGACCGGGCCAACGGAACCAAGTCGGACTCCGACGCGGCAGGCGGCCAGGAGGCGGCCGCACGTCATGCGGCTGCCGCGACCATGGCGGTCATCGCAGCACTGCCCGCACCGGACAAAAGTGGCAGGCCCGAACGAGATCGCAGCGGGACGGGCGGACAGCAGCAGATCAACCGGGCGGACGGGTCGGGAGTGGTCTATGCAGTTCAGAACGGCAGCCAAACCATCAACCACGGGCCGCAGGGCGGTGACCGGTGAGCGAGGACGCCGAGAAGCTCGGCAGTGGCCAGTCCACGTGCCGCCCGGATGAGCCCGCGCACGTACAGATCAACAGCGCGAGTAACGGCGGCACCGTCTACGCGGTCCAGAACGGCGACCAGATCATCCATCACCACCATGGGCCCGCAGAGCCGGATCCCTGGATGAAACCCGACGACTACCTCCGCAAGGTGAACAAAGGCTCGGTCTACACGCACCGTTGGCGACTCGTCGGGCGCGCACAGACCATGGACAGCCTCGTGTCGTTCGCCAGAAACGAACAAGGACACGTCGCGCTTCTCGTCGGTAGGGGCGGAATCGGGAAGACGAAGATCGTGACGGCTCTGTGCGAGGCGCTGCGCGATGCGGAGCCGGCCATCGAAGTACGTCTGCTCGACTCGCACTCCGCCGTCGGCCCGAGCGGGTTCAAGGAACTGCCGAGCACGGGCAATCTGCTGGTGATCGTCGACGACGCACACGAAGACACCCTCCCTCTGGAAAAGATCGTCTCCGGTGTCCGTAGCGTCAACGGCTCCGCCAACGTGCTGCTCTCCCTGCGGCCCTATGGCATGAACCATGCCCGCCGAGCGCTGGCCCAGGCCGGCCTGCATGCGAGCGAGGCCACCGTCGTCGACATGGGCGACCTGGAGTTCGACGACGCTCTCTCCCTGGCCGGCGAGATCCTGAACGAAGCGGCGCGGCTCCATGCGCCGAGGCTCGCCGCCGCGGCACGGGATTGCCCGCTGCTGATCGTCACCGGCGCGGCCCTGATCAACAGCGGTGACCTGGATCCCCGGAGCTTCGAAGGCGACGAGCAACTCCACCTGGAGCTCACCGACCGGCTCGCCGACGCCCTGACCACCGTTCCGGCATCCTGCCAGGTGCCCGGGGAACTGCTTTCCGCTGTCGCCGCGTTCCAGCCCGTGCGCCTTGCAGAAACGGAGGTCCGTACATCGCTGGAAGCCCTGACCGGGTTTGCCGTTCGACCTCTGCGCGCAGCACTTGGAGACTCTCGAGGACGCCGGGGTGGTGCTGAGCCACGGCCCCACAGTGCGCTTGGTGCCAGATCTGTTGGGCGATGCCCTGCTCGTCAGAGCCGCGCGGCACAGCAGCACCGGGCTTCCCACGGGCTACCTCGTCAGAGCCATGGAGGCAGCCCAAGGCAGTGCGCTGGCCAACCTCGTGGTCAACGCCGGTCGTGTGGACTGGCAACAGGACAGCGGCGCCGGCGGACTGATCGAGCCCCTCTGGGAGCAGATCATGGCAGCGTTCCGTGCCGCAGATGCCCACGAACGGGTGAGTCTCCTGGAAGTTGTCGCTAAGGTCGCCTTCTTCCAGCCGCGGCGCTCCCTTGAGCTGGCCACGTGGGCCATGGGTAATCCCTGCGCTCCCGTCACCGCTGAAGTGGGGTTCGGATTGGCCCACACCTGGACCGATACGGATGTGCGCCATGCCCTAGCCCCCGTCCTCAAGGCCGCTGCCTATCACCTGGAGTTCCTGCCGCAGGCCGCAGCCCTTCTCTGGAACCTGGGCCGAGATGCCCCCCGTCCGATGCCCCAGAATCCCTCGCACCCCATGCGGATTCTGGCGGAGCTCGCCAGCTACACCCGGTGGGGCCCCACCGAATACCAACGGATTCTTATCGCTCAGGTCGAACGCTGGCTGGTCCGCGCACCCGCCGCTCCCTCCGTCCACCAGCCGCTGAGCGTGCTCGCCCCCTTGCTGGCCACGGAGGGGCACGACGAGGTCTGGACGCACGCCACGTGGACCCTGACACTCCGCCGCTACATGCTGGAACCCACCCCTGATGTCCTTGCTATGCGCGACGCAGCCATGGACTTGGCCTTCGCGGAGTTGGGGCACCCGCAACTCGAACGCGCCTCGGCGGCCCGCTCGCTGATCGGAAGCGCACTGAGCCTGCCGCCGGGCGATCTCGGGCCTACGCCGACCGAAGCCGCTCGCCAGCCATGGATCCCTCACCTCGCGAGCACCATCGACCGACTGCACCGGCACGTGAGCGAACACACTCTGGCGCCAGCGATCCTGGTCGCCGTGCGCACCGAGCTACGCTGGCTCGCGCAATACGGCCCCGACGACCTCCGCCGCCCCGCCCTAGCGCTCCTGAACGCGATCCCCACCTCACTGGACAACGAACTCGCCCGAGCACTGCACGGCGGGCCAGCCAACCCGGCCGACTACTCCGACGCCTCGGATTGGCACGCGGCGCAAGAAGCTCTGTTCAGCGACGTGACGGCCACACTCGACGAGTGGACAGACCATCAGATCGCCACGCGCGTCGATGCCTTGCTCAGCGAGAACGACAGCGTCTTCGGCACAGACAGCGGACGGGCCCGACCATTCATCTGGACACTGGTCACCCACCGCCCGTCCGTCGGCGACGCCATCTGTGAACAGGCCATGGCCGCGCCCGAGAGCCCCCTGGCGTCACTGGTGTCGGTCACCCTCGCCGCGCTGGGGAATACCGCAGGCGACCGCGCGGTCCACTGGAGCCAGACGCTCACGGACACGGGGCACACAGAACTCACGCGGGAGGCAGCACACGCCTTCGGCATCCAACGCCGACGCGGCGATCTACTCGACGGCGAGGCGGATCTGCTGCGGAAACTTGCCGCCCACGGAGACAGCATCGTGCGCAGGGCAGCTCTTGGCGCCGTTCACGCCATCGCCTCCGAGCACAAAGACCTAGCCGTCGAACTGCTCACCGCTTCGCTCGCCGCGGAGACGCCGGATATCATCGCGTTCGCCCTGGCCATAGCAGGTCCGCCATACAGCCCGCTGGCCTGGTCGGACCTCGCCAAGGACCAGCAGGAATCGTTCCTCAGCGCCCTGACCAATGCACCGTCCATCGACAGCCACGAGATCGGACTATTCCTCGCCGAACTGGCCCGCACCGAGCCTCTCGCCGTCATCGAACTGCTCGAAACGAGAGTGGAGCGCTACGCGTCCCAGGCAACAGCCGGGCGTTTTCCCCTGCCCTTCCACTGGCAGGTGACACCGCCCTTCCGCGACCACGATGACTTCCCGGCACTACTGCGTCAGATCCGCGACTGGCTCGCCGCCGACCCGGATTCAGCCATCAAGCACTACCTCGGAGCCAACCTCTTTGCGCTCGTCGCCGGCCCCTACGACACCCAGGTCACCGACGTGATCGACGAGTATCTCGACGACAGCGACCCGGTGAAGATCAAGGTCACAGCGGCGATACTGTCCAAGGCCCCCCGGACCCTCGTCTGGGACACCCAGTTCGTACGTCGTTGCCTGCGTGCCGCAGACCGCCACGGAGACACCAGCCTGAACAGCATTAGGGGCGCTCTGCACTCCGCTGTCATCAGCGGAATGCGTTCAGGCACACCCGGAGAGCCCTACCCCGAGGACATCGAGCAACATGCGAAGGCCGCTGAACTAGCCGACGCATGCGCCAAGGGCAGCGTCGAGGGGCAGTTCTACCGCGACCTCGCAGAATCCGCCCTGCACCGTATCCAGCATGAAACAGACGAACTCCCTCCGGACGGCCGCGACTGGTGAGCGCCGCATTCCCGCGACGCCAGCAACCGATCGTCCACAAGGGTGAGTTGGGGACCACGCCGAGTCCCAGATCCTTCGACAAACGACAGTGACCGCAATCTCGTCATTCAAGGCACCGCCCAAAGGGGGCGCCGCTGCTCAACAGCGGCGAACAGTGTCATGTGGTCGTGTCCCCCGTCGTGGTGTAGCCGATCATGGTCCGTCGCTTCCGATTTGAAGCCGTCCGGTACGTGCCGCAGCCAGCCGTCGTGCGATCAACGCTGGTCCCGGCCCGGCAAGCCTCAACAGGGCCTCCGGCGAGGGTGATTCGGGCCGCGACCTGGGGATTCCGCCAGCTTGATCGGCTACACCATTCGGCGGGACACCATCTGTCATGTGACGGCGAGGTGATGGCATCCGCCCACGAGACGCCATGATCCGCCAGCTTCTACGCCGGAGGATGACGCCGCCGTCACCGTGGAGCCACCGCACTCCCCCACCGGAGGTGAGCATCATGGCTCCTCGCTCCCCTGAGCGCGGTCGTCTCTACCGACGGTGCGGCTGCCGCCGCCCCGATGGCCGGCAGTTCGGCGCCAGCTGCCCGAAGCTCAAGGGTCGTTCTCGGCACGGCTCGTGGGCCTTCGCGGTCGGCCTGCCGTCCGCCGACGGCAGGCGCAAGCCGCACTGCCGCAGCGGCTTCCCCACCCGCAAGGACGCGCACGCAGCACTGAAGCACGCCCTGACGCGCGAGGACACCGGACTGAGCTGTCAGGAAGACCTCGCCCTCGCCGTCTACCTGACCGACTGGCTGCGTGCCAAGGAAGAGACGCTCAAGCCCACCACGTTCGTCCGCTACCGCGACTACGTCCGCGCCGACCTCATCCAGGGCATCACCGAGGGAGCCCCGGACGCGGTGCAGGTCAGCGACCGTTTTCACCTGTGGCAGGGGCTGTCGAAGCGGGTCGCGGACATCGCCGCGGCCCACCGCGGCTGCCTGGCCGCCGCGGTACCCGAACCCGAACCGGCCCCACCGCCGCCGGACGAACCGCGCGAGGCGGCCGAGACTCCCGCCCGCCGTCACGCGAAGCGACTGTTCGAGACCGTCCAGGGATACACCGGCACGGCCCGCAGTCTCAGCGCGATAGCCCGCGAACTCGGCTTGAACCGCCGCACCGTGGCCAAGTACGCACGCGCTGCCTGCTGGCAGGAGTGCATACGGCGCACTCCGCCCCGCCGCTCCACGAGCCTCGACCCGTATCTGGAGTATCTGAGGCAGCGGTGGGAGGAAGGCGAGCACACCGCGACCGTGCTGCACCAGGAGATTGCCGCGAAGGGCTACCGCGGCCACTACCAGCGGGTCAAGATGGCCATCGCGCCGCTCCGCCGCGGTCTGCCGATCGACACACCGCGCGAGCGGCCACCCTCGCCCCGCCACGTCGCCCGGTGGATCACCACCACACCGCCCCGGCGCGGCCTGCACGCCACCGAGGCACTCCGTCAGCTGCTGGAACACTGCCCGGAGCTCGACCAAACCCACACTCTGGTAAGGCAGTTCGCGGCCATGCTCGATGCCCGCGACGCCGCCCCGCTGCCGGACTGGCTCGACCACCTCGCGGCCTCCGGCCTGCCTGCCTTGGCGAGCCTGGCCAACGCCATTCGCGAAGACCAGCCGGCAGTCGTGCAGGGCATCACCACCCCGTTCAACTCCGGCGTCAACGAAGGCCGCATCACGGATCTGAAGCTCCAGAAGAGGATCATGGCCGGCCGCGCCGGCGTTCCACTCCTGCGCCACCGCGTCGTCCTCATGGCCCACCTCCGACGCCGCTACCCGTGACGGAGCGTCACCGGCGCACGGTGGCACAGCCCCGTTTCACGGAAATCTTGCCAGGGCCAGAGAAGTCCGTACGCCGACACCACACTCTCCAGTGCGCTCGGCTCCGCCGTGCGTGCCGGCTGATCGCGGACAATCCGTGCCGGCACGCGATGCTGCCGCGGCCGGCGGCGCAGGAGCGGATCTGTTGGAACCCCACCCAGGCGGCTGCGTTCCTGCGGCACAACCATGCCCACTACGGCGACCAGCTGGCCGACCTGTTCGAGCTGCTGCTCGGCACCGGGATGCGCCGCGGCGAGGCCCTTGGCCTGCACTGGACGGATGTCCACCTGCCGGAGAAGACGCTGCTGGTGCGGTGGAACCTCACGGCCGTCAACAACAACCGGCTCTTCCTCGGCCACCCCAAGACCAGGGCGAGCCAGAACTGTGTGAGCCTGTCTCCACGCGTCGTCGCCGCGCTGGAGCGCCAGGCCGCCCTCGCCCGGGCCGGCCAGCCCCCGGGCACCCCCTTGGAAGGCCTGGTGTTCTGCCAGCCGGACGGCTCCCCGCTGCGCCCGCGGGGCATCCTCACCGAGCTGCGCCGACGCTCTGAGGAGATCGGCCTTACCCGGATCGGCATCCACGACCTGCGCCATACCGCCGCCACCATCATGATCAGCTCACGGGTTCCACTGGCCGTGGTCTCCAAGACGCTGCGCCACTCGACGCTGTCCACCACGGTCAACCTCTACGGCCACCTGCTGCCCCACGCCGCCCGCGACGCCGTCACCGCCATCGACAAGGCGCTCACACGCGCCGACCGCAAACACCACCACCAGACCGCCGCAGCGTCACAAGATCGGGCGGCTTGAGAACCGGCCGCCCGGGTGGCCAGGGGTTGCCATCACGCCGCCATCACGTGTCACACGAACGCATCCAGCGGGCCTGCCGTTTCCGGCAAACCCGCTGGTGAACACCGTCGGGACGACAGGATTTGAACCTGCGACCCCTTGACCCCCAGTCAAGTGCGCTACCAAGCTGCGCCACGTCCCGGTGCACTTCCCGCGGCGGACCGCGGGATTGCGCAGGTCAACTTTACCGTACGTACACCGGTGTTCTCACCGGGGCGGTCGCCGCACACGGTGGCCGGGCCGGCCCGGCGGGCCGGGTCGGCCCCGGGGGTCAGTGGAAGGTCCGGGTGTCAGCTGCCGGTGCCCGTCGGGACCGCCTCCGGTTCGGCGTGCTTCGCGTCGGCCACGGCTCGGGACGGACCGGTGAGGCGGCCGCTGCGGGCCGTCGGCACCAGGAGTGCCGCCAGCGCCGCCGCCAGGCACAGCACCGCCAGCAGGGCGAAGCCGTGGGTGTAGCCGGAGGCGTACGGCAGGCCGGAGGGCTGGAGGTGGCCGGTGACCAGGACGCTGGTCACCGCGGCGCCGATGGAGCCGCCGATGGTGCGGATGTTGGCGTTCATGCCGGTCGCGGCGCCGGTCTGGGAGGCCGGGACGCTGCCGACGATCAGGTTGGCCATCGAGGCGAAGGCCAGTCCGATGCCGAGGCCGAACACGCCCGAGACCAGGGCGACTTGCCACTGCGCGGAGTGCCAGAGGGCAAGGAGGCCCAGGGCGAGGGCGCCCAGCGCGGCACCGGTGGTCAGCAGTGCCTTCGCGCCGACGGCCGGTTCCAGGCGGCCGCTGAGGATGCCGGAGCAGAACATCGCCACCAGCATCGGCAGCATCAGCAGCCCGGAGGCCGTGACGCTGGCGCCGAAGCCGTACCCCGCGGCTGCGGGCGTCTGGACGAAGGCCGGCAGGAAGGACCACAGCGAGTACATGCCCGCACCGAACAGCAGCGCGGCGGTGTTGGTGGTCCACACGGCGGGCAGCCGCATCACGCGCAGGTCGATCAGCGGGTTGCGGGAGCGGGCCTCGGCCAGCAGCCACCCGGCGAACAGGACCACGGCCGCGGCGAACAGGCCGATCACACGGGCCGAACCCCAGCCCCACTTGCTCGCCTGGCTCAGCGGCAGCAGCAGGGTCACCAACCAGGCCGACAGCAGGCCGGCGCCGAGCCAACTGACCTTGCCCTCGGCCCTGCTGGGCGACTCGGGAACGTATCGCACGGCGATCAGCACAGTGATCGCGACGACGCCGACCGGGATCCAGAACAGCCAGCGGTAGTCGAGCGCGGACACGATCGGTCCGGCCGCGACGATGCCGACGCCGCCGCCCGCGGCGATCACGGCGGACAGGTTGCTGATGCTGCCGCTGACCTCGGACGGGGCGAACTCGTCGCGGATGATCCCGAAGGAGAGCGGGAAGAGCGCACCGCCTACGCCCTGGACGACCCGGGCGACGATCAGTACGCCGATGGTCGGGGCGAGCGCGGCCAGCAGACAGCCGAGCAGCACGACGAACAGGACGGCGACGAGGGTGCGCTTCTTGCCGATCAGGTCGCCGACGCGGCCGAGGATCGGGGTGAAGACGGAGGCGGACAGCAGGTAGGCCGTCATCACCCAGGTCGCGGTGGACTGGGAGGTGTGCAGCGCGTGCTGGACGGTCGGCAGGGCCGGCGCGATCAGCGACTGCAGCATGGCGAACACACCGGCACCGGTCGCGAGGACCGCGAAGGTGAGACGGGTGGACTTGCGGGGCATGAAAAGGCCTCTCCGAACGAACGGGGTGCGGCCGAGGTTCTCGGGCCACGGTCGTGCGGACCCGTTTCGCCGCTCGAGCGGCACGGGCACGCCGACGGCCGCGGTGAGCGGTCGCGGAAAGGTACGGGGGGCCTCGCACTGCTAAAGTGGAGGCATACCTCCACTGTAGCGGAGGCTCACCTCCGGTTCAACCCGTACCGCCCCGGGAGGCAGCAGTGACGGCTCAGCCGTTCCCCGTCCGCGAGATCGTGGCGTCCCGCCGACCGCACCGGAAGGACGCGGCGCGCAACTACGACGCCCTGCTGGGCGCGGCGCGCGAGGCCTTCGCCGAGCACGGCGCCGACGCGTCCCTGGAGGACATCGCGCGCCGTGCGGGCGTGGGCATCGGCACCCTGTACCGGAACTTCCCGTCCCGCCGCGAGCTGTTCGAGACCGTGTACGCGGACGAGGTCAACGAGCTGGTCCGGGTCGCCGAGGAGGTCGCCGGACTGGAGCCGTGGGAGGCGCTGACCTCCTGGCTCACCCGGTTCACCGGGTACATGGTGACCAAGCGGGCCGTCCGCGAGGCCCTCGACGACGAGTCCGAGATCTTCGAGGCCTGCCGCGAGTCGATGTACGCCGCCGGGGGTCCGCTGTTCGAGCGGGCCCAGGAGGCCGGCGTGGCCCGCAAGGACATGGACTTCGGGGACCTGCTGCGCATGGTCTCGGGCATCACCGGCACGGTCTTCGTCGACGACGCCCAGCGGGACCGGGTGCTGGCGATCGCGCTGGACGGGGTCCGCGCTGCACGCTGACCCGACAACGATCTAGCCAGTTCTTGCGTGACTCAAGTAACTTGACCGCATGTCCTTCCTGGCCCGGCCGGCAGTGGCCGTACTCGTCGCCAAGGCGATGCAACGCATGACGCAGTTCGCCGACGGGCGCCCTTCGGGCCGCGGCTCTGCCGCGGCCTCCCATGCTCGCTTCCCTGAATTCCCGCGCAACACAAGCGAGTTGACGATCCCCACGTCCATCGTCCCCGCTCGCGCCACGGTCTACCGGCCCGCGACCAAGAGCGCCGGGCGGCCGCCCGTGCACGTCAACTTCCACGGTGGCGGCTACGTCATGACGCTGACGGAGCTGGACGACCCGCTGTGCCGCTTCCTCGCCGCCGAGGCGGACGCGGTCGTGATCAACGTGGACTACGCCGTCGCGCCGCAGCATCCGTTCCCGGCGCCGCCCCGGCAGGCGTACGAGGTGGTTCGCTGGGTCGCGGAGAACGGTGCCGAGCACGGCTGGGACGGCGGTCGGCTGACCGTGGGCGGGCAGAGTGCCGGGGGCGGGCTCGCGGCGGCCGTGGCGCGGCAGGCGCTGGAGGAGGGCGGGCCCTCGATCGCGCTGCAGGTGCTGCACTATCCGCCGCTCGACCTGGCGACGAACGCCCGGAGCAAGCGCGCGGCCGTCGCCAAGCCCACGCTACGGCCCTGGATGGCCGACGTCTTCGACACCTCGTACGTCCCGGACATCGAGCAGCGCGGCGACCGGCTGGTCTCGCCCGCCCATCCGTCGGACACGGCGGACCTCACGGGTATCGCCCCGGCCCTCGTCGTCACGGCCGAGTTCGACCTGCTGAAAGCGGAGGCGGTGGCCTACACGGACCGCCTGCGGACGGTGGGCGCGTTGGTGGCGCACCACGACGTGGCCGGAGCCGACCACGGATACGACACCTCGGACGACGAACGCGCCAGGAATACCTACGCTCTGATCGCACGCCACATCCGGCAGGTCGTCAATGCCGAAGCGCCCGACGTCGGTTGAGCGTCGGGCCTTGTGGCAGTCGGTCGGTGTCTAGGTGAGCGCCTCCGGCAGCGCGATGCCGAACTTGACTGCGTTCTCAGCCAGTTCCCGCCGTACCTTCGGCGCTACGGGGACGCCCTGCTGGCCCCGCTCCGCGGCCACCGTAGCGCTGCGCTCCCCCGGGTAGTACACGCCGTCGGCGCCCTCCGCCACCGGCAGGCCCTTGAGGGTGCTCAGTGTGGTGTCGACGTCCGCCGTGAAGGCGTCCGTGCTGCCGAAGGCGGCCGGGTCCACGGCGATGAGCAGGGCGTTCTGCCGGTGTTTGCGGCCTGCGGGGTCGTCGGAGTGGAAGGACGTGAAGATCGGTGCGCCGACGAGGACGCTGGTCAGCAGCTCGAAGGCCAGGGACATGCCGGAGCCCTTGGCGCCGCCCAGCGGCAGCGGCATGACCGCCTGCTCCGGGTCGGTGGTGGGGGTGCCGTCCTCGGTCGCGGCCGCGCCCTCGGGCAGCGGGGTACCGCTCGCCCTGGCCTGGCGGATCTTGCCGAGGGCGACGGTGGCGGTGGCCATGTCGAGGAGCAGCGCTGCGTGGTCGCGGGCCGGTACGGCGATCGCGAGGGGGCTGGTGGCGACGGCGGCGCCCTTGACGCCGGTGTAGCCCATGTTGGGCATACCGGCCACGAAACCGATACCGATCAGGCCCTGCTCGGCGATCTTCGAGACGTAGTAGCCGATCGCACCGGTGTGCACGGTACGGCGTACGCCGACGGAGGCGATGCCGGTCTCCCGGGCGCGCCGGGCGGCCTCGTCCGCGGCCGCGCTCAGCGCCACCGGACCGGGCGCACGGTCGGCGTCGAGGACTGCGGCCGCGGGAGTCGTCGACTCGACTTTCATGTCGGGCTCGGTGTTGGCAACACCCTTGGCGAGCAGCTCCAGATAGGCGGGCACGCGGGCGATCCCGTGGGAGTCGACACCGCGCAGGGCGGCCCAGACGAAGACGTCGGCGGTGGTACGGGCGTGCTCGGCGCTCAGGCCGGCCCTTTCCAGGAGCGTGGCGGAGAAGGTGCGCAGGTCCTCGGCGGGCACCAGGACCTTGGCAGGCGGGTTGGGCATGGGTGTCTCCTGGGTCATCGGGTGACGAGAACGTCGACGACGGCGGTGGTGCCCCCGGCCACGGCCTTGAGGGCGCGCTCCAGCGCGGGTGCGAGGGAGTCCGTGGTGTCGACGGTCTCCGTGTGCATGCCGAACGGCTCGGCGAATGCGGCCAGTCGGGGCAGTCGGTGGAGGTCCGTGCCCAGCCACTCCCCCGTCTCGGCGGCCGCGCCGTCCGGGTAGAAGCGGCGGTGGTTGAGGTTCATCGACTTGTAGACGCGGTTGTTGAACACCACGATCAGCAAAGGGAGTTCGTACGCCTTGGAGGCGTCGTACGACGGGATGACCGGGTTGTAGGCGAACGCCCCGTCCCCGATCGTGAGCACCACCGGCCGCTCCTGCGCGGCGAGTTTGACGCCGAGCGCGACCGCGATGCCCTGGCCGAGGCCGCCTTGCACGTAGAAGTACGAGTCGGGGGCGGTTGTTTGGATGTGTCGCTTGACGACGCGGCTGTGCGTGATGGTCTCGTCGACGACGATGCCGTCCTCGCCGTCGAGCAGCTTGCGCAGGGTCGCCGCGACGAGCACCGGGTCGATGCCCTCCGACTCGACCGCCTTCGCCTCGGCCTTGGCGATCGCGGCCTGTTCGCCGGCGTGCCGCTCCTCCTGGGCCGTACGGCGGGCACCCACCAACGGCGCGTCGAGATCCTTCGCGCGCTTGGTCAGCTGCCGCAGGGTGTTGGCGACGTTGCCCTCCAAGTACCGGTCGGCGAACAGCACTTGGTAGACCACATGCGGGCGCTGCGGCACCTCGTCGATCACCACGACCTTCGCCTTGGCAGGCCGGCGCGACGGCGGGTAGAAGGGTGCCCGGCAGTTCACCAGCAGGATCAGGTCCGCCTCGTCCATCCACGGGCCGATGTCGCCGCCGGCGTGCAGCGGATGCGTGCGCGGGAAGTTGCCGCACACCGCCGAATCGGGCTCGACGACCGGGATGTGCCAGGCCTCGGCGAAGGCGACCAGGGCCTCGAAGCCGCCCGGCTCCCGGCCCGCCGTCTCCGTGACGATCACGGGGTTGGCGGACTCGCGGATCAACTGGGCGACGGTGTCGACCTCTTCGGGCGAGCTGTGCGTGGAGCCCGGTACGACGACGGGCTTGGCCTCGCGGCCGTCCCAGTCCTCCAGGAGGATCTCCAGCGGGATGTTCAGGTACGCCGGTCCGGCCGGCGCCCGCCAGGCCAGCTCGGCGGCCCGCGTGATCATCGTGGGCAGGGCGTGCACACTCGCGGCCTCGGTGGACCACTTGGTGAACGGCTGGGCGACGCCGTGCGGGCCGCCCACGACGGAGAGGTTGCGGTACCACTGGCCGCCCGGGTCCTGGCCGGGGCCGTCGCCGTACGTGGTCGACTCCGAGGAGCCGACCACCATCGGGACGCCCGCGAGGAGCGCGCCGTGCACGGCCATGGAGCCCTGCAGGAGGCCGGGGGCCGCGTGCAGGAGGACGCCCTGGGGGCGGCGCTTGACGAGGCCGTACCCCGTGGCCATGCCCACCGCGACGGTCTCGTGGGTCAGGTCCAGGTACTCGGGGCAGGGCAGTCCGTCCCGGTGGCGCCGGGCCAGGGACTCCCACACCGGGGCCCACTCGGACCCCGACGAGCAGAAGATGTAGTCGGCGCCGACGGCGTTGAAGGCGGTGACGAGAGCGTCGCCGCCGTCGGCGCCCGGGGAGTTGGTCGTGTCGGTCATCTCTCGCGCTTCCTCAGCCCTCGATCGGCCAGTTCAGGACCTCGGAGATACCGCGGCCCATGATCCATTCGAGCTCTTCGGGGCTGAAGTCCCAGTGCTTGGTGAACTGTTCGATGGTGTCGGTGTAGGTGATGCCGTGACCGAGCAGCCGTGTGATGTCGGTGCCGTAGAAGCAGCGCTGCGGTCCCAGCTTGTCGACCATCTCGCGCACGTACTTCTGGATGTTGTTGTTGGGGAAGGGCTGGGTGGAGTAGCCCGGCAGCGCGGAGACCTTGACGTAGATGTTGGGGTGGACGGCCAGGTCGGCGGTCTCCTGCACCCAGTAGCCGATCGCGTCGTCGACGCAGCGGGCCATGATGCCCATGTGGTCGATGATGATCTTCAGCTCGGGGTGCTTCTCGGCGATCTCGCCGAGCTCCCGCTTCCAGATGGGCGCGTGGACCATCGTGGGGATGCCGAGCTCCTCGGCGATCGGCCAGTACCAGTCGTTGGTGCCGTCGATCATCCAGTTGCGGTCGATCGGCCGGTGGAAGGTCAGGCGCGTGCCCTTCACATACGGGTTCTGCGCGAAGTCCGTCAGCATGGCCTTGCCCTCTTCGGGCTTGTTCTGCGGGATGCGGGCCATGATGCCGAAGCGGTCGGGGTGCGCCTCGCAGGCCTCCAGGGCGTAGTCGATGCGGTCGCCCTCCCAGGACGGCGGAAGGATCAGCGCCCGGTTGACGCCGGCCTCGTCCATCAGCTCGAGGGCCTCCTCGTAGGAGAAGGGGTCCTCGCGGTGTCCGTTGAGGCGGATGCGCTCCCGCGCGCCGGGGACCCAGGGGCGGTCCGGGGTCTCTTCCTTCCAGATGTGGATCTGGGTGTCGACGACGAACATGTCTTCAACTCTTTCTGCCGAGCGGGGTGGTGGGATGGTGCGGAGGGAACGCTAGGCGGGACGTGAGGCCTTGCCGAGCCCTGGGAATGCAAGCTGTTGTTGCGCGAAATACCGCTGCACGCTGGGCATTTACCGTTTGCGTGACGTGTCGTCGAAGACCGCGTCGACGATGTGTTCGGCGATCGCCATGGAGGCCGTAGCGGCCGGTGAAGGCGCATTGCGTACGGCGGTGATCCGGCCGGACTGGTGGATGCGGAAGTCGTCGACGAGGGTGCCGTCGCGGTCCAGGGCCTGGGCGCGGACGCCTGCTCCGCCGCGTACGACGTCCTTGGCGCCGACGCCTGGGACGTACAGCTTCGCGTCCTTCATGAAGGCCGCCTTGGACAGCGAGCCGCGGTATTCCTTGAAGCCGGTGCGCCAGTGCTGGGCGGCCATCTTCCAGGAGCCCGGGTAGGCGGCGAGTCCGGCGAGGTCCCTGACCGAGACGCTGCTGAGCTTGTAGCCCTCCCTCGCCAGGGCGAGTACGGCGTTCGGTCCGACCTCGACCGAACCGTCGACCCGCGGGGTGAAGTGCACACCGAGGAAGGGGTAGCGCGGATCGGGCACCGGGTACAGCAGGCCCCGTACGAGATGCGTGCGGTCCGGTTTGAGGAGCATGTACTCGCCCCGGAAGGGGACGATGCGTGGCTCCTGTTCGTCCTGGGCGAGCCTGGCCACGGAGTCCGAGTGGAGGCCCGCGCAGAGGATCAGCCGGTCGACGCGGACACGTTCCTGGCCGGAGGCGACCTCGATGCCGCCGGGCACACGAGTGATGGACGTGACCGGGAACGCAAGCCTGACCTCGCCTCCCGAGTCCTCGATGTCCTTCGCGAACTCCCTTGCCATCGCCGGGTAGTCGGTGATCGCCGTGCGCGGGGAGTACAGGGCCGCGATGCCGCCCGCGTGCGGTTCGATCTCGCGGATCTCCTCCTTGGAGACCTTGCGGAGATCGGGCACGTGGTTGTTCCTGGCCCGCTCGTAGAGGTTCTCCATCCGGCCCGGTTCGTCCGGGCGTACGGCCACCACGAGCTTGCCGATCTCCTTGTACGGCAGCGCGCGCTCCTGGCAGTACTCGCGGAGCAGGGACACGCCCCGTACGCACAGGTCGGCCTTGAGGCTGCCGGGTGCGTAGTAGATCCCGGCGTGTACGACACCGGAGTTGTGTCCGGTCTGGTGGACGGCGACCTCGTGCTCCTTCTCCAGCACCAGGACGCGGGTGCCGGGGCGACGCAGGGCGATCTCGCGGGCCGTGGCCAGGCCCACGATGCCGGCCCCGACGACGCCGATCGTCTCGTCAGCCATGGGTCCGCTCCGCAGCACCGATGTTGACGGCCACCGTCTTGACGCGGGTGGAGAAGCGGAGCACCTCGTCGCCCTGCTCCTTGTACGCCGTGCCGGAGTCGCGGAAGCCGCCGAAGGGAAGGTGGACGTCCCAGCCGGTGGTGGTCGTGTTGACGGCGACCTGACCGCACTCGACCTCGTCGGCGAAGCGGTACGCGTTGCCCAGGTCGCGAGTGAACACCGCTGCCGCCAGGCCGAATCGGGAGTCGTTGACGGCCTCGACGGCCGCTGCGAAGTCGGCGACCGCGCGGACGGCGAGGACGGGCCCGAAGACCTCCTCGCGCCAGATCGCCGTTTCGGGGGTGACGTCGGCGAGAACGGTGGGCCGAACGTAGCAGCCGTGTGCGCGCTCGCCCTCGGTGTCGGCCCGGCCGCCGGTGAGGACGGTGGCGCCTTCCGCGACGGCCCTCTTGAGGTCGGCGAGGACCGAGTCGCGCTGCTTCGGGCTGGACAGCGGGCACAGGGTGGTCGCCGGATCGCTGCCCGGGCCGACCTGCAGCGCCTCGACCTCGGCGACCAGCAGGCGGGTGAACTCCTCGTACACCGGCCACTCGACGACGACCCGGCTGGTGGCCGTGCACCGCTGCCCCGCCTGACCGAACGACGCCGCCACCACGGCCCTGGCGGCGGCCGGGAGATCGGCGTCCCGGAGGACCACCGAGGCGTTCTTGCCGCCGAGTTCGCCCTGGAAGCGGACGTTGCGGTCGGCGAGGCGGCGGCGGATGCGGTTGCCGACGGCGTTGGAACCGGTGAAGGTGATGCCGACGATGCGCGGGTCGTCGAGCAGGGCCTGCTCGATCTCTGCCGTACGGCCCGTGACGACGTTGAGCACACCGGCCGGCAGGCCCGCGTCGTGCAGGGCGCGGGCCAGGTGCAGCCCGGAGAGCGGGGTTTCGGTGGCCGGCTTGAACACCGCCGCGTTGCCCGCGGCGAGCAGCGGGGCGAGCTTGCGGGCCGGGGTGATCAGCGGGTCGTTCCAGGGGCTGATCACCAGGATCACGCCGATGGGCTCGCGCTGGGTGTGCGTACGGTGGTTGGGGCGTACGTCGTGCAGGAGGGTGCCGTAGCCCTGGCGGGCGAGGCCGGCGTAGTACTCCAGGAAGTCGGCCGCCTTGAGGGTCTCGCCGGTCGCCTCGGCGAGGGTCTTGCCGTTCTCGGCGGTGACGTCGGCGGCGACCTCGTCGACCCGTTCGCGGATCAGCCGGGCCGCGTCGGTGAAGATCCGGGCCCGCTCGAAGGGGCTGGTGCGCCTCCAGACGGCGAAGCCGCGCTCGGCGTGGTCGTAGGCCCGGGTGACGTCCTTGGCGGCGAGGGCGGGGATGCGGGCGATCGGGGCGCGGACGTCGGCCGGGTCGTGCACGTCGATCCAGTCGCCGGTCGTCATCCACTCCCCGCCGGAGAGGGTTTCCAGAGTACGCATGCGGTTCACGACACCTCACTGGGCAATGGTGGGACCAGCCCCGGGGCGGCAGACATTGGTTGCGCTCTGTGCGAGCCGCTGATCAGGGGATTCGTGCTGGAATCGGCAGGTCGGACCTGCACGAGGAGGAAACTGATGACCTATGCAGTCGTCGCCCACTACCGCTGCGCCGCTGCCGACGAGGGAGAGGTGCGGGACGCGTTGTTGAAGGCGCGGTCGGCTACCCGTAACGAGCCGGCGAACCTTGGGTACGAGGTGCATTCCGTGGTGGATGAGCCCGGGGGGTTCCTTTTGTACGAGCGGTACGTCGATCGGGCCGGGTTCGAGGCCCACAAGGCCGCCGAGCACTTCAAGGAGGTCATCGTGGAGACGGTGTGGCCGCTGCTGATCGAGCGCACGGTGACATTCGCTGAAGTGCTTTAGCGTCTGCCGGGCCTGTGTTCGTTCAGGGGCGCGGGTTGTGTGTGGTTGATCGCGCTCACGCGGCGGTAGCCGCATCTCGATACAGCCCCGCGCCCCTCAGGGAGGCTTCAGAACTCGTTGCCCCAGCAGTACCGGGCGATTGTCTCGACCAGTACGAGCTTGTTGCGCTGCTGCTCTGCGGTCAGCAGCGGTCGGCTCACCACGTCCGCGAAGCCCCGCGACGGTGATACGGCGCCGTCCTCCAGGTCCTTGAACTCGCCCACCGCGTCGATCCGTTCCATCACCGTGTCGATGTCCTCCAGCTCGGGCACCGTCGCATCGACCACGCCCAGGCAGAAGTCGCGGTCCTCGGGCAGCGACTTGACCAGGGTGAGTTCGGCCGGGGTGCCCTGGTCGAAGGGGAGGATCCAGCGGTCGGCGGGGACGGTGCCGTAGAGCTGCTCGGCGCGGGACCCGTCCACCGCCGTCGGTGCGACCCAGCCGGGGGCGACGCCGATCCGTACGCCCTCGGGGCGCTCGTCCAGCCGTACGGCCAGCGCGTCGACGGCGAGTGCGTCCTCGAAGGACAGTGCGCCCGGGTCGGTCGGGTCGGTGCCCAACTGGCCCAGCAGGAGCGGGTTGTTGAGCTGGATCAGGCGTACGCCCTTGGATACCAGCAGTTCGATCTCGGCCTGGATGATCTCCGCGAGGGCCTCGCCCAGTTCGCGGGCGGAGGAGACGCCGAGATCGGGCTGGAACGTCGTGGCGGCGAGGTAGGCCGGTGAGGGCAGTGACACCTTCGGTGCGATGATCGTCAGCGCGGCGAGCCGCTCCGCCCAGTCCGCGAGCAGTGGGCCGTTGGCCTTGGGCAGCGATTCGGCGACCCAGCGCACCAAGCCGTAGGGGTCCGCCTCGTCCGTACGGCGGAATCCTGACACTCCGTCAATGACCGCACTGCGGAAGTCCTCACGCGGGAAGTCGCCGTCGGTCACGACGGTGGAGCGCAGCCTGCGCTGGAAGGCCACCGCGTCCTTGACCGCCTGTTCCACGCCGACCGCGGCGAGTTCGGCCGGGCGGACCAGGCTGCCGTGATGGTCGATGCGGTAGTTGAACGTGTCCGCCATGGCTCACGCGTCCTTTCCGGAGGTTCCGGCCGGTCCGCCCGCGACACCCCATGCGGCGAACTCCAGCTCGTAGCCCAGGGCTTGGAGGACCTCCTCGGCTATCTGCTGGTCCTCCTCCGCGGTGCCGCCGGCGATGCCGAGGCCGCCGATGATCTCGCCGTCCTTCTTGATGGTGACGCTGCCCTCGGTGGCCATGATCGGCAGGGCGGCGCCCGGGAGCTGGGAGAGCTGGGAGAAGAAGACCGGCTGGCTCTCCTGCCATTTCTTCAGCATCTTGCCGGGGCGCTGCATGATCGCCGCGGTGTAGGCCTTGGCGCGGGCGATGTCCGGGGTGAGCGGGCGCGCGCCGTCGGGGCGGCGGATGGCGACGGGGAAGCCGCCGGCGTCCACGACCGCGACGCTCACCGCCTTGCCGATCGCCTGGGCGCGCTTGTGGGCGGCGTCGATGATCTCCTCGGCGGCGTCCAGGGTGAGGCTGGTCATGCTGCTTCCTTCGGTGCGGGGATCATGCGGCTTCCTTGGGGGCGGTGAGGGTGCGGCGCAGGTGGGCGACGGCCGCGTTGTACTTGTCCGGCGCCTCCCAGTACATGGAGTGCGGGGCGTCCGGGACGATCTCCAGGTGGGAGCCGGGCAGGAGTTCGTGGGCGCGGGTGACGGTCTTCACGCCGAGCACCGCGTCCTTCTCGCCGGCGAGGAAGGCGACCCGGATGCCCGAGGCCTGGATCTCCTCCAGGGAGGGCCCGTTGGTGTCGAGGTTGCGCAGGTCCTGCATCCTGGCGACGTTGAAGGTGCCCATCTGCTGGAAGAGGAAAGTCAGATCGGCGCGCTCCTGCTGGAAGGGCTTGGTGAGCAGCCGGTCGATGACGGGCAGCTTGACGGCCTCGGCGCGGTCGGCGGCGGCCAGTTCCCTGAGCTCGGGGTGGCTGATGCCGCCGAGGGAGTGGCCGAGGACGACGGAGGGGACGCGCTCGGGGCGCAGGAGTCCGGCGCGCAGGGCGGCGACGGAGCCGATGGACTGGCCGACCAGCATGGCGTCGGTCAGGTCCTCCTGGTCCAGGACGGCGACGACATCGCCGGGGAAGTCCTGACCGTCGAACTCCTCCATCGACGAGTCGGACTTGCCGAAGCCGCGCAGGTCCACGGTGACGATCGTGAACTCCTCGCGCAGTGCGGCCACTTGCTGCCACCAGGCGGCGTGGTGGCCGCCGCTGCCGTGCACGAACAGGATCGCCGGACCGCTGCCGTGGCGCTCGTAGTAGATGGCGGTGCCGTCGGAGTCGGCAATGGGCATGAGGATGAACTCCCGTACGTGCAGGATCAGTTGGGGCGACGGCCGTGGAAGACGAGCTCGATCATGGTGTGGTCGGGGTCGTGGATGTAGCAGAACTTGGACTGGTTCTCCGGGCGTTCGATCGGGCGGGTGTGCCGGATGCCCAACTGCCGCAGGTGGGCGAGGAAGTCGTCCCAGTCGTCGACCTCGACGGCGAAGTGGTAGGGCGCCATGCGCTCCATCTCCTCGACCGGGGTGAAGTGGAGGTCGAAGTTGCCGCGGGTCATCAGCACCACCCGGGTGTTGGACCTGGGCATGATGCGCTTCATCCCGAAGACCTTGGAGTACCACTCGGCGGTGCGGTCGGGGTCGGTGGTGGGGAAGTTGACGTGGTGGATGTAGCGGGGTTCCCTGCTCATGACGGTTTCCCTTGTGTCCCTTCGAGTTGTACGGGGTTGGACAGCACACCGATGCCGCTGATCTCGACGTCCACGGTGTCCCCCGGTTCGAGTTGGCAGGTGGACTCGGCGCCCATCCACAGCACGTCGCCGGGGTGCACGGTGAGGTGCTTCGTCATCTCGACGAGGTGGTCGAAGGGGTCGAACACCATGTCGCCGGTGGCGAATCGGGCCTGCACCTCGCCGTTGACCCGCAAGGTGGTCGTCTGCGCGAGGGCGTCGACGTCCGTCTCGATCCACGGCCCCATCGGCTTGAACGTGTCGCTGTTCTTGCTGCGCCAGAACGTGCGGTCCTGGTGCTGCCAGGTGCGGGCGCTGACGTCGTTGCCGATGGTCCAGCCGAAGACGGACTTGCGTGCTTGTTCGTACGTGGCGTGCCGCAGCGTACGGCCGATGACGGCGACGAGTTCGGGCTCGGCCTCGAAGCGGCCCTCGACCTCGGCGGGTTTGACGATCGGCGAACGGTGGCCGGTGAGCGCGTTGTTGGCCCGGTAGCCGATCTCGGGGCGCCCGGGAGTCGGGACGCCGGCGTGCGCGATGTGCCGCGGGTAGTTCATGCCGACGGCGTAGAAGACGGGCGGCACAACAGGGGGCAGCCATACGGCAGTTGAGCGTGGCACCGCCCCGATCACCGTCGGCTCGCCCTCGATCGGCGACTCGGACAGCAGCTCGACGTCCGACTCCCCCACCCGGCCCCACACCGCCCGGCCGTCCACCGAGACCCGCGCGTACCTCATGGCACCAGCAGGTGGGAGACGCGCTTGGTGACCAGGTAGGCGTCCAGTGCCTCCGGCCCGCCCTCCCTGCCGTAGCCGCTCTCCTTCACCCCACCGGAGGGTGCCTCGTGGACCGAGCCTCCGCAGTGGTTGATGGAGAGGATCCCGGCTTCCAGTTCGCCGGACAGTCGCTCGGCGGTCGCGGCGGACCTGGTGAAGCCGTACGCGGCGAGGCCGTACGGCAGTTCGTTCGCCGTCCGGAGCGCCTCGTCGAGGTCGGTGAACGGCACGATCGGGGCGATCGGGCCGAACGGTTCCTCGTGCATCAGGCCCGCGTCCGCCGGTACGTCGGTGAGGACGGTCGGAGCGAAGAAGTAGCCGGGGCGGTCGAGCTGTTCGCCCCCGGTGAGCACCTTGGCCCCGCGGCCCACGGCATCGGCGGTCAGCCGGACCATCGCCTGCAGCCGGCGCTCGTTGGCGAGCGGCCCCATGGTGGTGCCCTCGGCCAGACCGTCGCCGACGACCACGGACTCGGCGGCCTTCACGAACTCGGCGGTGAAGTCCTCGACCAGGCTCTGGTGGACCAGGAAGCGACTCGGCGAGGTGCAGACCTGCCCGGCGTTGACGAACTTCGCCTGGGCGGCGCGGCGGGCGGCCGTGGCGGGGTCGGCGTCCTCGCACACGATCACCGGGGCGTGGCCGCCCAGTTCCATGAGCGACGGCTTCATGACCTTGCCGGCCTCGGCGGCGAGCAGCTTGCCGACGGGGACCGAGCCGGTGAAGGCGACCAGGCGGACGACCGGGGAGGGGATCAAGTGGGCGGACACCTCGGCCGGTTCACCGAAGACGAGGTTGAGGACGCCGGCCGGCAGGCCCGCGTCCGCGAAGCAGGCGACCAGGGCCGCAGCCGTCGCCGGGGTCTCCTCGGAGGCCTTGACGACGATCGAGCAGCCGGCCGTCAGCGCGGAGGAGATCTTCCGCATCGGGCCGCCCGCGGGGAAGTTCCAGGGCACGAAGGCGGCGACGGGGCCGACCGGTTCGCGGCGCACCGACAGCAGGGTGCCGGGGGCCGACGGGATGATACGGCCGTACGCGCGACGGGCGTCCTCGATGTGCCAGCGCAGGGTGTCGGCGACCCGGCGGGCCTCGCCGGTGGCCTCCGCGAGGGGCTTGCCCTGCTCCCGGGTCATGATCCGGCCCACCTCGGCGGCACGCTCGGTGAGCAGGTCGGCGGCGGTGTGCAGGATGGCGGTGCGCCGGGCGACGGACGTGTCGCGCCAGGTCCTGAAGCCCTTGTCGGCGGCCTCCAGGGCGCGGTCGAGATCGGCGGCGGTCGCCAGCGGTACTTCTCCGATCACCTCCTCGGTGGCCGGGTTGACGATCGGGGCGGTACGTCCGGTGCCGCCCTGGCACCACTCGCCCGCTATGTACATGCGGACGGCGGGGTGGCCGTGGTCGGTGGTCATGGGTGAGTGCCCTCTCAGGGTCGGGACCGGGCAGGCGCGTCCTGGTCGCGGTTGGTGCGCAGGGCCCAGATGTGGTGCGGCGGGGTGGTCTCGTGGACGCGGGTCTCGTAGCTGTCGTCGACCCGGTCCATGTCGGCGGCGTACTCGACGCGGCCGCCGCACGGGGCATGGAGGAAGCGGAAGACGTTGGAGCCGATGCTGTGGCGACCGAGCCGGCGGGCCTCCCGCCAGCCGTGGTCGATCATGTGGTTGCCGCCCTCGATCACGTCGTCGAAACCGGGGACCTCGTAGGCGATGTGGTTGACGCCGGCCTTGTCAGGGCGGTGGCACAGCAGCATGGTGTGCTGGTCCTCGTCGCCCGGGGCCTGCATGAACACGCCCATGGGCTCGACGATGTCGGTCGGGCGGAAGCCGAGGAGGTCGGTGTAGAAGGCGACCGCCTCGTCCTTGCCTGGCTTGGGGATGTTCAGGGCCACGTGGCACATACGGAGCGGGCGGACCCGCTCGATGGGGTCGAGTGCGGTGTTCCAGCGGGTGACGTTCCCGAGGACGTTGGCCGGCCGGGGTGTGACGGGGGCCGGCTTCGGGCGGGCCAGGGTGAGGCCGACGCCGAAGCCGGTCTCGTCGACGGTGTGGTGGACTCCGTCGGCGCTCTCGCGGATCTCGCGGTCCTTGGCCACGGCGGTCACCAGGCGCTGCAGCTCCTCGGGGGTGTCGACGCCCCACACGACCTCGCGCAGGGTGGGGCCGGGCTCCACCGGGGGCGGCAGCAGGCCGGGCAGGGTGTCCAGGTGGAGGGTCTGCCCGGTGAGCGTCTCGAAGACGGCGTGCTCGTCGGTCCGCTCCACCGGGAACAGCCCGAAGTCGTCGAAGAAACGGGCGCATTCGTCGAGGTCGTCGATGCCGTAGGTGACCGATTCGATCCTCTGGATTCCCATGGATTCCTCTTTTCGCGGGTCGCCTGCGAGCGTAGATTTCCGCAGGCCGAAGGCTCAATGGCGCGGTCCCCGCGGAATACGCAATCGTTTCTTGCGCCTACTGCCCGATCGCCGGGATGGGGTTGCGCGAGAACCACTCCGTCAGGAAGTCCAGGAACACGCTGATCTTGCGCGGGGTGGCCTGCCCGGGGCCGTAGATCGCGTACAGCGGGCGGTCGGGCACCGCCAGGTCGGGCAGCAGGACCTGCAGCGCTCCGGAGACGAGGTCGTCGTATGCCGGGCGCTGCGGCAGCAACGCGATGCCGCGTCCGTGCACGGCCGCCTTCTGCAGGGCGATGTAGGAGTTCGACGAGAAGGCGATGTTGCGGATCTTGTGCAGGGTCGACGCATGGCCGTGGCCGATGCGCCAGACCGGGTCGTTGACGTGCACCAGGCAGTCGTGCCGGACCAGGCCGTTGGGCTCGTCGAGCGGGCCCTCGCGGTCCAGGTACTCCTTCGACGCGCACAGGACGAACGGCAGCGAGGCGATCTTCTTGAGCCGGACGCTGGAGTCCCTGAGGTCGCGGGTGTGGAAGGCGATGTCGAATCCGCTGTCCAGGAAATCGTAGGTACGGTCGGACATTCCGCCGAGTTCGAAACGGACCTGGATTTTGGGATGGGCCGCGGAAAAGGCGGCAATGGCGTCACCGAGATCGAGGCTGCCTATCCATTTCGGACAGATGATGCTGAGCGTTCCCTCGGCGCGGTCATGCAGGTGCGCTATGCCTGCGTCCTCCGCTTCGATCTCCTCCAGAATGCGTGCGGCGAATTCCGCGTACCGCTGGCCGGGTTCCGTGAGACTCACCGAGCGGGCCGTGCGGTTGACCAGTCGTACGCCCACCTGCCGCTCCAGCTCCGCCACGTGCCGTGACACCAGCGAGCCCGACGAGCCCAGCTTCTTTGCGGCTCCGCTGAAGCTGCCCACCTGCGCGACGGTGACGAAGCTGTGCATCAGGAGCAAGCGATCCATGTTTTTCCTCCGGGCCCTCCCACTCACAGCTTTGTGAGCGAGGGTTCTTACTTCGGGCAGTACTGAGGCGCTTCGCTCAGGTTGTCCTTGGTGACCAACACAAGAGGAATGTTGGCAATCTTGTCAACCTTCTTGTTGCCCAGAAGACCGACGGCGTTCTTGACCGCCGTGTCGCCGATGGCCTTGGCGGAGTTGGCCACGGTGGCGGAGAACTCGCCGGACTTCACGGCCGCCAGGCCCTCGTCGGTGCCGTTGACGGTGACGATCCTGACGTCCTTCTTGCCGGCCGCGTCGAAGGCCTTGCGGACGGCGAAGCCCATCTCCTCGTTGGCGACGAACGCGTAGTCCAGGTCCGGGTGGGCCTCGATCATGTTCTCGGCGACGTCCTGCGCCTTGGCCGGGTTGAACATGCCGGGCTGGTTCGCGACCACCTTCGCGTTGGCCGGAAGGGCGCCCTTGAAGCCGTTCACCAGCAGGTCGGAGGCGGCGCCCGGGGCACCGGCGACGATGCCGACCTGCACGTCCTTGCCGCCGGCGTCCTTCGCGATCCAGCCGGCGTCCAGGCTGCTGACCTTTTTCAGGTCGACGACGGCCGCGCCGAGGATGTCGCTGACGTCGCTGGTCGCCACGGAGGTCAGGTAGATCGGGATGTCCGAGGCCTTGGCCTTGGCTATGTCGCCCTTGAGCGAGTCGACGTTGACCGTCTGCACGATCAGCGCGCTCACGTTGCGGGAGATCATGTCCTCGATGTTGGACAGCTCGGTACCGGCGTTCTGGTGGGAGTTGGCCGTGTAGACCTTGGCTCCCTCCGTCTTGGCCGTCTGCTCCACGGCCTTCTGCAGACAGGTGTGGAAGCCGGTGTCGCCGCCGTTGACGAACCCGAGCGAGACATCGCCGGAGCCGCTGGAGCCCTTGTCGTCGCCGCAACCGGTCAGTACCAGGGCGGAGGTGACGGCCGTGGCGAACAGCGCGCTGCGGGAGCGGGCGGAAATTCTCATGGTGAAGCGCCTTTCGTTAGAGGCAGGTTGGGAAGTGCGGGGTGTCAGTGCCGCGATGCGGAGCGGGACTTGTGCATCTCATTCGCCACGGCCGCCACGAGCAGCACCGCGCCGACCGACACCGGCTGGTAGTTGCTGGAGAAGTCGAGGAGGTTGAGCGCGTTGGCGACGACGCCGAGCAGCACCAGGCCGAGGGCGGTGCCGAGCACCGTGCCGTAGCCGCCGGCCAGGGAGGTGCCGCCGATGACGACCGCGGCGACCACGGCGAGTTGGAGGGAGAGTCCGGCGGTGCCGCCGGGGCTGGAGGAGCCGAGGCGGGACAGCAGCATCAGGCCCGCGAGTCCGGAGAGGGTGCCGGTCAGGCCGTACAGAGTGAGCTTGCGCCCTGTGACGTTGATGCCGCTGAGGCGGGCGACGTGCTCGTTGCCGCCGATGGCGAAGGCGTCGCGGCCGAAGACGGTGAACCGCATGACCAGGGCCGTCGCGGCCAGCACCAGGACGGCGACGACCAGCAGATAGGGCACGCCGAGGACCTTGTCGTTGCCGAGGGCGAACATACGGGTGCCGATGGAGATGGTGTTGCCGTTGTGCACGAGCAGCGCGACGCCGTCGAGCAGGGTGGCCGAGGCGAGGGTGACGACGAACGGCGCGACGTTGGTGAAGGTCACGACGAGCCCGTTGACGAGCCCGATCCCGGTGCCCAGCAGCAGCGCGACGACCACCGTGAGCGCTGTGCCATGGCCGTCCGCCAGCAGTTTCGCGGCGACCGCGGCGGTGACGGCGACGTTGCTGCCCATGGAGAAGTCCATGCCGCCCGCGGTCATCAGGAGGGTGAGTCCGGCGGCGAGCACCGCGTTGACGCTGATCTGGCCGAGGACGTTGATGATGTTGCGGTCGGTGGCGAACGTGTCGCTCTGCACGGCGGTGAAGACCACCACGAGCGCGAGTACGGCGATCAGTCCGGCGTGCGGGACGTCACGCAACTTGCCCATGGAAATACGGGACTTGGGTGGATCGGAGACGCCGGAGGCATCGGGAAGTGTCTTGACGCTCACTGCGGTTGTCCTCCGAGGGCCGTGGCGACGAGTTCGTCGCGGGTGATGGCGGTGATGTCGTGCTCGGCGACCGTGCGGCCGGCGCTCACGACGACGACCCGGTCGGCCAGGCGCATGACCTCCTCGGCGGAGGAGGAGGCGAGCAGTACGGCCACCCCGCGGGAGGCGAGGTCGTCGATGAGGGTGTGGATGTCGGCCATGGCGGCGATGTCCACGCCGTTGGTGGGGTCCTCCAGGAAGCAGGCGGCGGGCGCGGTCTCCAGCCACTTGCCGAGCAGGACCTTCTGCTGGTTTCCGCCCGACAGCGCGCTCACCGGCGGGTTGCCGGCCAGCGCCTTCACGCCGTACGTACGCCTCAACGGGGCCGCCCGGCGGGCGAGTTCGGTACGGCGGTGCAGGCGTCGGCGCGTGAAGCGGTCGTCGGCGAGCATCAGGTTCTCGTCCAGGGACAGCTCCGGGACCAGGCCCAGCGCGCGGCGGTCTCCGGTGACGCAGCGCAGGCCGCCGGCGAGCGAGGCGGGGATGCGGCCGAAGGGCACCGGCCGTCCTTCGACGTGGAGTTGGCCGGTGTCCGGCCGCTGTCGGCCCGACAGCAGGTCGAACAGCTGCGACTGCGCGTCCCCGGCGGGGCCGAGGACGGCGACGATCTCGCCCTTGTGTACGTCGACGGTGAAGTCCCGGATGGCCCGGCCGTGGGTCAGCCCCCGTACGGCGAGGCCGACTTCGTCCTTCGGCGTGGGGCGTTCGGGGCGGGTGGAGACGACGTCACGGCCCACCATGGCCCGTACGAGCTCGGTGTGGTCCAGCTCCGACGCGGGCGCCGTACGGACCACTGCCCCGTCGCGCAGGACGGTGAGGCGGTCGGCGACGGCCATGACCTCGTCGATGTAGTGCGAGATGTAGACGACGGCGACGCCTTCGTCCCTCAACTTCCGCACCAGGGCACGTATTTGGTGGGCCGCCTCGGCGCTCAGGCAGGCGGTCGGCTCGTCGAGGATCAGGATGCGGCCGCCGCGGCGGACCTCGCGGGCCACCTCGACCATGGTCTGCTCGGCGACGCTGAGCGAGCCCGCGGTGCGCTCCACGTCGATGTCGATGCCGAGCCCGTGCAGCGCCTCGCGTGCCTGGTCGCGGACCGCCTTCCAGTGGACGGTGCGGATGCGGGTGGGCAGGTCGCCGAGCAGGACGTTCTCGGCGACGGTGAGGCCCATCGCCAGTTCACGGCGCTGCGGGACCGAGGCGATGCCGAGGCGGCGGGCCTTGCGGACGGTGAGGCCGTGCTGGATGTGCCCGTCGACCTCGACGACGCCGCGGTCGGCCTGGTGGACCCCGGAGAGGATCTGCACCAGGGTCGACTTGCCGGCGCCGTTCATGCCCATCAGGGCGTGGATCTCGCCGGGGTAGAGGTCGAGGTCGACGCCCTTGAGGGCGGCCGCCCCGCCGAAGCTCTTGGTGACGCCCCGGACGCGGAGCACGGCGCTCACGGCTGCGGCCCGTCGCTGTCGGGAACGATCCGGCCGTAGCCGCGGATGTCCGGGAACGGGGGCTCCTTGTCGGCCTGCAGGTCCACCTGGAAGGTGTTCAGGCACATGCCGAGCATGGTGAAGTTGCCGAGCGCGCCGATCGTGTCGACCAGGCCCTTGGAGCCGAAGTGCGCGAGCGCGGCGGCGAAGGTCTCGTCGGTGACGAAGTGCTCGTCGAGGATCTCCCGGCAGAACCTGTAGAAGACCTGGTCGCCCTCGTTGTCGAAGACGGCCTCGCGCTGCTCGGCGATGGCCTTGACGGCGGCCTCCGGGATGCCCGCCTCGATCGCCTGGTGCACATGCGCGTTCCACGAGTACTGCGCGTCCCAGTTGCGGGCGGCCATCAGCAGCGTCAACTCCCGCAGATGCCTGGGCAGACTGCAGTCGAAGCGGGCGAACGCGCCCAGGGACTCGGCGCGTTCGCACATCTCCGGGCTGTGCAGCCAGACCCGGAACGGCCCACGGACGGCACCTCGGCGACCGGCGATACGGGCGGCCAACTCCTGCTGCCGCGGGGTCATTTCCTCATCGCTGAGAACGGGGAGCCTCATGTGGCCGATACCTGCCTTTTCTTTCCGGCGCGTTTCCCGCACGAATCCAGAAGCCGTGCGGTGCGAGCCGACGGTACAGCCGGGTCCGGAAAGCTCACCCCTCCCGAAATGCAAGGTAAAACTGCACGCCGGAGGGCACCCATTCACGGGCGCGCGACCTAACGTCTGTCGACGCATCACCCCGAAGTGGAGAGGAACTCCGGATGACCACGATCATCAAGGTCGCGTCGGTACCGCTGCTGGACAGAGGGGGTGCCGTCGTCACGACACCGCTCATCACCACGCCGTCGGCCGGCGGGGAGAACAGGATCACCAGCGGGATGAGCGTCTATCCGGTCGGCTCCGGCGCGCCCCTGCACTCGCACAACTGCGACGAGCACGTGACGGTCCTCGAGGGCGAGGCGGAGGTGTGGGTCGACGGCGAGGTGACGAAGCTGGAGCAGTACGACACCACCTATATCCCGTCACCCATTCCCCATCTGTTCCGCAACATCGGCGACGTCCCGCTGCGCATTCTCTGGGTGTATTCGTCCGGCCATGTGACAAGGACGTTCACGGAGACGGGGAGGACGGTGGAACACCTGTCGGCCGAGGACCAGATGGGCTCGGACGACTAGGGCCTGTGCGGCGGACAGACCCTAAGGCTCTCCCCGGGAGGTCGCGGCGTCGGTTTCCGCGGGAACGGGCCGCTGCGGAGCCGTGGCCACCGGCGCCCGGCGAGGCATGGCCACCAGCGCGATCATGGCGACGGCGCAGCAGCCGACGATGTACCAGCTGATCCAGGTGCTGGAACCGGTGTGCTGGAGGATCGCCGTGGCGATGAGCGGCGCCGGTCCGCCCGCGATGACCGAGGCGAGCTGATAGCCGAGTCCGGCACCGCTGTAGCGGACGTTCGTGCCGAACCCCTCGGCGATCAGTGCGGCCTGGGGGCCGTACTGGATGTCGTGGAAGACCAGGGAGAGCACGATCGCGAGCAGGACGAGCCCGGAGGTGCCCGTGTTCAGCAGGCCGAAGTACGGGAACGCGAACAGCCCGGTGCAGCAGATGCCGATGCCGTAGATCCGGCGTCGTCCGAACCGGTCGGAGAGGTGGCCGAAGAGCGGGACGCTGATCAGCCCGACGGCCGCCGCGACGAGCGTGTAGTTCAGCAGGTCGCCCCTGGGGAGGCCGAGCTTCTCCGTGCCGTAGGTGAGCACGAAGGTGATGAAGAGGTAGAACGGGGCCTGCTCCGACATCCGGACGAAGGCCGAGGTCAGCACGGTGAGCGGCTGGTGGCGCAGCACGCTGCGGACCGGCTGGCGCACCAGCACCCGCTCCTCCTTCACGGCGGTGAAGGCCGGGCTTTCCAGCACCCGCAGCCGCACGTACAGCCCGATGCCGATCAGCACCACGCTGGCGAGGAAGGGGATACGCCAGCCCCAGCTGTCGAAGCCGTCGCCGGATGCGGCGTGCATCAGTTTGACCATGCCGGTCGAGGCGAGGAGACCGAGCGGCACGCCGAGCTGCGGCCAGCTGGCCATCAGCCCGCGGCGGCGTTCGGAGCCCCATTCCATGGCCATCAGGACCGAGCCGCCCCACTCCCCGCCGACACCGATGCCCTGGACGACCCGCAGCAGGACCAGCAGCACGGGTGCGACCAGGCCGATGGTGGCGTAGCTCGGCAGGAGGCCGATCAGGAAGGTGCTGAGGCCCATCAGGACGAGCGTGGTCACGAGGGTGGACTTGCGGCCGATCCGGTCTCCGACGTGCCCGAAGATTGCGGCTCCCAGGGGGCGCGCGGCGAACCCCACGAACTGCGTGGCGAACGAGGCGAGCACTCCGGTGTACGGCTCCGCACCGGGGAAGAACACGTGGGGGAAGACCAGCGCGGCGGCGGTGCCGTAGAGGAAGAAGTCGTACCACTCGATCGCGGTGCCCACCGTGCTGGCGACCACGGCGCGACGGCGGTGCCGGTGCATGGCTTCGACGGCGGCGGATTGCTCGTGTACGGCCATGACGGCTCCCCGGCCAGCTGGTTGAACCCTTGAACCAATGGAACGGATTGCCGTGAGAGTGCTGGCCCGTCGCGGGCATGTCAAGAGGAGGTGCGGTCGTGGCCGCCGCGCATCCGCGCGGCCGTCGCCTCCCCTACTCGTCCGAGACGCGTACGACCGCCACCGTGATGTTGTCGGGACCGCCCGCCGCGATGGCGGCCTTCCACAGCTCGAAGACCGCCCGGCCGTCGTCGTGCTCCCGCACCAGCTCCTCGATCACGTCCGTCGTCAGCGGGTCGGTCAGGCCGTCCGTACAGATGATGTAGCGGTCACCGGGCTTCAGCGGCACCGCCGTCACATGGGGCTCGACGTCGCGGTACGCGGTGGTGCCGCCCAGGCACTGGGTGACCAGTGACGTGGTGCGCTGCCCGGGTTCGAGCGGTGGACTGTCGTCGACGCTGACCTGGCGCAGCCCGTCGCGGTCGACGGCGAGGACCCGGCTGTCGCCCACGTTGAACACCAGCAGCGAGTCGGGCTGTACGACGACGCCGGCCACCGTCGTCCCCATGGCGGCGAGCTCGCCGCCCTCCGCGGCCTGGTACACGGCGCGGTTGCAGGCCTTCAGGACGGCGCGTACGACGTCCTCGCCGTCCAGCGACGGTCCCATCGCTGCGATCCGGCGGGCGGCCAGGGCGCTGGCCACCTCGCCGCCGGGATGCCCGCCGAGCCCGTCGGCGACTGCGACGACCAGGGGCGTCCCCAGCGGGAAGACCAGGGTCTGGGGGCTCTCGGTCACGGTGGCGCACAGGGTCCACGGCCCGACGACGAGACTGTCCTCGTTCCGCTCGCGAAGCAGCCCGGGATGGCTGAGCGCACTCACTGCCACGTACTGCATGAAGCCCCACCGCCTTCCCGCACCGGACACACCACTGAAGGACGTGCTCCCCTGGCAAGTCTAGGAGCAGTTCACCATTTCTGCTGGTCAGAAGCCCTTTGCTCACGCTCCGAGGTAGCGCAGCACGGCCAGCACCCGCCGGTTCGCGTCCTCCGACGCAGGCAGGCCCAACTTGCCGAAGACGGCCGCCACATGCTTCTCCACGGCGCCGGCCGACACCACCAGCGTCTGGGCGATCGCCGCGTTCGACCTGCCCTCCGCCATCAGCGCCAGCACCTCGCGCTCGCGTGCCGTCAGCGAGGCGAGATCCTCCACGCGGCGCCCGGCACCGGCGAGTTGGGTGACGACCTCGGGATCGAGGGCCGTTCCGCCGGCCGCCACCCGGGTCAGGGCGTCGGTGAACTCGGCGACGTTCGCGACCCGGTCCTTGAGCAGATAGCCGACGCCGGCCGAGCCCTCGGCCAGCAGCCTGGTCGCGTACTTCGTCTCGATGTACTGCGAGAACAGCAGCACACCGGCGCCGGGTTGCGCCCGCCGGATGTCGATCGCGGCGTGCAGGCCCTCGTCCGTGTGCGTGGGCGGCATCCGGATGTCGACGACGCTGACGTCCGGCCGGTGCTCGGCCACGGCCGCCCGCAGCGCGTCGGCATCACCGACGGCCGCGCACACCTCGTGGCCGCGCTCGGTGAGCATCTGTGCCAGCAACTCCCGCAGCACGGCGGCGTCTTCGGCGATCACGACCCGCATACGGCGCATGCTCTCACGTCCTCGCTCCCGGGCCGGCGCGGCTCACGCGTGCAGCGGCAGCGCCACCGTCACGGCCGTCGGCCCGCCGTCCGGGCTGCTGATGTCGAGGGTTCCGTCGACCGTACGCACCCGCTGCGTCAGCCCCGCGAGACCGCTGCCGGCATCGAGCGCGGCACCACCGCGGCCGTCGTCCGTCACGCACAGCCGCAGCAGTCCCTCCTCCTGCGTGACGCGCAGGACGGTCCGCCGGGCACCGCTGTGCTTGATGACGTTGGTGAGCAGCTCGGCGGCGCAGAAGTAGGCGATCGTCTCGATGGCCGGCGTGGGCCGCTCCGGGACGTCCACGGCCAGCTCCACGGGTACGGTGCTGCGCGCCGCCAGCGTCGCGAGGGCGTCGGGCAGGCCGTCGTCCAGCGCGGGCGGGTGGAGACCGCGGGCCAGGTCGCGCAGCTCGGCGAGGGCTTCGGTGGCGTTGCTGTGGGCGGTCTCGAGCAGCCGGCGCAACCGCGCGGGGTCGGCGACGGGATCGCCGTCCGCACCCAGGCCCTCCTTCGCCATGTCGAGGCTCATGGCCAGCGCGACGAGCCGTACCTGCGCACCGTCGTGCAGGTCCCGCTCCAGTCGGCGCAGCAGGGCCGCGGAGTCGTCGACGGCCAGGGCGCGGGTCTCCTCCAAGTTCCGTACGCGCTGCGCGAGTTCACCGGGCCCGAGCAGGGCACGCACCAGCCAGCGGTCCACGGCGACGATGCCGCGGGTGACCCACGGCGCGGCGAGCAGCGTGGCCGCGCCGATCGCGGCGGCCACGAAGGTCCCGGCGAAGGAGGTGCTGTGCGGCGCGCCGCCGCCGACCGGAGTCGGCGTGATCGTCGGCATGCCTTCCGCGCCGTCGCGCGGGCGCTGGCCGATGACGGCCCAGCGCAGCGGTGCGGAGAGGTTGATCAACCCGGTGAGCCACCAGCTCACGGCGTACAACTCAAGGGCGGCAACAGGCAGTTTGACCAGCACGTACGCCGCCGACCGCCACCCGGCGGCGTCCCGCAGCCGCGCGTCCAGCCGGGCGAAGGCCTTGCCCGCGGGCCTGACCGGCGGCGGCACCGGCACCCGCTCCCCCAGCAGCCCCGCCGCCAGCCCACGGTGCACGGCGGCCAGGCCACGGGCGAGCCCCGTCGCGACGACCACGAACAGCAGCCCGAGAACGGCACCGAGGAGGGAGACGGTGAGCCCGGCACCGAGGGCGAGCAGCACGAGCACGAGCACGAACCCGCCGAGGGCGACCGGAAACCCGACGAGACAGTAGGCGACCTCGGCCCAGGCACGTCCGGTGAACGGCTGGGACAGCGCTCTCCTGGCTGTGTCGTGTGCGGGCATGGTTCCAGTGTTCCGTCGGTGAGGCCGCGCCCCAAAGGGGCACGGGAAACTGCGCGACCAGCCACGATGGCGCCGCAGACGACCAACGGCCCATCGCGGCACTCACAGCGGAGCTCTTACGCATCCCGGCGTACAAGAAGCCGACCGCCCAACCCCAGTGCCGCCGCCACATACAGGCACAGCATCGAGAAACCGGCCCTGACGCCGGACGCCGGCCCCCGCATCCGCTGCGGTGGCCGGCGTCCGTCCTTGTCCCCTGTGACCGGGTCCGCGACTGGTCAGTGCGCGGCGGCCAGCTCCTGCTCGGCGCCGGTGCGTGCGCCCGGCTTCGCGCTGCGCAGGGCCGCGATGCCGATGAAGACCATGGACGACAGGCCGGCCAGGGCGAAGGCGGTGAAGCCCCACTCTCCGTTGCCCGCGGCGAGCAGCTGGCCGCCGAGCCACGGGCCGAAGACGGCGCCGAAGCGGCCCATGCCGGAGGTCCAGCCGACGGCGGTGGCGCGGTTGTCCGGCGTGGAGCGGATCGAGACCGTCGCGTAGATCATCGTCTGGGCGCTGTTGAGGAAGACGCCGGTGAGGAAGACGACCAGCGTGGTCACGCCCATCGACATGTGGACGCTCAGCAGGTAGACACCGGCGGCCGTCAGCGCGAACCAGATCGCCGAGATGCGCGGGGCACCGAACGTGTCGGCGGCCCGTCCCGCGACCAGCATGCCCACGATGCCGCCCAGGTTGAAGACGACGACGAAGGTCAGGGCGTTGGTGAGCTCGTAGCCCTCGGTGCGCATCAGGGTGGGCAGCCAGGTGGCGACGCCGTAGACCAGGAGCAGTCCGCCGAAGGAGGCGAACCAGTACAGCAGGGTCTGGATCCACTCGCCGCCGCGGAACAGGTTGACCAGGGCGTCCCAGCGGTCGGCCGCCGTCTTCCGGCCGGCCGCGGCGGGCAGCTCGACGTCGTAGCGGGTGGCCAGCGCCTGTGCCTCCTCGGCCCGCCCCTTGGCGACCAGGAAGCTCAGTGACTCGGGCAGGAACCTGGCCAGCACCGGTGCGAACGCCAGCGGGGCCACGCAGACCCAGAAGGCCGCGCGCCAGCCGACCGGGTCCACCAGCCACTTGGCCACGTAGGCGGAGAGGATGCCGCCCGCGTGGTGCGCGGTCATCAGCATGCCGATGACGATGGCGCCGCGGCCGCGCGGGGCGTAGTCGGAGACCATGCTGATCGCGGTCGGCAGCAGACCGCCGAGGCCGACGCCCGCCAGGGTCCGGCCGAGGCCGAAGACCGCGACGCTGCCCGATATCGCGCAGATGCCGGAGGCCAGCGAGAAGACGGTCACGCAGACGACCATCAGCTTCTTGCGGCCGATCCGGTCCGCGACCGTGCCCGCGGTCAGCGCGCCGACCAGCATGCCGAAGGTGGCGTAGGAGCCGAGGTCGCCGGCCTGGTCGGCGGTGAGGCCGAAGGTCTTCGTCTCCAGCAGGTGCGGCAGCACGGAGCCGTAGATGAACATGTCGAGGCCGTCGAAGAGCACGGCCAGCCAGCACAGACCGACGACCAGGAGGGCCAGTCTGCTGATGCGAGCGGACGGGGAGGGGGAGGAGGACATCTTTGTTTTCCTCTCGTGGAACAGGGTGCCCCGACGCTAAGGACCGGGAGCGAGATTCGTCAACGTTTTTGTCAACAATCTCATCGACAATCAAAGGCGGTCCGTTGCGCCGCGCCGGGGCGAGGGAGCGGCGGAGGGAGCGGTGAGGGACCTGTCAGGAGACCGGCGGTGTCCCGTGCGTGTGGAACGACTCGATGGTCTTCAGGCCCCAGGCCTGCCCCTTCTTGCGCTCCTCCTCGGTCCAGGTGATCAGCGGCCAGTCGGGCGCGAGGACGAGGCGGGTGAGCGGGTTGCACAGCTCGATACGGTTGCCGCCCGGCTCGTAGACGTACAGGAAGAACGTCTGCTGGATGGCGTGCTTGTGCGGGCCCGTCTCGATGAACACACCGGTGTCGATGGCGAGATCGGCCGCGCGCAGGATGTCCTCGCGGGTGTCGGTCGCGAAGGCGATGTGGTGCAGCCGGCCGGCCGAACCGGTCCAGTCCTCGGTGTAGACGACGTCGTACGACTTGTTCGTGTACGTCAGCCAACGCGCCGCGATCCGCCCGGAGTCGAGCCGGATCTGCTCCGTCGGCCGGGCCCCCAGCAGCTGTTCCTGGAACTCGGCGTTGGCGAGCACGTCGGCGGCGAGGAAGTTGATGTGGTCCAGGCGGCGGACCCCGACTCCCCTGTTGGGCTTGGCCTGTGGCTGGTTCTTCAGCGCCGGGCGCAGTTCCTCGGGGGCCCGGTAGTGCTCGCTCTCCCAGTACAGGGCGTGCTCGTGGCCGTCCGGGTCGGTCGTCAAGTACAGCTTGCCGAGGCCGGGTTCGTCCTCGACCCACTTGCCGCTGCCACCCGCCTCCTCGATCGCCTTGATACGGCGGTGGAGGGCGTCCTCGCCGGAGGTGCGCAGGGCGAGCCGGCCGAGGCCGGGCCGCTCGCGGGCGGTGAGGACCAGGCTGTGGTGCTCGTAGTCGTCGAAGGTCCGCAGATAGACCGTGTCGCCGTGCTGCCCGTTGACCGTGAGGCCCAGGTAGTCCGTGAAGAACGCGACGCTGGCGTCGAGGTCCGGCGTGAACAGCTGGGCATGGCCGATGTGGGCGATGTCGCCGAGCGGCGGAGTCATCGTTGACCTCCTTGGGGTTGTGCGGGGATCGGTGCCGTCTCGGCGGACCTCGGGAAGACGGTGCCGTCGAAGATCTTGCGGGCGGTGCGGACCACGGCGGTGCGGTGGGCGGCGGGCAGGCCGTCGGGGGTGGCTCCGAGGCTGCTTTCGATGTCCAGGAATCCCGTGGGATGTTCTATGCGAATTCGGTCACTGTCGGGATCGATCTCCGAAAGCTCCGCGCCCACGCTGCCTTCGATCCGCAGGCCGGCGGCCACGCCGGCGGCGCCGAGCACACCGATCGAGGTGTGGCAGCGGACGGGGATGAAGGTGCGGGTGCTGACCGCACCGCCGTCCCGGGGCGGGGCGAGCAGGGTGAGCTTGGGCACGGTGGTGTCGGAGACGTCGCCGAGGCCCATCAGGCGGCCTGCTTCGAGCCGGATCTCGCGGAGCCGGTCGGCCAGTGCGAGGTTCTCCTCCAGATCCTTGGGTGGTTCGTAGCCGGTGACCTCGAGCGACGAGGCGGCGAGGAGGACCGTGGGCATGCCGTTGTCCACGCAGGTCACGGGTACGCCGTCGATCTCGTCGCGGATGTTGCCGGTGGGCAGCAACTTCCCTGCCCCGGCCGGGAATTCGATGACCACGGGCGCGGCCGTCCCCGGCACGCCCGAGATCTCGGCGCCTCCCGTGTAGTCGACGCGGCCGCCCGGGGTCGGGAAGGTCGCCGTCGCGTGGTCGCCGGTGTTGACCATGCGGATGCGGACGGAGGTCGACTCCTCCCCCGCCGGGACCAGTCCGCGCTCGACGGCGAACGGGCCGATGCCCGCGAGGATGTTCCCGCAGTTCTGACGGTCACTCACCTCAGGCCGGTCGACGACGACTTGGAGGAAGAGGTAGTCGACGTCGGCGTCCGGGTCGGCGGAGGGCGAGACCACGGCCACCTTGCTGGTGAGCGGGTGCGCGCCGCCCAGGCCGTCGATCTGCCGGTCGTCGGGGCTGCCCATGATGCGCAGCAACAGCGCGTCGCGCAGGGCCGGTTCGGCGGGGAGGTCGTCGGCGAGGAAGTAGGCGCCCTTCGAGGTGCCGCCCCGCATCAGCAGACAGCGCACCTCCTCGGGCCCGCGGGTCACGACCGCTCCCCCGCATCCCCCGCGTACTCCTCGTACGTCTTGTACTCGACGCCGAGCCGCTCGAGGGTGTCCCTCAACCCGTAGCGGTCCAGGCCGAGTTGGCCGTCGAGGAAGGCGGCACGGGTGGCGGCCTCCTTGGCCTCGCGGGCTTCGGACCTCTCGACCGTCTCGCGGGCGCGCTCGCGCGGTACGACCACGACACCGTCGTCGTCGGCGAGGATCACGTCGCCGGGGCGGATCATCTGGCCGTCGATCGCGATCGGCACATTGACCGAGCCGCCGGTGGCCTTGACCGTGCCCTGCGAGGAGACCGCCCGGGACCAGGCGGCGAAGCCCATGTCCCGCAGCTCCTGGGTGTCGCGGATGCCGGTGCTGAGGACGACACCGCGCACGCCGCGCTGCTGCAGGGCGGTCGCGAACAGCTCGCCGAACAGACCGTCCGTGCACGGCGAGGTGGTGGTGACGACCAGGATGTCGCCCTCGCCGCACTGCTCGACGGCCGCATGGATCATGAGGTTGTCGCCGGGCCAGCTGAGCACGGTGACGGCCGTGCCCGCGACCCGTACGCCCTGCTGGACGGGCCGGATGTCCGGACCCAGCAGGCCCGTTCGCCCCATCGCCTCGCTCACCGTCGCCACGCCGAAACCGGCCAGCGCCTCGACGTCCTTCGGGTCGGCCTTCGGCGGGTTGGTGACGATCACGCCGCTCATGCCAGCTCCTTCGCGATCTGCGGGTAGGGACGCATGTACGCCTCGGCCATGGTCTTGTGGGCCAGGCCCAGGTTGGGGCCGGCGTTGCGCTTGAGCTGGACGCCTCGGCGTACGGCGAGGTCGGTGTAGTAGTCCCACAGGTGCTGCTGGGCGCCGAGGCACTCCATCGCCTTGCGCTTGGTGTCCCACACCTCGGTGATGTCGAGCAGGACCTCGGGCTTGAAGCCGCTCATCTCGGGCTGGTGCGGCTCGAAGTAGAAGACCGGCGGGGCGCCGATGATCTCGCCCTCCCCCGGGTAGCCGATGGCCTGCGCGAGGACGCGGGCCTCCAGCGCCATACGGTTGGCGGCCGGATGGTCGCCGTTGTACGGGTCCTCGACCGGGTGGGTGAGCACGACGTCGGGCTGGGTCTCGCGGTAGACGGCCACCAGCCGGTCGGTCAACTCGGCGGTGGGCACGAGGGGGTAGTCGCCGGCGTCGAAGAAGCGGACCTCGGCGCCGAGGGTCGCGGCGGCACGCTCGGCCTCGTCCCGGCGTATCGCCTTGATCTCCTCCAGTTGTTTGCCCTCGCGCCACGCCTTGGCGGACTCGCCGCGCTCGCCGAAGGTCAGACAGGCGATGGTGACCTTCTCCCCGCGGGAGGCGGCCAGGGCGATGGCACCACCCGCCCGCCACACGAAGTCCCCGGCATGCGCGGTGACGACGAGTGTGGAACGTGGATCGGTGGCGGGCGCATTGGCCTGGGTCATTGCTGCAATCTCCTTGGTGACAGGTTGACGCCCGCCCTGTCAGCGGCTCTCGGCCGCGCGGCTGTCAGTCGCGCAGCGCCTCGATCACGCTGGTGAGGTGGGCGCGGACGGCCGCCTCGGCCGCCTGCGGATCCCTGGCCCTGATCGCCTCGATCATCGCCAGGTGCTCGTTCAGGGAGTGCTGCGGACGCCCCGGCCTGAGCGCCAACTGGAAGCGGTGGCGCACCAGTTGGGCATTGAGCCGCTCCAGCAGGTCCACTGCCGTCTGCTGGCCGGAGAACTCGCGCACCTTGGCGTGCAGTTCCTGGTTGAGCTCGGAGTACGTCACCGGCTCACCGTCGGCCACGGCCTTGGTCATCGCCGTGCCCAGCTCCGTCAGCTCGGCGAGCTGCTCGTCGCTTGCGGCGACGGCGGCCTTCGCCGCGCACAGCCCTTCGAGGACCATGCGGCACTCGGTGATGGCGACCGCTTCCTCGACGGTCACCACCCGCACCCGCGAGCCGCGGTTGCGGATCCGCTCGACGAGGCCCTGGGCCTCCAGATCGATCAGTGCCGCCCGGATGCTGGCCCGTGTCACACCGAACTGCTCGGCGAGCTCGTTCTCCACCAGCCGCTGCGCCGGTGCCATCTCGCCGTGCAGGATCGCCTGCCGCAGCTGCGCGAGCGCATGCTGTTTGGCCTGCTCTCCGGTGCTCGGACGGGCTTCTTTCGGCATCGTTGCCCTCCCTGAGTGAGTGCCTGTCGAACCTAAATCTAGCCAAACAAGATTGTCAACAATTTTGTCTGCCGTATTGCAGGCACGACTGACAGGCGTGACCGGCACCAATGACCGGAGGACGACGAGGGGCCCGGCACCGCGCTACGGCAGTGTCGGGCCCCTCGTCACCGGCGGACCGCCGGTCAATGGACCGTCGGCAGCGGGTCCTCGGCATGGGCCACGAAGTCGTCCACCAACCGGTGGAAGAGCGCCGCGAGTTGCTCAAGGTCCTCCCCCGACCAGTCGGCCAGCGCCACTGCCAGGCCACGGCGGCTCGCCTCACGGACGCGGTGGACCGCCGCAAGGCCGAGGTCGGTGAGCTGGACGCGCTGGGCCCGGCGGTCGTCCGGGTCGGCGATCCGGATCACATAGCCACCCCGCTCCAACTGCCGCAACTGGCGAGTGACATGGGAGGCCTCCACCGACAGTCGGACCGCGAGCACGCCGGGCCGCAGTGGCTCGCTCTCCGCGATGTGCCGCAGGATGGCGACCGCGGCCCGGTCCAGCGGCAGCCCGGTCAGCGCCATCAGGCGCTCGTGCTGCCGGGCCCGGCCGGCCAGGTATGTGACACGGGTGAGCGCCTGCTCGATGTCACTCACGTTCGCCGGGACGGACACTGAGGCGGGTCGTTGCACGGGCATGTACTCGAGAGTAATTCTACTTGCCTGACTTAAGCAATATGCAGATAATTGCTTGACTTAAGTAATCCAACTGTGCTTGCCTAAGTCAAGCAAGCCAGTCAGTTCGCAGACCGGGGCCGCGTCGAGCGGAGGCGGCCCCTGTGCGCCGGCTCCGTGGGGACGGGGGCGGCGCGGTCACCGGGTCCGGCGGGCCGGGACACTCCCCCGCCCGGCCCCGGACCCGGTGACGCCTCTCTTCCCACGCTCCTCTCCACTCCGAAAGCGAGCCTCTCCATGGCCACCATGAAGTCCGTCAAGACCGGCGCCAGGGACCACATCGACCTGGTGGACGTCGAGCGTCCCGTACCGGGTCCGAGGGACGTCCTGGTCAAGGTCCGCGCCTGCGGCATCTGCGGCACCGACACCTTCTTCCTGCACCTGGGCGGCATGCCCGCCGGCGCCGACGGCTCCATGCGCTCCATCCCCCTGGGCCACGAACCGGCCGGCGAGATCGTGGAAGCGGGTGCCGAGGTGACCGGTCTGAGGGTGGGCGACCGGGTGGTGGTCAACCCGCAGGGCGTCCCGTCCGGGATCATCGGGTGCGGTGGTGCGCACGGCGCCATGAGCGAGTACCTGCTGCTGGAGGACGCCGAGATCGGCAGGACCGTCGCCGTCTTCCCCGACACCGTGCCCTTCGACGTCGCCGCGCTGAACGAGCCGATGGCGGTCGCCCGGCACTGCGTCAACCGGTCCGAGGCGAAGGCGACCGACAAGGTCGTGGTCTTCGGTGCCGGGCCCATCGGCCTGGGGGCGACGATCTGGCTGAAGCTGCGCGGGGTGGAACACGTGGTCGTCGCCGACGTCATCCCCGAGCGACTGAAGACCGCACTGGCGGTGGGTGCGGACGCGGTCGTCAACTCCGCCACCGAGGACGTCACCGCCCGGCTGACCGAACTGCACGGGCCGGCCACCAACGCGCTCGGTCAGCTCCGTGCGGGCACCGACATCTACATCGACGCCGCCGGTGTGGCCGCCGTCTTCAACGCCACCGTCGATGCCGCCAAGTGGGGGGCCAAGCTGGTCATGGTCGCCGTACAGAAGAAGGGGGCGGACATCGATCTCGGCGGGATGCTGCGCAGTGAGCTGACGCTGATCGCCTCGCAGGGGTATCCGACCGAGATCTTCGAGGTGACGCCGGAACTGGTGGAGCACCATGAGCGGTTCGCGAAGCTGATCAGCCATCGGGTGCCGTTCGGTGAGGCCGAGCGGGCGTTTGAGTTGGCGATGACGCCCGGGGCCGCCGAGAAGGTCGTCGTCACCTTCGAGTAGGCGGCGCCCGGGGTGCGGCTATGGGCGGTGCCGCGATGGGGCCTTGGCCGTCTGCTGCACCGTCGTGGCTTGTCGCGCAGTTCCCCGCGCCCCCGCCGGGGCGCTCCTCCCCCGCGGTGCTTCGGACAGGAACCCCACTTCCATGATCGACAATCTGCTACGTCCGCCTCGCGGACGCCCCCGGCCCGTCGACGCGGTTGTCGCCGCCGCTCTCTTCGCCTGTTCCTTTCCCGGCAGTCTGATCACCCTTCCCGGGCAGGATCTCGGGATCCCCTGGTGGCCCGGGGTGCTGCTGGCCGGGGTCTCCTGTGTCGCACTGCTGTGGCGGCGCGGGCGGCCCCGGGCCACGGTCGTCGTCACCCTCGGCTGTGCCGCGGTCGCGGCCGCACTCGGTTGTCTCCTCACGGTGCTGCTGCTGGGGCCACTCATGGTCGCGCTGTACTCGCTGGCCGTCGGTACCGACCGGAAGACCGCCAACACCTTTGCCTTCAGCGGCATCGCGGTGCTTGTCGGCACGGGGCTGCTGAGCGGCCCCACCGGCGAACCGCTCGTTCTCAAACTGCTCGGTCCCGCCGCCTGGTTGCTGTTGCCGACCTCGCTCGGCACGGTGACCCGGCTGCGTGCGGCCTACCTCGATGCCGTGCAGGCGTGGGCCGAGCATGCCGAGCGCACCCGGGAGGAGGAGGCGCTGCGGCGGGTCTCGGAGGAGCGCATGCGTATCGCCCGTGATCTGCACGATGTCGTCGCCCATCATCTGGTGCTCGCCAATCTCCAGGCCGGCACTGTCGCCAGGCAGTTGTCCGACCGGACCGGCGAGGCCTCGCGGATCGCTTCCGACCTGACCCGCACCACCGCCGCCGCGCTGCGTGAACTCAAGTCCACCGTCGGCCTGTTGCGGCAGGACGGCGACGCGGACAAACCCCTGGAGCGCCCGCCGGGGCTGGCCCAACTCCCCGAGCTGGCCGCCTCGTTCGAGAACGCCGGGCTCGAAGTCACCGTCACCACCGAGGGCGAGCGCGGTCCGCTCTCCGCGGGCGCCGATCTCACGGCGTACCGCATCGTGCAGGAAGCCCTCACCAACGTCACCAAGCACGCCGCCGCCCGCGAGGCCGAGGTGCGGCTCGTGTACTGCGCGGACCGGCTGGCGGTGACGGTCGCCGATGACGGTGGGGGGACGCGGACCCTCCCCGCTCCCCCGGGCGGCGGCTACGGCGTCGTGGGCATGCACGAGCGCGCCCGTTCGGTCGGCGGCCGTATCCGCGTCGGCCCTCGGCCCCGGGGCGGCTTCGAGGTCGTCACCGAGCTGCCGCTCGAGCCGCACCCCGAACTTCCACTTGCTTAAGTCAATCAATTCCGTCTATGCTTGCGTAAGTCAAGCAATGAACCCTTGCCGGAGGCCCCGCCATGTCCGAAGCCCTTGCCCGACCCGCCGACGCGGGGACATCGGCCCCGCCGAAGCCGAACGCCGTGGTGGCGGTGCTGGCGCTGGCCGGAATCGTCGTATCGCTGATGCAGACCCTGGTCATCCCGATCGTCCCGGAGCTGCCCACCCTGCTGCACGCCTCGGCCTCCAACACCGCCTGGGCCGTCACCGCCACGCTGCTCGCCGCCGCGGTGGCCACCCCGGTCATGGGCCGTCTCGGCGACATGATCGGCAAGCGGCGCATGCTTCTGGTCAGCATCGTGCTGCTGGTCTCCGGCTCCGTCGTCGCCGCGCTCGCCGACTCCCTCGTACCGATGATCATCGGCCGTACCCTGCAGGGCCTCGCGGCCGCCGTGGTGCCGCTCGGCATCAGCATCATGCGGGACGCGCTGCCCGCCGACCGGCTGGCGGGTTCCACCGCGGTGATGAGCGCCTCGCTGGGTGTGGGCGGTGCGCTGGGGCTGCCGGCCGCCGCGTTCATCGCCGACCGCTGGGACTGGCACATCCTGTTCTGGACCTCGGCCGTGCTCGGTGTCGTGGCCTTCGCGCTGGTGCTGCTGATCGTGCCCGAGTCCAGGGTGCGCACCGGGGGCCGCTTCGACCTGGTCGGTGCGCTCGGTCTGTCCGCCGGTCTGGTCTCCCTGCTGCTGGCCGTCTCCAAGGGCGGCGACTGGGGCTGGACGTCCGGCACCACGCTGGGTCTGGGCGCCGCCGCCGTGCTGATCCTCGGTGCCTGGGGCTGGTGGGAGCTGAAGGCGAAGCAGCCGCTGGTCGACCTGCGGACGACCGCCAGGCCGCAGGTGCTGTTCACCAACCTGGCCTCGGTCGCCCTCGGCTTCTCGATGTTCGCCATGTCGCTGGTGCTGCCGCAGCTGCTGCAGCTGCCCACCCAGACCGGCTACGGGCTCGGCAAATCCATGCTGACGGTCGGCCTGGTGCTCGCCCCGCAGGGTCTGGTCATGATGGTCATGTCCGCCGCGTCGGCGAAGGTCACCCAGGCCAAGGGTCCGAAGGTCACGCTGATGATCGGTGCGCTGATCGTGGCCACCGGCTACGCCCTCAACATCGTCCTGATGAGCGAGGTCTGGCACCTCGTCCTGGTGTCCTGCATCATCGGCGCCGGCGTCGGCTTCACCTACGGCGCCCTGCCCGCGCTGATCATGGGCGCGGTCGACCCGTCGCAGACCGGTGCCGCCAACAGCCTCAACACGCTGATGCGCTCGCTGGGCACCAGCTTCGCCAGCGCCCTCGCCGGCGTCATCCTGGCCCAGATGACCACCGACTTCGGCGGTCACGCACTGCCCTCGGAGAACGGCTTCAAGGTCGTCATGGCCATCGGCGCCGGAGCCGCCCTGCTCGCCTTCCTCGTCGCCTCCTTCATCCCGCGCCGGCAGACGCCGGCCCCGGTGGCCGAGGGCGCGAGTGAGCAGGTGGAGGCGGCCGCCGCGCAGGCGTGAACGCCAACTGCCGCACAGACGGCCGTCGTTCCGCTCCCGCGGTGCGGCGGCCGTCGGTCGTGTGCGGGCGGCTCAGCCGTTCACGTCCGCCGGTGGTGCGCCCTCGTACGCCGCCCGCAGCACGGCGAGCGCCCCGTCGGCCGTGACCTCGCGCGGGTTGGCGTAGGCCTGGCCGGCGGTCTGGGCGGCCGCCACCGCCAAGTCGGCTTCCTTCAGGCCGAGTTCGGCGAGCGAGCGGGGTGCGCCGAGACGTTCGGACAGCTCCCGCACGGCGCGCGGGGCGTCGTCGGCGTCGAGGGCGCGGCCCACGGCGGCGGCCGCGTCCGGGACCGCGGGGGCGTTGTAGGCCAGGGCGTACGGCAGGACCACCGTGTGGGTCTCGGCGTGCGGCAGGCCGAAGGTGCCGCCCAGGACGTGGCAGAGCTTGTGGTGCAGGCCCATGGTCGTTGCGCCGAGGCAGGAGCCGCACAGCCAGGCGCCGTACAGGGCGCGCCCGCGGGCCTCGACGGAGTCCGGGGCTTCGGCCACCGCGGGCAGCGCGTCCGCCATGGCCCGTACGCCCTCCTGGGCCATCAGCGCGATCAGGGGCGAGGTGTCGGGGGCGTAGAGCGCCTCCACGGCGTGGGCGATCGCGTTGATGCCGCTGGTGACGGAGAGCGGGACAGGGAGGGAGAGGGTGAGTTCGGGGTCGTAGACGACGCTGCGGGGCAGGACGGACGGGTCGCGGCCGGTGCGTTTGGCGCCGTGTTCGGTCAGGCCCCAGACGGGGGTCATCTCCGAGCCGGAGTAGGTGGAGGGGACGGCGATCAGGGGCAGGCCGGTGCGCAGGGCGATCGCCTTGCCCAGGCCGATCGAGGAGCCGCCGCCCACCGCCACACAGCCGTCGGCGCCCGCCGCACGGGCCGCCTCGACGGCGCGGTCGGCGACCTCGACGGGGACATGCATACGGGCGCCGTCGTGCAGGCCCGCGCAGGCCGGGCCCAGCGAGTCGGCGACCGCCCGCGCGGTGTCCGCGCCGTGGCTGCCGCACACCACCAACAGCCGCCGCAGGCCCAGCCGTTCGGCCTCGCCGGGGGTCGCGGTGGTGGCGGCGCCGGGCCGGAAGACGACCCGGGCGGGCCGGGACTCGTAGGAGAAGTCGAGGTGGTGCGTCACGAGCGTTCCAGTACGAGGTCGAAGCGGGCGTGGCGGAAGGGGTTCGGGACGCCGAACTCCTTGGCCAGGGACGGGTCGTCGGTCTCGTAGAAGTCCTGGACCAGGCTCGGTTTGACGGCGAACACCGCGTCGGAGTCGAGGTAGTCGCTGCCCTCGACGAAGATGTGCGTGGTGACCGGCACATGCCCTTCGGCCGTGGCGATGAAGTGGATGTGGGCCGGGCGGTAGGGGTGGCGGCCGGTCGCGTGCAGGAGGCCGCCGACCGGGCCGTCGGTGGGGATCGGGTACGGGCTCGGCACACAGGTGCGGAACCGGAAGCGGCCCTCGGCGTCCGCGGTGAACAGTCCGCGGCCGTTGCCCGGCGGCTGGACGTCCGGCTGCTGGACGTCGTAGAAGCCGTTGCCGTCGGCCTGCCAGACGTCAACCAGTGCGCCCGGCAAGGGAGTTCCGTCCCGGGACAGGACCCGGCCGCTGACCACGCACGGCTCGCCGCCGCCCACCAGGTCGATGTCGGCGCCGAGTTCGCGGACCGGTGACTCAGTCATGTGGAAGGGGCCGAGGACGGTCGACTCGGTGGCGCCCGGGGCGCGGTCGCCGTTGATGGTCTCGACGAGCATCGACAGACCGAGCACGTCCGACAGGAGGATGAACTCCTGCCGGGTGTCCGTGCAGGTCTGCCCGGTCGCCGTGAGGAAGGCGATCGCGCGCTCCCACTCCTGCTGGGTCAGGCCGGTCTCACGGGCGAAGGAGTGGAGGTGGCGGATCAGGGAGCTGAGCAGTTCACGCAGGCGCGGGTCGGCGGTGGCGTGCAGGCTGCGCACCGCCTCGTCCGTGACCGTCGTGTGGGTGGCGTCGGTGGTCATGTCGGCTCCCTTCCCCGGTGCGCGGGTCAGCCGAACCAGACGACGAGCCGTACGTTCTCGTCGTCGGGCCCGGTCGCGAGCTCGCGCATCGCTCTCCATATCCTTGCCCAGCATCCCTCGTCCGGCGGGGCGAGCATCCGCGCGGTGAGCATCACGGGCCGGTACACCGCGCCGTCCAGGTGCACCTCGCGGCCGGGGGGCCACTCCGGCGGCGCGAGGAGCAGGGTCCCGCCGAAGGTCTCGGTGGCGGCCCGGCGGAGGTTGGGCGTCACCCGAACGAGGTGCTCGCCCTGGGGGTCCGACATGTGCGCCCAGTACCAGGCGGGCCGGGAGGCCAGGGGCGCGTCCCAGTCGACCGCGGTGACCTCGGCCCAGGTGACGTGGGTGTGGCTGTGCTGGTAGTCGCCGATGCCCGTCTCCCGTACGGGATCCGAGATGTCGTCCGGCAGCCCGCGGTCGGCGAAGAGCGCCCGCTCCACGTCTCCCGTGCCCCGGACGCCGAAGAGGCAGTCCCAGGCGACGTAGTCCCGCGGCGGCCGGAAGTCCAGCAGGTCGACCTCTACGTCCCAACGTCCGTCGGCAGATCGGCGCTCGATGGCACCGTCGATGTCCGTCCCCACGCGACGAGACCTTAGTGCAGCGCACGGGGGCGCAGGACCTGTCTTTCGGATCGCCTCGGCATCATTTGATGATTGCGTTGGCCACGACCACGATCACGCCCAGAAGTGCGTCCACGAGGCCGATGAGTGCCGCGACGGGCCACGGGCGCTTCGACCACCTTGCCGTCACCACGCCCAGCGTGAAGAGCAGGGCGATGTTCAGCGTGAACGCCGGGTACTCCACGTCCTTCGCGGGCCACCAGCCCCAGCCCGCCCCCGCGAGGATCAGCACGGTCGGCAGCACGGCGGCGACCAGGGGCCACTCGTCGGCGAGGGCGCGCAGGGAGTCCCAGCGGCGGTGGGGTGTGCGCTCGGCGATGTAGTGGGAGTAGCCGTGGGCGAGGGCCGAGGCGAGTGCGGTGACCAGGAGCCAGAGGGCGTCGTAGCGGCGGGTGTCGCGGGAGGTGTGGCCGTACTGGGTGAGCGCCGCGACCATGGAGCAGGCCAGTACGGCACCGTAGACGCCGCCGAAGAGGACCGTCTCACGGGTGTCGTGCTGTCGCGGGGCGGCTAGGGTCGCCGTGGTGTCCGCCATGCCTTCCACGATCACCCGGGCCCGGGAGGTCCGCCAGTTCGCGGCCGCCGCGACGAAGTGTCCTCCCACCTGCGCCGATACCGCACACAGTGTCCACGCCCGGCCGGCGGACGATCTCGTTAGGGTCGCCGCATGACCCACAGCTTCGTTGTGAACATCCCCGACGCCGAGCTCGAACCCGAGCCCCTCGACCCGGAGCAGATCGTCTCCGGGACACCCGAGGTGACCGGGAAGGTCGTCTGGGAGTCGGCGGACGGGAAGCAGATCCGCGGCATCTGGCAGATCACGCCCGGCGTCGTCACCGACACCGAGGCGGACGAGCTGTTCGTCGTGATCAGCGGGTCCGCGACCATCGAGGTCGGGGGCGGGCCGACGCTGACGGTCGGACCCGGCGACCTGGCCGTCCTGCGGGAGGGCGACCGCACGACGTGGACGGTGCACGAGACGCTCAGGAAGGCGTACGCCATCAATCTGTGAGCGCCCCCGAGGCGTGAGCGGAGTCAGTCGGTGAGCGGGGCCGCCGCCGTGCCGCGGATCTCCAACGTCGGTGCCGTCAGGTGCAGTTGCCCCGCTCCCCCAGGCCGCTCGAAGCGGTCCAGGAGGCAGCGGGCGGCGCGCCGGCCGAGCTCGTGGCCGGAGCTGTCGACCGTGGTCAGCCAGACGTGGCGCAGGCGGGAGATGCTCGTGTTGTCGTAGCCGACGACGGACACGTCGTGCGGGACGCGGAAGCCGAGTTCCTCGGCCGCCGAGAGGACGCCGACCGAGGCGATGTCGTTGACGGCGAACACGGCGGTGGGCCGCACCGGGCGGCTCAGCAGCCGGACGGCGGTGCGGTAGCCGCCCTCCTCGGTCATGTCGCTGGGTTCCACGAACCCCTCGGCCGCGAGACCGTGCGCCCGCATCGTCGCCTCGAAGCTGCGCCGACGCAGCTCGCCGACGGCGCCGTAGCCCGCGATGTGCGCGATGCGCCGGTGGCCGAGCCCGATGAGGTTTTCGGTGACCAGCCGCGCGCCCGTCTCGTCGTCGCCCGCGACGACGTCCACGCCGGGCGGGGCCTGTTCGCGGGCGCCCGCGACGACGACCGGGATCCGTTCGGCGGCCGCCCCCAGCGCGGCCGGATCGGGCAGGGTGCCGACGACGACCAGACCGTCGACCCGCAGGTCGAGGAGCGGATCGGCGGGATCCTGGCCGACCCGGCGGTTGAGGCGGGCGTCCGCCAGCAGCATCCGCAGGCCGTTGTCGTGCAGCAGCGAGTTCAGCCCGTCGAGCAGCTCGACGAACCAGGGGTTGCGCAGGTCGTTCAGGAGCACGCCGACCGTGCGGGTGCGCTGCTCGCTGAGGCTGCGCGCGGCGGCGTTCGGCCGGTAGCCCAGCTCCTGCACCGCCCGCTGCACGGCCTCCCGCTTCTCGGGTCGCACCTGCTCGGAGCCGCGCAGCACGAGCGAGACCAGCGACTTGGACACACCGGCCCGTTCGGCCACGTCGCGGATCGTCGGCGGTTTCATGTTCTGGACCGTTCCACGAGCTGCAGTGGCTTGTCAAAGGGGTCAGGGAGGCTTGACACCAGGCTGACATCCCGCTCAGGGTGGGCTGGACAGATTGTGGACCGGTCCAAAGAGGGGCTGTCATGGTGGATTCGCTGGGTGTCGCCGTCGTCGGGTTCGGCTGGATGGGGCGGGTGCACACCCAGGCGTACGCCCGCGTCCTGCACCACTACCCGCAGCTCGGCCTGCGCCCCGAGCTGGTGACGGTCGCCGAGGACGTGCCGGGCCGGGCCGAGGAGGCGGCCGCGCAGTTCGGGTTCGCGTCGACGACCCGTGACTGGCGTGACATCGTCAAGGACCCTCGCGTCCAGGCGGTCTCCATCACCGCTCCGAACTTCCTGCACCGGGAGATCGGCGTCGCGATGGCGGAGGCCGGCAAGCACATCTGGATCGAGAAGCCGGTCGGTCTGAGCGTGGCGGACGCCCAGGCTGTGGACGACGCGGTCGCGCGGGCGGGCGTGCAGAGCGCGGTGGGCTTCAACTACCGCAACGCGCCTGCCGTGGAGGCCGCGCGCGAGCTGATCGCCTCAGGTGGGATCGGCACGGTCACGCATGTCCGGGTCCGCCTCTTCAGCGATTACGCCGCCCACCCCGAGGGCGCCCTGACCTGGCGCTACGAGAAGGAGCGCGGCGGCAGCGGCGTGTTGGGCGACCTGGCCTCGCACGGCGCCGACCTGGCCCGGTACCTGCTCGGCGACATCGCGTCGCTGACCGCCGACACCGCCGTCTTCATCCCCGAGCGGGCCCGCCCCACCGGTGCCACGGCCGGCCACACCCGCGCCACCGGCGGCGAGTTGGGCCCGGTCGAGAACGAGGACTACGTCAACTGTCTGCTGCGCTTCGCCTCCGGCGCCCGCGGCGTCCTGGAGGCCTGCCGGGTCTCGGTCGGCGAGCAGAACAACTACGGCTTCGAGGTGCACGGCACCAGGGGCGCGGTGTTCTGGGACTTCCGCCGCATGAACGAGCTGGGCGTCAGCCGCGGCACGACCTACCAGGACCAGCCCGTCAGCACGGTCTATGTCGGCCCGGGCGACGGCGAGTTCAGCGCCTTCCAGCCGGGCGCGGCCAACGCCATGGGCATGGACGACCTGAAGGTGATCGAGGCCCACCGCTTTCTGCGCTCGATCGCGGAGGGCCAGCCGTACGGAGCCACGCTCCCGGACGCCGTACACAGTGCCGCCGTACTGGAGGCGATGGTGAGTTCGGCGGAGAGCGGCTCCTGGGTCAACGTTCAGTCATAGCGGCAAGCGACTCCACGCCCTTGGCGAGGGCGTCGACGACGGGCCGGGGAGGGTTGTCCGGGACTCCGGGCGCCCACCTCCGCCGCCGGGTCCGGGCCGCGAGCGGGAGTTCCACCTGGACGCCGCCGCCGCGGGTCAGGTTCACCGGGTTCCTGGGATGCAGGCCGCGCAGGGACACGGGGATCTCGTCCAGATCCGTGACCGCCTCGAACTCCGGCCGCAGCGTGTCGAGTTCGTCGGCGACGAGCCGCGCCGCCGAACGGTTGCCGCCACCGAGGAAGATGGACCGGGGCGCCGTAGGCCGCATGTGACCGTGCAGGGACACCACGACGGTCACCTGCGCCAGGAACTCTTGCAGCAGCCCGCAGTGCCCGACCGCCATGCGCGGCGACGGGATGTGCACCGGCTCCGGCACGCCCGGCTGGGTGAAGACCAGGCTGGTGGTGCCGCACAACTCGCCCACGGACCGGGCGAGTTCGGCCGTGCCGCCCTCGTTGCTGCCGTGCAGGGCGAGAAGTCCGGTGTCGCCGCCCGGGGTCAGGGTGGCCAGCAGCCGAACCCCTTCGATCTCGACCTCTTCGGTTCTCGTCGTCACTCCGGTCCTCTCAACTCGTCGCCTGCGGGGGCATGTTGTACGGCGTGACCACCTGGATCGCGGACGGCGGCGTCGGTCCCGTGCGCGGCAGTGCGTCGTGGGCGCGCATCACGATGTGGCAGGCCTCGCGCATGTCCTGGCGCAGGTCGTGGTGGAGGACCGCGGACAGCCGGTGTTCGCGCAGCAGACGGGTGTTGTCGTGGTCGAGGTCGTGCGCCACGAACACCGCACAGTCGCGGCCGAGGTCCTCGAAGGCGCGCAGGGTGGCGATGTTGCCGCCGCCGATGGAGTAGACGGCGCGGATGTCCGGGTCGCGTTCGAGGGCGGCGCGGACGAGGTCGTACTGGGTGGCGTCGAGGCCTTGGCCCTCGGCGATCTCGACGAGCGTGCGGTCCGGGTGGTGGGCGCGCATGGCGCTGCGGAAGCCCATCTCGCGCTCCTCCTCATTGCGGAAGAAGCCGCTGCTGAGGCTGGTCAGCACATTGCCGGGGCGGTCGCCGAGCCACTGACCCATCAGGTAGGCGGCGGTCGCGCCGGCCGCACGGTTGTCGATCCCGACATAGCCGAGGCGGGCGGTGGCGGGCAGGTCGGTCACCAGGGTGACGACGGGAATGCCGGCCTCGGCGAGGCGCGCGACGGCGGCCGTGATCTCGGGGACGTCCGGGGCCTTGAGGATCACCCCCTGCGAGCCGCGCCGGGCTATCCGGTCCAGGATCCCCGTCAGCTCCGTCACCGGCCCGGTCTCCCGGAAGTGGAAGCGCGACCGCACGACCGCCGGATGCAGGGACGGCAGCTCCGTCTCCAGGGCGGCGCGCACGGCGGTGGAGAACCGGTCGGGCGTCTGCATCACGATGTCGATCATGAAGGTGCGGCCCACCAGCCGGACCTGGGTGCGCTGCCGGTCCAGGTCCGCGATCGCCTGCTGGACCTCCCTCGCGGTGCTCTCGCGAACCCCGCCCCTGCCGTTCAGGACCCGGTCGACCGTCGCCTCGCTCACGCCCGCCTGACGTGCGATCTCCCGGATCGGGAAGGGATGGCCCATACGGTGGCTCCTTGAGGGGTTTTTGATGGCCGCCTGCTGGTTGTTCGACGGGTTTGTAATGACAAGAATGACAGCGCGGCCCGGTCGTGTCACCGAGGGCTGTGTCGTCCCTCCGACCGAAAGGACACCGATGTCCTTCACCTCCGTGGAGCACCGCGCCTGGCTCTCCGAGCAGGACTGCGACCTCAGCGACTTCCGCGGAATCGTCGAGCGGACCACCGACCTCGCCGACTACCCGCACGCCTCCGCGGTGGAGCGCAACGTCCTGATCTACGACAGCGAGCGGCTGCGCAAGGCCAAGCGGCGCCCGGTGCGGTCCGAGCTGGTGCGGGCCCTGGCCGACGGACCCGGCATCGTGGTCTTCCGGGGCGCCTTCCCCGACCCGTCCGTCGTCGACCGGCTCAGCACGGTCTTCGACGCCCTGATCGCCGAGCAGCACGCCTCGTGCGCGCACGCCGGGGACCACTTCGCCAAGCCCGGCGCCAACGACCGGGTGTGGAACGCGCTGGAGAAGGCCGCCCTCTACGATGCCGAGGCCTTCGCCGACTACTACGCCAACGACATCCTGGCGCTGGTCTCGGCGGCCTGGCTCGGCCCCGGCTACCAGGTCACCTCGCAGGTCAACGTGGTCAACCCGGGCGGCGCGGCGCAGACCGCGCACCGCGACTACCACCTGGGCTTCCTGTCCAACGAGGCCGCGGCCGCCTACCCGGCCCATGTGCACGTCCTCTCCCCCGTGCTCACCCTCCAGGGCGCGGTCGCGCACTGCGACATGCCCGTCCAGTCCGGGCCGACGATGTACCTGCCGTACTCGCAGCAGTACGAGCCCGGCTATCTGGCCTGGCGGCTGCCCGAGTTCCAGGCGTACTTCGACGCCCACCACGTCCAGCTCCCGCTCGCCAAGGGCGACGCGGCCTTCTTCAACCCCGCGCTGTTCCACGCGGCCGGCACCAACCGCACCGCCGACGTCCGCCGCACCGCCAACCTGCTGCAGGTGTCCTCGGCGTTCGGGCGGGCGATGGAGACGGTGGACCGCGAGGCGGTCGCGAACGCCGTCTTCCCGGTGCTGCTCAGGCGCCGGGCCGAGGGCGTGGGCGAGGAGTGGCTGGAGCACGTGATCGCGGCGAGCGCGGAAGGCTACCCCTTCCCCACCAACCTCGACAGCGACCCGCCGGTCGCCGGGCTCGCCCCGCCCTCGCAGGCGGACCTCGTACGGCGGGCGCTGCGCGAGGGATGGGCTCCCGGGACTCTGCGGGACGAGCTGCGAGCCGGCGCCGAGCGCCGCGAAAGCTGAAAGGACCTGGAACGACATGGGACTTCTCGACGACAAGGTCGTGCTCGTCAACGGCGGCAGTCAGGGCGTCGGCGCCGCCGTCGCACGGGCCGCGGTCCGCGAGGGCGCGATCGTCGCCGTGAGCGGGCGGCGCCCCGCTCCCGGCGAGGCGCTGGTGACCGAACTGACAGCCGCCGGCGGCAAGGCGATGTTCGTGCGGGCCGACCTGTCGGACGCCGAGCAGGCGAGGACCGCGGTGGGTGACGTCGTCGCGGCGTACGGCCGGATCGACTGCCTGGTCAACTCCGCGGGCCTGACCTCCCGGGGCACACTGCTCGACACCACACCCCAGCTGTTCGACCAGCACATCGCGATCAACCTCAAGGCACCGTTCTTCGCCATGCAGGCCGCCGTCGCGGACATGGTCTCCCGGAAGTCGCCCGGCACGATCGTCAACATCATCACCACCTCGGCGCACGGCGGACAGCCCTTCCTCGCGCCGTACGTGGCCTCGAAGGCCGGTCTGGCCGGCCTGACCCGCAACGCCGCGCACGCGCACCGCTGGGACAAGGTGCGGATCAACGGCCTCAACATCGGCTGGACGGCGACCGAGGGCGAGGACGTCACGCAGAAGACCTTCCACGACGCCGACGACGACTGGCGCGAGGAGGCCGCGGCGAAGCTGCCGATGGGCAAGCTCGGCCAGCCGGACGAGATCGCCGACTTCGTGGTCTTCCTGCTGTCCGACCGGTCGGGCGTGGTCACCGGATCGGTGATCGACTGGGACCAGAACGTACTCGGCGGACTCGACTGACGGCCCCCGACTCCCTCTCCGCTCGTAGGAAACACTCAAGGAGCTGCACCCCCATGCGTATCGGAATCCTCGGCCTCGGCCGCATCGGCGCCTTCCACGCCGAGACCCTCTCCGGGCTCGACGTGGTCGAGTCGCTCGTCCTGACCGACCCGTTCGCGGACGCCGCCAAGAGTGCCGCGGAGCGGTTCGGCGGCGAGGTCGTGGACTCGCCGGAGGCCCTGCTGGCCGCCGGCGTGGACGGCATCGTGGTCGCGGCCGCGACGGACGCCCACCCCGGGCTGATCCTGGCCGGGGTCGAGGCCGGCATCCCGGTCTTCTGCGAGAAGCCCGTCGCCAAGACCATGGCCGAGGGCGTCGAGGTCCTCAAAGCCGTCGAGGGCAAGGACGTGCCGATCCAGATCGGCTACAACCGCCGCTTCGACGCCGGTTTCGTCGCCGCCCGCGCCGCCCTGCAGAGCGGCGAGCTGGGCAAGCTGCACACCGTTCGGTCGACCACGCTGGACCCGGCGCCGCCGCCGGCCGCGTACATCGCCGCCTCCGGCGGCATCTTCCGCGACTGTTCGGTGCACGACTTCGACATCATCCGCTGGGTGACCGGCCGCGAGGTCGTCGAGGTGTACGCCGTCGGCGGCAACCGCGGCGCCGAGTACATCAAGGAGGCGGGCGACGCCGACACCACCGGCGCGATCCTCACCCTGGACGACGGCACGATCGCGGTGGTCTCCAACTCCCGCCACAACGCCCGGGGTTACGACGTCCGCATGGAGATCCACGGCTTCCAGGACTCCATCGCCGTGGGCCTGGAGGACAAGCTGCCGCTGCGCTCGGTCGAGCCCGGCGTGACCTTCCCGGCCGGCACCCCGCACGACTTCTTCATGGACCGCTTCACCGCGGCCTACCGCGCGGAACTCACCGCGTTCACCGAGGTCGTCGCGGGTTCCCGCCCCTCTCCCTGCACGGTGGCGGACGCGCTGGAGGCCGGCTGGATCGCCGACGCGTGCACCCTGTCGCTGCACGAGCACCGGCCGGTGACGATCGCCGAGGTCCGCACCGCCTGACGGTGCCCACAGGTCTCGTGTTCCGGGCGCTGGGCGGCCTCCGGCGCCCGGAACACGAGTGTGTCGGCCTCCGCGCTCCTGGAGGAGCAGGATGCAGCGGCAGAGGCGGTCACCGCCCGGCTGCGGGACGATGTCCCGTAGCCGGGCGGGCGGTTGGAGGAGGTGCATCTGCGGCACGAGCGGGCGTTCATGCTGCATTTCGGCAGCGGCGACCTCGAAGACGGCGTCCTGGAGCGGCTCGACGCGCTGCAGGGCCGAGGCCCCACCTGGTCGAGTGCACCATCGCGCACGCCCAGGACCTCGCCTGCCGCCATTGCCCGTCGGCGGGCGCCACACCAACCCCGCACGAACCGAACCGAGGAGGACGGACGTCATGAGCGAACCGGTCCGCGAACCACTGCGCATCGGCGTCCTGGGCGCCGCACGGATCACCGAACGCGCCCTGATCGACCCGGCCCGGACGACCGGTCACCGCCTGGTCGCGGTGGCCGCCCGCGACCGGTCCCGCGCCGAGGCCTTCGCCGCCGAGCACGGTGTGGAGCGGGTTGCGGACTCGTACGCCGACCTGCTCGCCGACCCCGAGGTCGAGGCCGTCTACAACCCGCTCGCCAACGGCCTGCACGGGCCGTGGAACCTCGCCGCCCTCGCGGCCGGCAAGCACGTCCTGAGCGAGAAGCCGTCGGCGAGCAACGCCGAGGAGGCCGCCGAGGTCCGCGAGGCGGCGGTGAAGGCCGGCACGGTCTTCATGGAGGGCTTCCACTACCTCTTCCACCCGGTCACCCGACGCCTGCACGAGCTCCTCGAGAGCGGTGAACTGGGCGAGCTGCAGCGGGTGGAGACGATGGTCGCGATCGGGGCCCCCGGCGACAGCGACCCGCGCTGGTCGCTGCCGCTGGCCGGCGGCGCCGTGATGGACCTCGGCTGCTACAGCCTGCACGCGGTACGGATGCTGGCACCCTGGGCGGGCGGCGCACCCCGGCTGGTCTCCGCGCGGGGCGGGGAGCGGGCGGGCGCGCCCGGCGTCGACGAGTGGCTGGACGCCGACCTGGAGTTCCCGGGCGGGGCCACCGCATCCGCGCGCTGCCACATGGCCTACGACGGCCTGGAGATGAGCTGCCGGATCGTCGGCAGCCGGGGCGAGGCGCTCGCGCCGAACTTCGTGCTGCCGCACCTGGACGACCGGGTCGTGGTCCGCACGGCGCAGGGCGAGCGGACGGAGCGGCTCGGGGCCCGGTCGTCGTACACCTACCAGCTGGAGGCGTTCGCGGCCCGGGTGCGCGAGGGCGCCCCGCTGCCGCTGGACGCGGACGACGCACTGGCGACGATGACCCTGATCGACGGCTGCTACCGCGCGGCCGGTTTCGAGCCCCGGCCGCGGACGCGGCTGTAGGCGGATGCCGGACACGGCCATGGCTTTGGGATGATCGACGCCATGGCCGTACGCATCGCACCCGCCGACGTCACCGACCTCCAGCAGGTCCTCACCGACCACGCCCGCTACTGGGGCGAGCGCGACCTGCGCGACCTCCATCTCCTGGCCCTGGTGCAGGAGTTCGGCGAGACCTGTCTGGTCGCCCGCTCGGACGACGGCATCCTCGGCTACCTGATCGGCTTCGTCACCCCCGACCGCACGGGATACGTGCATCTCATCGCGACGAGGGACGACGCCCGCGGCACCGGGCTGGGACGCGAGTTGTACGCCGCCTTCACCGAGGCCGCCCGACGGCAGGGGGCGGTCCGGCTGAAGGCGATCACGAGTCTCGGCAACAAGGGTTCCGTGGCCTTCCACCGCAGCCTCGGCTTCGACGTCCGCGTGACGGAGGACTACAACGGTCCCGGTGAACCGCGGGTCGTGTTCTCGCGGTCGCTCAACTGACCTCGTACAGCGCGGGCCGCTCCACCAGCTCGACCTCCGCCCGGGCACCCTCCGTGAGCGCCCGCACGCCCGCCTCGCAGACCGCGGCCACGGCGTAGCCGTCCCAGACGCTCGGGCCGGTGACCTCGCCGCGGCGGGTGGCGTCGACCCAGGCCTGAACCTCGCGGTCGTAGGCGTCGGCGAAGCGTTCGACGAAGTCCTGGGCGACGGTGCCGCCCCAGCGGCCGGCCATGTTGGTGACCATGGCGTGGCCGTCGCCGATGCGGGCGGTGCCGCGTTCGCAGACCACCTCGGCCTGGACCTGGTAGCCGAAGCCGCAGTTGACGAAGATCTCGACGTCGACGATCGCGCCGCCGTCGGTCTCGAACACGACGAACTGCGGGTCCTGCATGCCGTCCGGCGCGTTCGCGGACGGTGTCGGGCGCAGTACCGTCACGGCCGTGATCTCCTGGCCGAGCAGCCAGCGGGTCACGTCCATCTCGTGCACGACGGAGTCGTTGATGAGCATCTCGCTGCGCCAGCCCGGCGCGGAGGCGACGTTGCGATGCCGGTTGTGCAGCATCAGCGGCCGGCCCAACTGCCCGGACTCCAGCAGGCACTTGAGTCTCGTGTACTCGGCGTCGTAGCGCCGCATGAAGCCGACCTGCACCCGGCGGTGGCCGAGTCCCAGCTCGGCCTCCATGACGCGCATAGCGGACGCCGCGTCCGGGGTGAGCGGCTTCTCGCACAGCACGGGCAGATCGCGCTCGAACGCCGCCAGCAGGGCCGCCTCGTGAGCGGGCCCCGGGGAGGCGATCAGCACGGCGTCGACGTCGGACGCCGCCATCGCGGCGGCCGGGTCGGTGTAGGCGGTGCAGCCGTCGACGCGGGCCGCGACGGCCTTGGCGCGTTCCGCGTCGACGTCCACGACGGCGGTCACCCGGGCGCCGCTGGTGACCTCCTGGATGCGGCGGACATGGTCGGCGCCCATCTTCCCGGTGCCGACGACGGCGACTTGCAGCATTGCGGGCTGAGCCATGGTCGTCCCCCTCGGATGGTCAGGCGCCGCAGGACCTCAGGAACTTGCGCGTGCGCACCGCGATGGGCAGCGGCTTGTCCGGCTCGCACGGGTACATGTCCTGCTCGACGATGGCGAACAGCTCCACGCCGAGCTTCTGCGCGGCCTCCATCACCGGACCCAACTCGGGGACACCGGCGGGTGGTTCGCACATCACGCCCTGCGCCACGGCAGGCCCGAAAGGTGTCCCCTTGGCCTGCACGTCGGCGAGGATCTCCGGGTCGACCTGCTTGAGGTGCAGATAGCCGATGCGCTCGCCGTACGTCTCGATCAGCTTGACGCTGTCCCCGCCGCAGTAGGCGTAGTGCCCGGTGTCCAGGCACAGGTTGACCAGTTCGTCGTCGGTCGAGTCGAGGAAGCGCTCGACGTGGTCCTCGGTGTCGATGTGCGTGTCCGCGTGCGGGTGCACCACGATGTCGAGGCCGTACGTCTCCTTCACCTCGTGGCCGAGCCGTTCCATGCCCTTGGTGAGGTAGGCCCACTGCTCGCCGGTGAGCTCCGGCGGCTCCAGGATCTCGGCGGTCTTGTCGTCCCGCCAGAAGGAGGGGATCACCACCAGGTGCTTCGCACCCATCGCCTGGGTGAGCGCGGCGACCTGGCTGACGTGCTCCCAGGTGGACTCCCAGACGGACGGGCCGCGGTGCAGTCCGGTGAAAACCGTGCCCGCCGAGACCTTCAGATCACGTCTGTCGATCTCGTCGGTGAGCCGGGCCGGGTCGGTCGGCAGATAGCCATACGGACCCAGCTCGATCCACGAGTAGCCGGCCTCGGCGACCTCGTCGAGGAAGCGTTCCCAGGGCACCTGCTGCGGGTCGTCGGGGAACCAGACGCCCCAGGAGTCGGGGGCCGACCCGACCCGGATGCGGTCGAGCGAAGCAGCCATCTCAGCCCTTCCCCTCGGGACCGGCCGCGACGGGTGCGCTGAGGTCTTCCTCTTCCGGGAGTTCCTCGACGTCGACCCCGCGGACCTGGGACAACTCGTGCTTGAGCGCGGCGAGTTCGGCGCCGCCGGCCATGTGGTTGGTCAGCTCCTCGAGCGTGATCTGGCTGCGCTCGGCGGAGAGTTCCATGGTGCCCAGGCGCAGCACGCTGAAGTGGTCGCCGACCATGTAGGCGTGGTGCGGGTTGTGGGTGATGAAGATGACCCCGAGGCCGCGGTCGCGGGCGGCGGCGATGTACTTCAGCACCACACCCGACTGCTTGACGCCGAGGGCGGCGGTCGGCTCGTCCAGGATCAGTACGCGGGCGCCGAAGTAGACGGCGCGGGCGATGGCGACGCACTGGCGCTGGCCGCCGGAGAGGGTACCGATGGGCTGTTCCAGGTTGTCCAGGATGATGCCCATGTTGCGGAGTTCCTCGTCCGCGGTCTTCTTCATCTTCTCGATGTCGAGACGGCGGATCGGCCAGGGACCCTTGGTCATCTCGGAGCCGAGGAAGAAGTTGCGCCACACCGGCATCAGCGGGACGGTCGCCAGGTCCTGGTAGACGGTGGCGATGCCCTTGTCGAGCGCGTCGCGCGGGGTGGAGAAACGCACCGCCCGGCCGTCGACGAGGAACTCGCCCTCGGTGTGCTGGTGCAGCCCGGAGATGATTTTGATGAGGGTGGACTTGCCGGCGCCGTTGTCGCCCAGCACGCAGGTGACCTGGCTGGGGCGGACCTGGAGGCTCACGCCGTGCAGGGCGCGGATGTTGCCGTACGCCTTGCCCGCGTTGCGCAGTTCGACGATCGGCGCGTCGTCCGTCTCGGGAACGGTGTCGGCGATGATCTCGCCGTGCGTACCGGCCTTGTTCATGGATGTCATCGGGTCACCTCCGGGTCATGGTGCGCTGGACCCACAGATTGATCAGGACGGCGCCGAGCAGCATCACGCCGAGGAAGGCCTTGAACCAGTCCGGGTTCCAGCCGGCGTAGACGATGCCCTGCTGCACCATGCCGAACATGAACGCGCCGAAGACCGGGCCGATCGCCGAGCCGTAGCCGCCGGTCAGCAGACAGCCGCCGATCACCGCGCCGGAGATGTAGATCAGCTCGATGCCGACGCCCTCGCCGGACTGCACGGTGTTGAACGAGAACAGCTGGTGCATGCCCACGAACCAGGCACCGAAGCCGACCAGCATGAACAGGGAGATCTTCGTGAACGCCACCGGGACACCGACGGCCCGTGCGCTGTCCTTGTTGCCGCCGACCGCGAAGACCCAGTTGCCGTACTTGGTGCGCAGCAGCACCCAGGTGGCGATCGCCGCGAACAGCAGCCACCAGAACACGGTGATCTTCACCTGCACGCCGCCGATGCCGAAGGACGAGGCGAAGACCTTCCGGGCCGAGTCGAAGCCGTCCATGTCGCTGATGTCGTCCGTCGCCACGTTGCCCGTGACGAGCTTGGTGACGGCGAGGTTGACACCCTGGAGGATCAGGAAGGTGCCCAACGTGACCAGGAAGCTGGGCAGTCCGGTCTTGACGACCATCCAGCCGTTGAAGAAGCCGATCGCCAGCGACACGACCAGCGCGGCGAGCACGCCGACCCACACGTTCAGGGTCAGCTGATAGGCCGTCATGCTCGCGGTCAGCGCCGAGGTGATGACCCCGACACCGGACGACAGGTCGAACTCGCCACCGATCATCAGCAGCGCGACCGGGATGGTCACGATGCCGAGCGTGGAGGACTGGTACAGGATGTTCGCCATCGAGCTGGCGTCGCGCACCGGCGGCGCCGCGATCAGGAAGAACACGTAGACCGCTACGGCGCCGAGGAAGACACCCACCTCGGGGCGGGCCAACACCCGGACGGCCAGGGACCGTTCGGCGGTTCGCCCGTCACTCTTCTTGGGGCCGGGGGCCGGCGGTGAGGTCACCGCCGGCTCGGCGTGCTGGGTCATACTCATCACCGGGTTCCCTTGGCGGCGAACTTGGCCACCGCCTCGACGTTCGACTTGTCGACGAAGGCCGGGCCGGTCAGGACGGCCTGCTCACCACCACCGCTGTAGTTGCCGTTGTTCTTGTAGAGCCACAGCGAATCGACCGCCAAGTAGCCCTGCAGGTACGGCTGCTGGTCCACCGCGAACTGGATCGTGCCCTTGCTGATGGCACTCGTGAGGTCCTTGTTCAGGTCGAAGGTGGCGACCTTCGCCTTGCTGCCGGCGTCCGACACCGACTGCACCGCGGTCAGCGCGAACGGGGCGCCGAGCGTTGCGACGTAGTCGATGGAGGAGTCCTGCTTGAGCTTGGCGGTGATCGTCGACTTCACGGACGGCATGTCGGTGCCGTTGACGTTGAGGACGTCGGTCTTGCCGGAGAAGGTCTTCTTCAGACCGTCGCAGCGCTGGGTGAGGCCGACGTTGCCCTGCTCCTGGACGACACAGACCGCGTGCTTGGCGCCGAGGTCGTTCAGCTTCTTGCCGAACGCCTCACCCGCCACGGTCTCGTCCTGGCCGAAGAACTCCATCAGGCCGAGCTTCTTCCAGTCGCTCAGACCGGAGTTGAGGCCCACGACGGGTATGTCGGCCGACGTCGCCTTGCCGATGACGCCCTTCAGGGCGTCCGGCTTGGCGAGGGTGACCGCGATGCCGTCGACCTTCTGGTCGATCGCGTTCTGCACCAGGTTGGACTGGTTGCCCGCGTTCGGGTCGGCCGAGTAGATCAGCTTGATGTTGTCCTTGGCGGCGGCGGCCTCGGCACCCTTGCGGACGATGTCCCAGAAGGTGTCACCGGGCGACTGGTGGGTGACGAGCGCGACCGTCATACGGGGCGTGGTGGCCTTGCCGGCAGAGGCGTTGGCCCCGCCCTCTTCGGACTTCTTGCCCCCGGAACTGCTGGAACAGCCGGCGAGGGTCAGGGCTGCCGCCGCGGCGACCGCCACTACGGGAACGAGTCTGCGGGAGCGGGGGTGAGAAGAGCGGTCCATCTTTCCTGGCACCTCACTGTGCGTTGCGGGGGAAAGGGAGAGGGGATCACGAAGATCCAGGGGCCCGGGATCTTGGCATGTCCGGGTCGTCTGCCGCAAACGCGGCGGTTGGCCTGGGACGGGATCAAACCCCCGGCCGCGCCCGGTGTCAATACTTTGTTAAGACATCATTTCACAAGCAGGTCCGAATGTAAGTACAAACTATTGACAGCGTCACCCCCAGAGGCCTACACCTGGGAGGCGGCAGGCCCACGGGGACCACCCGCAACCCGAGTACAACCCGAGGAGCGTCGCGCATGGCCGAGTCAGCCCAGTCCTTCGACTTGATCACTATGGGCCGCATAGGCGTCGATCTCTACCCTCTGCAGTCGGGCGTACCCCTGGCGCAGGTGGAGGCCTTCGGCAAGTTCCTCGGCGGTTCGGCCGCCAACGTGGCGGTGGCCGCGGCCCGGCTCGGCCGGTCCACCGCGGTGATCACCCGCACCGGGGACGACCCCTTCGGCACCTACCTGCACGAGGCGCTGAAGGAGTTCGGCGTCGACGACCGCTGGGTCGCGCCCGTCGCCGCGTACCCGACACCGGTGACCTTCTGCGAGATCTTCCCTCCGGATGACTTCCCTCTGTACTTCTACCGGCAGCCTAAGGCTCCTGACCTGGAGATACATTCCGAGGAGCTGGACTACTTCGCCATCCGGGCGACCCGCGTCTTCTGGATCACCGGCACCGGTCTGAGCGAGGAGCCGAGCCGCTCCGCCACCCTCGCCGCCCTCAAGGCGCGCGACAAGGCGGGCACCACGGTCTTCGACCTGGACTGGCGCCCGATGTTCTGGAAGGACCCGGACGAGGCCCGCCCGTACTACGCGGAGGCGCTGCGGCACGCCACGGTCGCGGTCGGCAACCTCGACGAGTGCGAGGTCGCCACCGGCGTCCGCGAGCCGCGGGCCTGCGCGGAGGCGCTGCTGGAGGCCGGTGTGGAGCTGGCAGTGGTCAAGCAGGGCCCCAAGGGCGTCCTCGCGGTGCACCGCGACGGCACCACCGCCGAGGTCCCCCCGGTGCCCGTCGAGGTGGCCAACGGTCTCGGCGCGGGCGACGCCTTCGGCGGCTCCCTCGTCCACGGGCTGCTGTCCGGCTGGGAGTTGGCCGAAATCATGCGGTACGCCAACGCGGCCGGCGCCCTCGTCGCCTCCCGACTCGCCTGTTCCTCCGCGATGCCCACCGAGGCCGAGGTCGAAGACCTCCTCGCGCGAGCCACTCCCTGAAACGGAGCTTTCCTTGTCCCTCAGCATCCCCGACCTCGTCTCGGTCAGGGCCCGGAATCCCGAGGCCGTCGCCGAAGCGGCCGCCCGGCGCATCCGCCGTCCGCTCATCGGTGACAGCGGCCGCCTGATGATCGTGGCCGCCGACCACCCGGCCCGCGGCGCCCTCGGCGTCGGCGACCGGCGGCTCGCCATGGCCAACCGCGCCGACCTGCTGGAGCGCCTGTGCATCGCGCTCTCCCGGCCCGGCGTCGACGGAGTCCTGGCCACCGCCGACATCCTGGAGGACCTCCTCCTGCTCGGGGTGCTGGAGAACAAGGTCGTCATGGGCTCCATGAACCGCGGCGGCCTCGCGGGCGCCGCCTTCGAGCTGGACGACCGCTTCACCGGCCACCGCGCCGAGGACATGGCCCGCCTCCGCTTCGACGCGGGCAAGCTGCTGCTGCGCATCGACTACGACGACCCGGGCTCGCTGACCACGCTGGAGTCCACCGCCCGCGCCATCGACGACATGGCCGCTCGCCGGCTCCCGCTGTTCGTCGAGCCGTTCATCTCCCGCCGGATCGACGGCAGGGTCAGCAACGACCTGTCCGCCGAGGCCGTCACCAAGTCCATCGCCATCGCCTCGGGCCTGGGCGGCACCTCCGCCTACACCTGGCTGAAGCTGCCCGTCACCGAGAACGCGGACGACATGGGCGAGGTCCTGGAGACCTCGACGCTGCCGACCGTGCTGCTCGGCGGCGAGGTCGGCGAAGACCAGGAAGGCGCCTACGAGCGCTGGCGCAAGGCTCTCCGGCTGCCCACGGTCTTCGGCCTGGTCGTCGGCCGGTCGCTGCTCTACCCCGCCGAGGGCAGTGTGGAGATGGCGGTCGACACGGCCGTGGGTCTGCTGTGACGTTCCTGTTGTGACTCGGAGGAGTGCCATATGACATACCACCTTCCCGCGGGCAAGGCCCTCGGCGGCCCCTACGTCGTCGACGTCACGCCGGACAAGGCCGGCTGGGGCTACTCCAGCTTGCGCGTGCTGGAGCTGCCGCCGGGCGGCACGCACAGCTTCGACACCGGCGACAGCGAGTGGATCGTGCTGCCGCTGAGCGGCTCCTGCACCGTCGCCGCCGCGGACGACTTCGGCCACGACACCTTCGAACTCACCGGCCGCGACAGCGTGTTCAGCGCCGTCAGCGACTTCGCCTACGTGCCGCGCGACGCCCGTACGACCGTCACGAGCGACGGCGGCGGACGCTTCGCGCTCACCGGGGCGCGCTGCACCAGGCGGCTGCCCGCCCGCTACGGACCGGCCTCCTCGGTGCCGGTGGAGCTGCGCGGCACCGGCAACTCCTCCCGCCAGGTCAACAACTTCGGCGCGGCAGGCGTCTTCGAGTGCGACAAGCTCATCGCGGTCGAGGTGATCACCCCGGGCGGCAACTGGTCGTCGTTCCCGCCGCACAAGCACGACGAGCACCGGCCCGGCGAGGAGTCCGTCCTCGAAGAGGTCTACTACTTCGAGTTCGCCGACCACGACGGCATCCCCGGCCTCGGCTACCAGCGCGTCTCCCCCTCCGGACACGGCCGCAACACCGACGTCCTGGCCGAAGTGCGCGGCGGAGACGTCGTATTGATCCCCGACGGCTGGCACGGACCGTCCATGGCGGTGCCCGGCCACCACATGTACTACCTCAACGTCATGGCGGGCCCCGAGCCCGAGCGCGCCTGGCTGATCTGCGACCACCCCGATCACGCCTGGGTCCGTGACAGTTGGCCCGACCAGCCGGTCGACTCCCGTCTCCCCCTCTACACGGCACCGGAGAAGTCCTGATGAGCACCCCCACCCGCCGCCTGACCGTCGCCCAGGCCCTGGTGCGGTTCCTGTCCGCCCAGTACACCGAGCGCGACGGCGTACGACAGCGGCTGATCGCCGGCACCTGGGGCATCTTCGGCCATGGCAACGTTGCCGGACTCGGCCAGGCCCTCCTGGAGGCGGGCGAGGACACCATGCCGTACCACCAGGGCCGCAACGAGCAGTCCATGGTGCACGCGGCCGTCGGCTACGCACGCCAGCTCGACCGCCTCTCCGCGCAGGCCGTGACGACGTCCATCGGCCCCGGCGCCACCAACCTGGTCACCGGCGCCGCCCTGGCGACGATCAACCGCCTCCCGGTGCTGCTCCTTCCCGGCGACTACTTCGCCACCCGCGTGGCCGACCCGCTCCTCCAGCAGCTGGAGCACCCGACCGAAGCGGACGTGTCGGTGAACGACACCCTGCGCCCGGTGTCGAGGTACTTCGACCGCGTCACCCGCCCCGAGGCCCTGATCCCCTCCGCCCTGGGCGCCATGCGGGTGCTCGCCGACCCCGCCGAGACCGGCGCGGTCACCCTGGCCCTCCCCCAGGACGTGCAGGCCGAGGCCTACGACTGGCCGGAGGAGTTCTTCGCCGAGCGCGTGTGGCACGTACGGCGTCCCGCGCCCGACCCGTTCGAGCTGGCGGAGGCGGTGGCGGCGATCCGGGCCGCCGAGCGCCCGCTGATCGTCGCGGGCGGCGGCATCCACCACAGCCGCGCCGAGGAGGCGCTGAAGGCGCTGGTGGACGCGACCGGCATCCCGGTCGCCTCGACCCAGGCGGGCAAGGGCTCGCTGCGCCACGACCACCCCGCCGACCTCGGCGGCATCGGCCACACCGGCACGGCGGTCTGCGACGACATCGCGCGCACCGCCGACCTGATCATCGGCGTCGGCACCCGGTACACGGACTTCACCACCGCGTCCAACACGCTCTTCCAGAAGCCGGACGTCCGGTTCGTCAACCTCAACATCGCCGCCTTCGACGCGCACAAGCTGGCGGCGCGCACGGTCGTCTGCGACGCGCGCGCGGGGCTCACAGCGTTGACGGAGGCACTGTCGGGTCACCGTGTGAACTCGGTTTACGAGGCCGAGTACCGCGCGGGCAAGGACCGCTGGGAGCAAGTGGTTGACGCCGCTTTCACCGCGGCCGACGAGAACGCCGTCCCGACCCAGACGCAGGTGCTCGGCGCCCTGGATGCGGTCGTCGGCGACGACGACGTGGTGATCAACGCGGCCGGCTCGCTCCCCGGCGACCTGCACAAGCTCTGGCGGGCCCGCAGCCCCCGCCAGTACCACCTGGAGTACGGCTACTCCTGCATGGGCTACGAGATCCCGGCCGGCATCGGCGTCCAGCAGGCCGCCCCCGACACCCCGGTCTGGTCCCTGGTCGGCGACGGCACCTACCTGATGATGCCGACCGAGATCGTCACCGCCGTCCAGGAGGGCCTGCCGGTCAACCTCGTCCTCATCCAGAACCACGGCTACGCCTCCATCGGCGGCCTCTCCGAGTACGTCGGCGGCGAGCGCTTCGGCACCGCCTACCGCTACCGGACCGCCGACGGCACCTTCTCCGGCGCCCCGCTCCCCGTCGACCTGGCCGCCAACGCGGGCAGCCTCGGAATGGACGTCCTGCGCGCCAAGACGGTCCGCGAACTGCGCGAGGCGCTCGCCGCGGCCCGCGCCTCCGATCGTCCGACCTGCGTCTACGTCGAGACCGACACCGCCACCGCGACCGCTCCCCCGGCCGAGGCCTGGTGGGACGTGCCGGTCGCCGAAGTCGCCACCCGCGAGGCCGCGTCGAGCGCCCGCGAGGAGTACGACCGCCAGGTCTCCGACCAGCGCCGCCACCTCTGACATCCCCCCGCACGACCCCTTTTGTGAAAGGCCCCCGCACCATGAAGACCATCACCCACTGGATCGACGGCAAGCCCGTCGCATCCGCCTCCGGCCGCCACGGCGCCGTCTACAACCCGGCGACCGGCGCCCAGGAGAAGCAGGTCGGTTTCGCGACCGTCGACGAGGTGGACGCCGCTGTCGCCTCCGCCAAGGCCGCCTTCGAGACCTGGGGCACCTCCTCCCTTGCCAAGCGCACCGCGATCCTGTTCAAGTACCGCGAGCTGCTGGACGCCCACCGCGACGAGATCGCCGAGCTGATCACCGCCGAGCACGGCAAGGTCCACTCCGACGCCCTCGGCGAGGTCGCCCGCGGCATGGAGATCGTCGAGCTGGCCTGCGGGATCAGCGTGCAGCTCAAGGGCGAGCTGTCCACCCAGGTCTCCACCCGCGTCGACGTCGCCTCGATCCGTCAGCCGCTCGGCGTGGTCGCGGGCATCACGCCGTTCAACTTCCCGGCCATGGTGCCGATGTGGATGTTCCCGCTGGCGATCGCGTGCGGCAACACCTTCGTGCTCAAGCCGTCCGAGAAGGACCCGTCGGCATCCTTCCGCCTCGCCGAACTGGCCTCCGAGGCGGGCCTGCCCGACGGTGTGCTGAACATCGTGCAGGGCGACAAGATCGCCGTCGACCGTCTCCTGGAGCACCCGGACATCGAGGCCGTCTCCTTCGTCGGCTCGACCCCCATCGCCAAGTACATCCAGCTCAAGGCGGTCGAGCACGGCAAGCGCGTCCAGGCCCTCGGCGGCGCCAAGAACCACATGCTGGTCCTGCCCGACGCCGACCTGGACTTCGCCGCCGACCAGGCGATCAACGCCGCGTACGGCTCGGCGGGCGAGCGCTGCATGGCCGTGTCCGTCGTGGTCGCGGTCGGCGACACCGGCGACGAACTGGTCGCCAAGATCGCCGAGCGCGCCAAGAGCCTGAAGATCGGCCCCGGCAACGACCCGTCCTCCGAGATGGGCCCGCTGATCACCCGCGAGCACCGCGACAAGGTCGCCTCCTACGTGTCCTCGGCCGCCGAGCAGGGCGCCGAGGTCGTCGTCGACGGCACCGGCTACACGGTGGACGGCCACGAGGACGGCTTCTTCCTCGGCGTATCCCTGCTCGACAAGGTGCCGCTGACCGCCGACGCGTACCGGGACGAGATCTTCGGCCCCGTCCTGGCCGTGGTCCGTGCGGAGTCGTACGACGAGGCCATCAAGCTGATCAACGACTCCCGCTGGGGCAACGGCACCGCGATCTTCACCCGGGACGGCGGCGCCGCCCGCCGCTTCCAGCTGGAGGTCAAGGCGGGCATGGTCGGCGTGAACGTGCCGATCCCGGTCCCGGTCGGCTACCACTCCTTCGGCGGCTGGAAGGACTCCCTCTTCGGCGACCTGCACGTCTACGGCAACGACGGCATCGCCTTCTACACCCAGGGCAAGGTGATCACCACGCGCTGGCCGGACCCGGCCGACGCGGGCATCAACCTCGGTTTCCCCAGCCACTCCTGACACTTGGTCAGTCTTCTTCGGAGGGAGGTACGTCCATGGCGAAGACCCGTGGCGCGACCCGCGCCGCGAACGCCCCCGCGCTCGACTCCCTGGACTTCGCCCTGGACCGGGGCAGTCCGGTGCCGCTGTACTACCAGCTCGCCCAGCAGCTGGAGGCGGCGATCGAGCACGGGGCCCTCGCCCCGGGAAACCTCCTGGGCAACGAGATCGATCTCTCGACACGCCTGGGCCTGTCCAGACCCACGGTCCGGCAGGCCATCCAGTCCCTGGTCGACAAGGGGCTGCTGGTGCGCCGCAGAGGCGTCGGCACGCAGGTGGTGCACAGCCAGGTCAAGCGCCCGCTGGAACTCTCCAGCCTCTACGACGACCTGGAGGCGGCCGGACAGGGCCCGACCACGCAGGTGGTGCGCAACGAGCGCGTGCCGGCGTCCCCGGACGTCGCGGCCGCGCTCGGCATCGCGGAGGGCACCGAGGTGATCGCCCTGGAGCGGCTGCGCCTGACGCACGGCCACCCGGTGGCCCTGCTGTGCAACTACCTGCCGGCGACCCTGCTCGACCTCGACAGCGAGCGCCTGGAGTCGACGGGCCTGTACCGGATGATGCGCACCGCCGGCATCACCCTGCACAGCGCCCGGCAGACCATAGGAGCCCGCTCCGCCACCGCCGAGGAGGCGACCCGCCTCGACGAACAGGAGGGCGCGGCGCTGCTGACCATGCAGCGCACGGCGTACGACGACACGGGCCGGCCGGTCGAGTACGGGACGCACATCTACCGGGCTTCGCGCTACGCGTTCGACTTCCAGCTGCTGGTCAGGCCCTGAAGAACCCGGCGAACGGCAACGTGCGGCGCACCGTCACCCGTGCCGGGCGTACCAGTCGACGGTGCGCCGTACGCCTTCGTCCAACGACACGATCGGGGCGTATCCCGTAAGGGAGCGCAGGAGGGTGAGGTCCGGGCAGCGGCGGGCAACCGAGTGGGCGGGTGCGGGCCGGTATTCGAGTTCCGGATTGTGACCGGTGATGTCCAGGATGAGCTTGATCAGGTCTCCGATGTTGGTCTCCTCCGTGTCGTTGCCGATGTGGACGATCCGACCGCCTGCGGCCTCATTGGTCATCAGCCGGTGCACCGCGTCGACGGCATCGTCGACATGACAGAACGCACGGGTCTGATCGGCGCCGAAAACGGTGAACGGGTCCTCGCGGCGCAACGCGCGCAGGGCCACCTCCGGGATCACATGGGCCGCACCCATCCGAGGGCCGTAGACATTGTGGAACCGTCCGATGACATAGGGCAGGCCCTTCGCCCGGGCAGTGTGAGTCACCGCGGCTTCGCCGAGCATCTTGCTGGTCCCGTAGGCGAATCGAGGTGCGGTGATGTCTTCCACCGTCAGGGGGACGGTTTCCGGGGTGGGCACGGGCACTATTCCGGCGCTGACTCCGCCGGCGTACACCTCGCTCGTGGAGGCGAAGAACAGGCGCTCGCCCGGCCGCATCCAGTCCAGTGTGTTGAGCAGGGCCAGGCTGTTGATCCGGATGGCCCTGGCAGGATCCTTGTCCACATTACGGACCCCGACGACGGCGGCCAGCATGTAGACCTGATCCCACCCGTGCGGGATGTCCTGGTAGCACGAGGGATCGGTGAGGTCGGCGTGCAGCACCTCGGCGTCGACGGACGCCAGCTCGGGGTCGTTCCGCCCACGCGAGAAGTCGTCCACGATCGTCACGGAACAACCCTCGGCCAGCAGCCTCCGAGTCAGGTGCAGCCCGATGAAGCCGGCACCTCCCAGTATCAGCGTCTTCATGTCGTCACCGCCGGGACAGGAGGGGCACTGGCCGCGGAGAGGTAACCGAGGCCGGCATAGCGAACGCCTCGGGCAGTGATCTCGGCGGCGTCGAGGATCCGCCACGAGTCGAACACGAGCTGCACACGGGAACCGTCCAAGGCACGGCCCACGTCGAGGGTGCGGTAGTCGGGGTGATCGGTGATGACGAGCACCGCGTCCGCGTCCTGGAATCCAGTGTGGACGTCGACGGGCTCCCCGCCGTACGCACGGATCACGTCAGCGCCCACCAGGGGGTCATGACCGAGGATCCGCAGTCCGGCCGCCGCGAAGACCGGCATCATCGCCACGATCGGAGTGCCCCGCATGTCGTCGGTGGGGGGCCATCCCTTGTACGCCCAGCCGAGCACGGCGAGTGTCGTTCCACCCGCCTCCCGGATCATCTCGACGACCCTGTTCGCGACATGGACGGGGAGATCCTCGTTCAGCCTCCTGGCCGCACGGACCAACTCCGGCACGTACCCGACGCGTTCGGCTCCGGAGGACATGATGTAGGGATCCTTCGACAGGCAACCGCCGCCCACGTACCCGGGCTTGTGGATGTCCGGCCGCGGATAGTCCAGGTTCGCCGCCTTGATCACTTCGAGCGGGTCGAGGCCGAATCGTTCACTGAGCTCGGCCACCTCATTGCCGAACGCGTAGATCACGTCGGTGTGGCAGTTGTTCGTGAGCTTGACCAACTCGGCGGCCTCGAGACTGGACACGGGTACGACCTCCGTGGCGAGGCCGCCGAACAGGGCAAGGCCGAGGCGCAGGCTGTCCTCGTCGAGTCCGCCCACGACTTGGGGCAGCTCGAGCAGCTCCCGCAGGGCCCGCCCCTGAACGGTCCGTTCCGGCGCCATCGCCAGCCGGGCCCGGCCCCAGGCGCCCAGCAACCGCGGGAGAACCACCGCCCTGCTGGTCCCGACCGGCACGGTGCTGCGTACGACGACGAGGGTGTCGGGCGTGCAGCGATCGGCCACGTGCCCGGCGGCCGCGGCAAGGTTCTCCAGAAACGGCCGTCGCGTCACCTCGTCGACGGGGGTGGACACGCAGATGATGGCCGCGTCGACGGACTCGTCCGGCAGCTCGGAATCGATGAAGATGTTCTTGCCGATGAGTTGGGCGAACGCATCCTCGACACCCGGTTCGTAGACGTGGGCCCGCCCCTGTCCCAGGGACTCCAGCACCGACGGTTGGACGTCGACGCCATGAACCTCGTAGCCCTTGCGGGCCATTGCCGCGGCCAGGGTCAGACCGACATACCCCATGCCGATGATGCCGACCCGGTGAAATTCGCGCGATGCGCCTTCCTTCATGACATTTCTCCTGTCGGTGTGGGAATTTCAGGGCAAAAATTTCATTCAGGACGCTTCATCAAAGGAAATATCTTTCAGGGACACGGCGGACGGACCTGGTCCAGGTCCCGGACGGTCACGTAGCCGGCGAAATGTTCTTTCCGGTAGTTGCGGCAGGCAGTGGCGATGTTCTGGGGCCGGTCGGCATAGTCGACCGCGAACACGATCTTCCCGGCCCTTCGCAGCGCACGTGTCGCCTTCAGTTTCGGCGCGCAGAAGTCCTCGTTGCACGGGACGTCGGTGGCCTGGAAGAACAGCCCTTCCACGCCGATCCCGTCGATGGCATCGCGATACCCGGGGTGGCGTTGCAGCTCAGGGGCGTTCAATGGGAAGACCCAGAATCCCGGCTTGGTTGCTTTGGCGTACTCACTGATCCGCCGGATGAGACCGACCATTTTCGCGCCCAGATCGTCCCGGCTTTCGCCGGGCAGCCGATGGAGGTCGATCTCGTCGTAGGCCACCACGGTGTCGAGGAAGACACCGTCGAACCCGGCCGCGATCGCCCGGTCCACACGTGGCTTGATCGCCTCCTCCCACCATCGCCGGTCCCAGTACTTCACGAAGTACTCACCGGGCCAGTCCGACCATTCACCGATGATGAGATCGGGGTTCTTCTTCCGGAAACTGGGATAGTCCGGCCGGAACCATTCGAGTGACCCGATTTCGAAGTAGGCGAGAACCTTCTTGCCGGACTGCTTCAGCCGACTGATCTCGTCCGCCGAGAAGTACGACGCCGAAGCGTCTCTGGCCAGGTCGATGACGGCCAGCTGATACCGCCCGCGAGCCAGTTCGTCGAGCTTCCCGTCCTTGTAGCCCTGAAGCTGCACCACCGCATTGGTGATTTCGTCCGGACTGGTCGGAGCGGGTGTGCCGGCGCGTGTCCGGTCCGGTTGTTTCACGCCCGCGGGCATGGCACAACCCGCGAACACCGCGATGCAGCACGCGTAGAGAACCGCTCTCAGGAGTTGCTGCGACTTCACGGGACGCTCAGCCTTCCCAGCTTGCCCGGATCGACGTGTCGAGGTCATGGGTGGGTTTCCAGCCGAGGACGTCGCGGATCCTGTGCACGTCGGCGGCCATCCACTGCACCTGACGAGAGCGCGCCGGTGCCCCGTCGGACTCGTGCACCTGCCCGACGAACCCCGCGGCCTTCACGAGCAGCGCGACCGCGTCGCGCACCCTGACGGCGGTTCCGCTGCCGACGTTGAGCACCGGCTGCGGCACGTGACCGGCCAGCGCCGCCGCACCGATCGCAGCCGCCACGTCCCGCACGTCGACGAAGTCCCGGTAGGCGTCCAGCGGGCCGAGGGTGATGTGGTCCGCACCGCTTCTGAACGCTGCCCGAATGGCCTGCGCGGCCCTGCCGAGCAGATTCTCGGGCGGCAGTCCGGGGCCGACCGGGTTGAACACCCGCAGCGCCACGGCGTCCAGGGCCCCCTCGCCCGCAGCGAGTTCGATCAGCCGGGTGCTCACCAGCCGCGTCACCCCGTACGCGCTCACGGGGTCGCCCGCAGCGTCCTCGGTGACCGGCCTGCCGGGGGCGACGACGCCGTACTCGGCCGCCGAACCCAGCACCACCAGTCGCGCGGTCGGCAGCGCCGTCTTCATGGCCTCCACCAGACGCGCGGTGACCAGGGCATTCGCCTCCACCAACGCGACGCTGTCACCGGACAGCCGACCCGCGCAGTTGATGACGGCATCCGGACCGACCCGCCGCAGCAGCGGCACCAGTTCGTCGACGTGCCCCTCGACCAGGTCGTGCCGTACCCAGTCGGCCTCGTGCGGCCGCTGCCGCCGGCTCACCTTGACGAGCGTGCCGACGCGCGCGTCATGGGCGAGGAAATCCGCGACCGCGCGACCTATGAATCCCGACGCGCCGAACAGCAGCACCGTGGCGTTCATGCGACCACTTCCTCGGCGGCAGGAATGGCCGGCAGCAGCGTGGAGCGCATTGCCTGGTAGCTGCGGTTGGCCTCTTCGTAGTCGTCCGGGCAGCCGATGTCCAACCAGTAGCCGCCGAAGTCGTAGACCCTCGGCTCGTCGCCGCAGGCGAGCATGTCGAGCACCAGTTGGTCGAAGCCGAGAGGCGTGTTCTTCGGATACCGGGCGAGCGTCCTGCCGGAAATGGCGTACACGCCCATGCTGACTCCGTAGGAAAGCGTCGGCTTCTCGCTGAACCTGACGAGACGGTCGCCCATCGTCTCCAGCGTGCCGAAGTCGATCTTGACCTTGCGCTGGTAACTGGCGATGGTCAGGGGCGCACCCGACCTCTCGTGGTCCCTCAGGAGGTGGGCGTAGTTGAGGTCGGTGAGAATGTCGCCGTTCATCACCAGGAAGTGCTCGGGCAGCCGGTCGAGGAAATTGAACAGCGGACCGATCGTGGACAGCGGCTGGTCCTCTTCCGCGTAGTCGGCCGTTATGCCCCAGCGCGCACCGTCACCTACGAATGCGCGGATCAGCGAGCTGAGGTGACCCACCGCGAGCGTCACCCGCCGAAATCCCTGGGCCCTGAGCTGCTGCAGGATGATGTCGATGATGGCGTATTCCCCGCCGATCGGCATCAGCGGCTTCGGCAGTGCGGTGGTATAGGGCCTGAGGCGCATCCCACGGCCTCCTGCGAGGATCGCAACATGCATGACATGACCTCCTTGGAAACGGAGTCTGTTTCGGATCACCTGTATTGATGAACGTCGCCGATGTTCGGCCGCAGAGCCAGCAACAGCAGTGCTAGCAGAACAACACAACTGACCAGGAAGATCGGCACCTCCCCATACGGCGCAAAATAGTGGGCCAGCGAAATCCTCGCGGCGATGTTCAGAACGAGCACCAGGCCGGTGATTTCCAGAATCGAGCGGAAGTGGCCGTGATTGACCGTGATGAACCCCACGAAATACGCACCGCCGAGCACCAGGTACGTGACGACGAGCAGCACCCCGCGCGCGGTGAGGAGCCCTGCGACGGAAAGAGAGACCAGCAACAGGGTGGCAAGAAACGCCAGAGCCAGAACACACAGCGTCAGTTCGCGCAGCAGCAGATGCCACACACGGCGATGGAATTCGGCGGCCATCCGTGAACGGTGCACCAGCTCGACGGCCTGGATATTGAACCGGTGCGTCCGCCACTCCACGGTTCCCATCCCCAGCACCAGGGGTGCCATCGCAAGGGCGAGGTCCAGCGGTGCCGTCACGAAGGGGACGGTGTTGCAGAGCAGGAACAGCGCGGACAGCACCGCATAGGCGATGCAGGGCAGGACCGAGAAGAGGGCGGGCTGCACGGGGGCCTGCTGTGCCCGGTCGCGCGGTTGCCTCGCCGAGCCGGTGGCCCACCAGGCCACTCCCGCCGTCAGCACACACGTACCCACGGCGGTGATCAGCACGGGTGCCGTATGGCCGGCGTCGTACCCGTGAGCGAGATGGGCCCCGCCCGCGACGAACGTGGGCAGCACGAGCACCGCGAGGCGCCATTCCATGCCGTAGAAGACCAACACGCCCGAGGCGAGCTGGAAACTCATCTGCAGCACGACGAACACGGCCAGCCGTGCGTCACCCGCGCCGGTGGCCGCGAGGATCAAGGCGTCCACCAGCGCGATGCCCAGTCCGAGTGCACCCAGGCATCGCCACATCCGTGCGGCCGTCTGCGGGTACCCCTGCCCGAGCAGCCGGTAGGCGGTGACGCTCGTGCCCATGCCCCAGATCCAGCCCAGCGTGGTGGCCAGCAGCATCCCCCGCAGCAGCGCCGGTCCGCCGATCGCGACGAGTACCGCCGGATACGCCGCGCCGGGAACCGAGTAGAGCAGGCCGTGCGTCAGCAGCACATACCGCTGCGGCTGACTCACGGACGTCTCGTCCAGGGGCGTGGCCGGCCAGTCGGGCAGCCGTCGGAACATCTCGCCGGCCAGCGCGAAGACGTCCTCGGAGCCGTACTTGTCGCGGGCCTCCTGGTCGGTCACGCCCTGGCGTTCGAGCAGGGTCGCGGTGTGGAGCTCGTCGACCACGACCGGCGGGCTCGGTTCCAGCGTCGCCACCAGCTGCCCGACCGGGTCGGCTCGCCCCGACCCGCCGGAGTCCGCGTGGTTGTCGATCTGCCTCATGAGATCGCCGCCCTCTCCCGGTCCGCAACGCGGCGTGGGCCCGAAGGCGGGTCGAGCACCAGGTCGTCGTACATCTTGCGGTAGCCGTCGTTCCACTGCGACAGCGTGAACTTCTCCAGCACCCGCTCCCGCGCGGCCGTGCCCAGCCGGCGCCGCAGCGCGACATCGCGGAGCAGCCGCACGCATGCCTGTGCCACCGCGGCATGGTCACCCGGCGGTACGAGGATCCCCGCGTCGCCGACCGCCTCCGAGACACCGCCGACGTTCGTGCAGACCTGCGGGCGTCCCGTGGACATCGACTCCACCACGGTGTACGGGAATCCCTCCGACACGCTGGTCAGCACCGTCAGATGGCCGGCCTGGTAGGCATCCACCTGCCGGGGCACCCTGCCCTCGAACACCGCGGCGCCCGTCAGCCCGAGTTCCTCCACCAGCGCCAGGCAGCCTGCGTGGTAGTTCTTGTTCTCCGCCGGGACCGGACCGAAGATGCGCAGCCGGGCTTCGGGAACCTCGCGCCGCACCAGGGCGAACGCCCTGATGAGCGTGTGCAGGTCCTTCAACGGGTCGATGCGCCCGACGAACACCATCGTCGGGACGTCCGGCTCCCCTTCGGCGACCGGGTAGTCGGTCGGGTCGATGCCGTTGTACATGGTGCGGATCCGGGCCGGGTCGGCTCCGCCGTACAACTGCCAGCGCCGGTTGTACTGGGAGTGCGGGGCCAGCACGTCGACCGCCCGGTAGGCCGCCACGGTCATCGCACGGCAGAAGCGGAGCATCAGCAACTGACCGGTGTTCGGATGGGGTTCGCGGAGTATCTCCATGTACCGCTCGCGCAGATAGACGCCGTGCTCGGACATCACCAGCGGTGTGCCGAACGCCCATTTGCTGATCAGCCCCACGAGGACACTGGACCCGCACATCGCCAGGTGGCATACGTCCGCGTCGATCGGCGGGCGGGACAGCGGACGCAACGCGTGCTCGATGAGGTCGGCCGCAGTGAACGCGTCGTACAGGGAGAGCTTGCCGCCGCGTCCGGACTCGCCGGCCGCAGTGTCGCCGTAGGTGTCCCGCCACGCCCGCATCATCCGGTCCAGGGCGTCGTTGGAGACGAACACCTGCCGGACATCGCCGACCTGGGCGTAGTCGAACAGGATCCGAGCCATATACAAAAACGATTCTGCGAGCTCCCGGTCGTGGTCCGGGTCCTGCTGCGGTGGACGCATCAGTACCCGCAGGAAGTTCTCGTGCGCCTCGACGACCGACCGCGGTGGCCTCAGTCCGCCGGCGGTCCGGGACGGAGCGGCCCACATCGGCAGGTTGACGACCTTGACGAGGTTGTCGGGGGAGGGCCAGACCTGGGGTTCGCTGCCGTCGACCGTGAGCGACACGACGGTGAACGAATTCTCCGGCATGCCCCGGATGATCTGGTCGCACCACAGGCTCACCCCGCCGGGGTGGTAGGGGTAGGTGCCCTCGGCGACCAGCAGGACCCGCAGCGACCTGCCCGCGTCGGCGGGGACCAGCTCGACGTACCGAGGGCCGATGCCCTGTTCACGGCGGTCTTGGTCGCCATTCACCCGAACCGGACTGGTCATCGCGGCCTCGCAACGAGGGTGACGGCGTCACCCCGGTTCAGGCCGAGCCGGGAGACCGAGTCGGAGCCGTATGTCTCCGCCTCGTCCGGACCGCGCTGGTCGGACTCGGTCGCGGGCCTGGTCGCGACGCCGGTGACGAACAGCGAACCGTGCGCGGAAGGGGTGTAGGTGATGGCGTTGGTGACCCGGTTCCACACCGCGTCCTCATGGCTCTTGAGCTCGGCGAAATGACTGTTGCGGGCTTCGACGTATTCGGCGAGGGTGAGCCAGTCGGGATTCTTCAGTGGCACCCGGAAGTACGCGCTGTACTTGGCGAGCAGCGTCTGCAACCAGTCGAAGGTGAGACTCCTGTCGGGCTCGTACTGATGCGCGTTGCTCTGATGCAGGGTGTGTGCGTAGACCGAGCCGGTGATCAGGTGCACCAGCGCCAGATCGGCTTCGTGATCGATGGTCTTCCAGTAGTAGGTGTGCGTGTCCTTCTTGTCCACCGCGTTGTCGTAGTACTGCGCCACCTGCTCCGCCGGGTTGATCGCCTCGAAGGCGATGGCGACCGGCCAGTCCGGCACCACCATCAGGTCCGGCTGCAGTGGGTGGCGGACACCGCAGTTGAAGCAGGCAGGCCGGTGGCTGGGGAAGGACATGTTGCCGTGCAGGTACTTCACCCCGAGATCACTCGCCGCTTTGAGCAGCGCCTTGTTGGAGGCCCTCAGGCCGTGATCGACCGGCTCGGCCAGTGAGTTCGCCTGGGGGGCGTATACGCCGAGCCCCGAGTACTCCGGGGTCTTGAGCACCGTCGTGGGCACGGGAAGGCCGATCGACGCCGCCCTTTCGAGGTTGTCGCGGATCTCGGCGTAATTGCGGTGGTACGACGTCGAGTTCATCTGGGGATGACTCACCGTGTGGCTGATCCAACGGAACTGGCCCTTGAGGCAACGGGTGTAGCTCGTCAGCTCGTCCGGCGTCTTTCCCGGATGGCACATCGCCGGCGCGTTGGGGTTCAGCAGGCTGCCGTTGAAAGCAAGGTTGAGCCTGAAATCCCCGCTGAGTGGATACCGGCGCCGGAACTCGGCCTGCTGGCGGCTGAGTGCCAGTGCTTCCCGGCCCGTGATGCGGAACGACTTGGCCTTCGCGTCTCCGGGCGCGCCGTGCTGTGTGGTGAGGAACCAGTCGTCGATGTCGACATTGAGCCAGTGACGCTGCTCGCCGAGGAAGACGCCCCTGGTGGCCCACCGGACCAGCCCGAAGCCGAGCAGGTCGCCCGTCATGTCACCGCGCCCGACGGAGAATCCCACGCCGAGCTCCTCCCGGCCGTCCTTGTCGGTGTGGAGCGAGCCGACGACCGACGAGCCGAGGGTCAGGATCGGTTGCGTACGGCAGCCGGGCTTGACGGTCGAGCGGTACACGTAGCTGTTCGCCAGAGGGATGCGGATGTCCGGCGAGAGGTAGTCGAAGATCTTCCGGCCGCTGCGGGTCAGCGCGGCGTGGGCCGGCTTGTTGCCCACCGCTCCCTCGGACTCGGCCCGCAGGCAGGGGAAGCCCGCCGCGGCGGTGTTCAGCGAGACCTGCCGCACCTTGTAGGTGCGTTCGTAGGTCCACAGGGCGTCCCACTCGGCGTTGCTGACGGTGCTCGAGCCCGTGGACGAGTCGCTCAGAGTGCTGTTGGTCATCAGGACGGCGTCGTACCGGCCGATGCCGTCGGGGCGTACCAGCCGGTGCGCGTCGATGCGCTCGTGCCTGGTCAGCAGGACGTCGTAGGGCGTGCCTATCCGGTCCAGGATCAGCCGCCATGCCGGCAGTCCGAAGTCCCGGGCGTCGGTCGCAATGACCAGCTGCCGCAAGGCCACCCGGTCGCCCGGATGCGCCGGGGACCTCGGAGTCGCGTCGAGGCGCACCGGCACGAGTTGCTTGCCAGGTTCCTGTGGCGCGGGCGGGGTCGCCCCCGTGTCCGGGACGTGCAGACCGTCCGGGGCCGCCTGCCAACTGGTCCCCCGGGGCGCCACGGCCAGCGTGATGATCAAGGGGATGACCCCGACCGCCACAGCGAGGAGGATCAGCGGGCCGCGAGGCTTCTCGATTACGGCGCTCAACTTCATCGAACATCCTCGATCGACTTGTTCATGCGGTCACGGTGGGGACACGTCCGTCGATCTGCGCGAACCTGCGTCGTATCTCATCTCCAGAACCAGTAAACTTACGTCGTATACGCCCACTTTGCACCCGTATGCCGGGATGGTCAAGCAGAGGTAGACGTATCTGGTATATTTACGTCGTAAACGTACGGAATACAGCGACGGGTGCGCACCGTCCAGGCGAGGGCCTTGCACCGACCGAGGGGCGAGGAGGCGCGGAATGGCGACTGGCTCAGGGCTCGGCCCGGCACGTCACGCCGGTGAGCACGGGCGTGGCGGCGGGCTCAACCGCGAGCGCGTGCGGGCCGCCGCGCTGGAACTGGTGGATCGCGAAGGCCTCCCGGCACTGAGCATGCGGCGACTCGGCACCGAGCTCGGTGTGGAGGCGATGGCGCTCTACCGGTACGCCGCGAGCAAGGAGGTCCTTCTGGAGGGCCTGGTCGAAGCGCTCTACCGCGAACTCGAGGAACGCCTGATCACCGCGCCGGGCCCCGGCGTGACACCCGGCACGCCCACGTGGCGCGCCGAACTCCAGCGGATCGCCCGAGCGACGTACGACATGTGCCTCGCGCACCCCCATGCCGCCCCGCTGCTCGCCACGCGCGTCCCCGCGGTCCCGCCGACATGGCAGCCGACCGCCGTCCTGCGGGACCACGAGAGGGTGCTCCGGCTGCTCCGCGAGGCCGGGCTCGACGACGTCCGCAGCGCCGCCGCCTTCCAGGCGTTCACCGCCTGGCTCCTCGGCTACGTGTCCGTGGAACTGCGGCCGACGGTGGACAACCCCGATGAACCGGATCCGGCGTTCCGCCTCGGACTGCACCGCCTGTCGGCCCAGGAGATGCCCACGCTCCGCGAGACGGCCACCGCGCTCGCCGAGCGGGGCGGACCGGACGGGCTGGCGCTCGGACTGGACGCCCTGCTCGACCGGTTCACACGGGAGTAGGCGCCGCGGCACCCTGCCGCGCCCGCACCCGTTGGGTCCGGTTCCCCGCTTGACGCCCGTCCGCCATGACGGCACAGTATGTACACATACGTCGTAAACTTACAGCCTGGGACGCATCTCGGGAGCCTGTTGGCATGACACGCAGAGACCTCGACGGAACCGGGCCTCCGGGCCCGCCGTCGACGATCCTCGTCACCGGCGGCGCCGGTTTCGTCGGCAGCCACGCCTGTGTCGAGCTGCTCGACCACGGCTACGAGGTGATCGTGGTCGACGACTACTCCAACAGCACCCCCCAGGTCTTCCCCCGCGTGGAACGCATCGCCGGCCGCTTCGTCGGCGCCGTCTACGAGTTGGACATCCGTGACCGGCGGGCCCTCTCGGCCGTCTTCGACCGGCACGCGGTGGACGCCGTGGTGCACTGCGCAGGCCTCAAGGTGGCGAGCGCGTCGACCGTGCTGCCCGTCGAGTACTACGACGCGAACGTCGGGGGCACGACCGCCCTGCTGCGGACCATGCACGAGCACGGGGTGCACCAGCTGATCTACTCCTCCAGCTGCTCGGTCTACGGCGACGCCGGACCCGGGCCGCTCGGCGAGGACACTCCCGCCCGGCCCGCGAGTCCGTACGCGGCCTCCAAGGTGCTGTGCGAGCAGATCCTCGCCGACATCTGCCGCCGGCACTCCGAGTACACCGTGCTGTGCCTGCGGTACTTCAACCCGGCCGGTGCCCACCCCAGTTGGCTGCTCGGCGCGGATCCCCGCGGCGAACCTGACGATCTGATGCCGTACATCGCCCAGGTGGCCGTCGGCCGACGGCCACGGCTCCGGGTCTTCGGCGGCGACTACCCCACGCGCGACGGGACCGCGGTCCGGGACTACGTCCATGTGATGGACACGGTCGAGGCGCACCGTGTCGCGCTCGACCACCTCGCCGACGGGCCCGGCATGCGTGTGTACAACCTGGGTGTCGGCAGGGGAAGTTCGGTACTGGACGTGGTCGCCGCGTTCTCCGAGGCGTGCGGCCGCAGCGTGCCGTACGAGATCGTCCCCCGCCGTCCGGGCGACGTGGCCGAACTGGTCGCCGACGCGAGCGCCGTGGCGCGCGACTGGGGCTGGCGCCCCACCCGCGACCTCACCGACATGTGCCGTGACGCCTGGCGCTTCCAGCGGCTCAACCCGCACGGTTACGCGGGCGCCGTACGCCGCCCGAACTCGAAGCACTGAGTGCGAACGCCGTCTCCACCAGGGCGATGTGACTGAACGCCTGGGGTGCATTGCCCAGTTGGCGGCCGGAGTCGGGGTCCCACTGTTCCGCGAGCAGACCGACGTCGTTGCGGATGTCGAGTACCCGCTCGAAGACCTGCCGGGCCTGTTCCGTACGGCCGGTCGCGGCCAGGGCGTCGGCGTACCACAGGGAGCACGCCACCAGCATGCCCTCCGAGTACCGCGCACCGCCGCCGTTCAGTGAGTACCGCCGTACGAAGCCGCCGTGGCCCAGATGCCGCATGGCGCGGACAGTTCCGCGCACCCGCTCGTCCCACGCCGGCAGGAAGCCGAGCCTGGGCATCAGCAGGGCGGAGGCGTCCAGGACGGAGGAACCGTAGGACTGCACGAAGCTGCCCCGCTGCGCGTTCCAGCCCTCCCGGCACACCTGCCGGTGCACCTCGTCCCGCATGGCCCGCCACTCCCCCGAGGAGCCGTTGCGTCCGAGCAGTTCCCCCATCCGCAGGGCACGGTCGGCGGCCACCCAGGCCATCACCTTGGAGTGGACGAACTGCCGCCCCGGTCCGCGGACCTGCCACAGGCCCTGGTCCGGTTCCCGCCAGTGCCGCAGCAGATAGCCCATCATCGCCTCGACCAGGCTCCACACATGGGCGGGCATGGGGATCCCGGCCCGCAGCGACTGGCAGAGGACGTCCAGGACCTCGCCGTACACGTCCAACTGGAACTGGTTCGCCGCGGAGTTGCCGAACCGGACGGGCCGCGACCCCTCGTAGCCGGGCAGCCACGGCGCCTCGGTCTCCGGCAGCAGGCGCTGCCCACCCACGCCGTACACGGTCTGCAGGTCGGCGGGGTCGCCCGCGATGGCGCGCACGAGCCAGTCCAGCCAGGCCGCCGCCTCGTCCCGGTAGCCGCTGCGCAGCAGACAGGACAGGGTCAGGGTGGAGTCACGCAGCCAGCAGTACCGGTGGTCCCAGTTGCGCCCGCCGCCGATACGGCCGGGCAGCGACGTGGTCGGCGCGGCGACGATTCCGCCCGTGGGCGCGTAGGTGAGCGCCTTCAGCGTGATCAGGGAGCGCACCACGGCATCCCGCCAGGGTCCGGCGTAGCGGCACTGGGCGGCCCAGCGCCGCCAGAAGTCGCCGGTCTCCTTCAGCAGGGTCTCGGCCGGGACGGACAGCGGTGCGGGCGTCTCGGGCCGGTGCGAAGGCGCCCACACCAGCGTCAGCGCCAGCCGTCGTCCGGCCGCGACGGTGAAGTCGTACACCATGGAGTCTTCACGGTCGAGCACCCGTACGGGGCCGTCGGCGTCCAGCCAGACGGCGTCCGGGCCGGCGACCGCCACCGCGCACTCGTCGACGGCCCGGACCCAGGGCACGACCCTGCCCTGGTGGAAGCGCAGCCGCAGCTCGCTGCGCATGGTCACAACGCCGGAAAGGCACTCGACGACCCGGACGATGCAGGGCAGTTGCGCCCGCGGCGGCATGAAGTCCGTGACCCGCACGGCGCCGGTCGCGGTCTCCCACCGCGTGTCCAGGACGAGCGTGTCCGGCCGGTAGGCGCGCTGTGCGCACGGTCCGCGGGCGACGGGAGCCACCCGCCAGAAGCCGTTGTCCTCCGTGCCGAGCAGCGCCGCCAGACAGGCCGGCGAGTCGAACCGGGGCAGACAGAGCCAGTCGACGGAGCCGTCCCTGCCGACCATGGCCGCGGTCTCCAGGTCACTGATGAGGGCGTAGTCCTCGATGGGGGCGCTCATGATCGCCAGTCACTCAGATTCGGGCGGCCGTGCGGAACAGCGCCGACGGAGGTGGCAGCTCCGCCGTCGGCGCTGCTCTGCGGACACATCCCGTTCCACATCATCGATCACCATTGTGTGAGCCGTATATTTACGGCGTATACGTACATCTTCTCGCGGTGCGGCTCGCGAGTCAACTCCGGGCGGGACCGCTCAGCCGCCCATGGACAGTGCGGCGCTGATCCGCCTGGCGGTGAATCCCGTGCCGCACACGAAGCGCAGCAGCGGCCCGAAGGTGGGAGCGGCGGCCAGACCCGCGAAGTACAGACCCGGCACCGACGACTGGAAGTCGGCGGACAGCTGCGGCGCACCGGCCAGTTGAGGCGGCTCGACCGCACTCTTGCGCACGGCCCGGCGCAGCTGCGGACTCAGCAGTTCCACCCTGTCGACGTCGACCAGATATCCCGTCCCCGCGATCACGTGGTCGGCGTACAGGGTCTCCAGGCCCCCGCCGACGTTGCGCACCTTCAACCGCACCCCGCCGTTGTCGCGCGCCGCCGAGTGGAGGCTGCGGCCGGACAGCACCGGGACACGGTCCTGCACACGCTCCCGGAGCCACCAGGCGCCGGACGGCCCCAGGACCGTACGCAGGAGGTGGGCACGGATGCGGGCCGGCAGGTGCCGGATGGCGGCGGGCCCGCGGCTGCAGACCACCAGCGGCCATCCGGTGCCCATCGCGGCCTCCGGCCACAGCAGCCGGGCGTGCAGCGGACGGTCCGCCGCCCGGTCGGCCACCGGCGGCGGACCGAAGAACGGACGGGTGCGGGCGACCACCGCGGGCTCCGCCCCGGCCTCGTTCAGCAGGGCGGAGGTCTCCAGAGCCGACTGGCCGCTTCCCACCACGACGATGCGCCGCCCCGCGAACACCGAGAGGTCCGTGTGGTCCGCGGTGTGCGAGACGAGGCCGCCCTCGCGCAGCCCGGTCAACTCGCGTGGTACGTACGCGAAGGGGTTGACGCCCGTGGCGACGACGACAGCCCGCGCGGCGAACTCCTCCCCGGAGTCCAGCTCGACCCGGAACCGGCCGTCAGGGGGGCGGTCGACATGGCGCACAGCGGTCCGCTCCAGCCCGGGCACGCAGCTCTGCTGGAACCACAGCCCGTAGCGCACGAATTCGGACAGCGGCACCGGCTCCCGCTCGCGGCCGGGGTGGCGCCCCTCCCTGGCCCGGAAGTCGCCGAGTCCGTACCCGGGAGCGGGAGCGGAGATCGACGACGCGAACGGGGACGACTTGAGGTACATCTCGCGCGGCATGTGCGAGCGCCAGCCGTCCATGGGCTCGCCGAAGATCCGGTACGGCACTCGGCGGGCCTGGAGGTGGGCGGCGACGGAGAGCCCGTAGGGGCCTGCTCCGACCACGGCGACTTCGGTGTCTCCGGGAGGCTTCATGGTCCGGGCACCCTTTCCATCAGCGACTTCTTGACTTTCGCCCGATAAGGGGCGTATGTATATTTACATCGTAAGCGTACGGAATTGGGCAATCAAGACCGGCCAAGAGGTGAGGAAGCGAGCCGTGGCCGTCGCAAACCGAACGACCAGCATCGGAACGGCGAGGAGGAGGACCGCGGGACAGGCGCGCAGGCGCCCTCGCCGCAGGTCTTCGGTGCCGGTCCTGCTCGCCGTCGACGCGCTTGCCGCGAGCGTCGCCGCGGGCGGCGTGCATCTGCTCTTCCATCGCTGGTTCGTCCCGGCCGTACTCGTCCCGCTGTGGCTCGGCGCTCTGGCGTCACAGCGGGCTTACGGCGCCGGTGCCGACGCGGAGGGTCCGCGCCGGGTGCTGCGGGCGGCCTGTCCGGCCGGCGCCGCGGCCGGCGCCGCCTGGTGGTTCGTCCCGCGCGACGAGCTGCTGCACGACACCCTGATCGCGCTGCCGCTCGCCGCAGGGCTTACGCTCGGGCTGCGCCGGTACCGGCAGGCGAGGGTGCGTGCGGACGCGGGCCGGGTGCTCGTGCTCGGACCCGCCCGGTCCGCCGCCCAGTTGATCGCGGTCCTGCACAGAGGGCGCGCCCCCGAGACGCACGTCGTCGGAGTCTGCCGCACCGGCCCCGCGGCCTCCGACGGCGGTGCGATGGACCTGCTCAAGACCGTACGGCGGACCGGCTGCGACACGGTCGTCGCGCTGCCGTGCCCCGAGCTGGACGCGGAGCGGCTGCGCCGGCTGTCATGGGAACTGCGGGCGGCGGGCGTCGAGTTGATGCTCGCACCGGTGCTCGCCGACGTCTCGGCCGGAAGACTGGCCGTGCGTACGGTCGCCGGAGTGCCCCTGCTGCGGCTGAGCGCTCCCAGGATCTCCGCGCTGCCGCGCGTCCCCAAGGAGCTGGCCGACCGTCTGCTGGCCCTGCTCGGCATAGTGCTGCTGGCTCCGCTGATGGTGGCCATAGCCGTGTGGGTACGGCTCGACAGCCCGGGACCCGCGTTCTTCCGGGAGCGCAGAATCGGCCGCGACAGCCGTGAGTTCACGCTGCTGAAGTTCCGGACGATGCACCGCGGTGCGGACCGCCTCAAGGCCGAGCTCGCCCACCTCAACCTCTATGGCAGCGACCGGTTCTTCAAGATCGTCAATGATCCGCGCGTCACCAGAGCGGGCTCGTTCCTGCGCTCGTCCTCACTGGACGAACTGCCGCAGCTGTTCAATGTGCTGGCGGGCCACATGTCCCTGGTCGGCCCACGGCCCCTGGTGAAGGACGAGGTCGCCGCGCTGAGCGAGGACGCGAGCCACCGTCTTCTGGTGAAACCGGGCATGAGCGGGTTGTGGCAGGTCAGCGGCCGCTCCTGCCTGCCGACCGAGGAGCGGGACCGGCTCGATGTGAGCTACGTCGAGAACTGGTCGCCCGCCCTGGACCTGTCCATCCTGCTGCGGACCCCGTCCGCGGTCGTACGTCGGACCGGCGCCTGCTGACAGGAGCCCCTCATGAGCGACCAAGTACCGGCACTGCTCGTCAAGCTGGGGCGTTTTCCCCAGCTCCACGGAGGGCTCGGGGTGATACGCACCCTGGGACGCATGGGTGTCCCGGCGTACGCCATGGTCGAGGACCGCTTCACCCCCACCGCCCTCTCACGCCATCTCGCCGGCCGCTTCGTCCTCCCGACGACCGGCCGGGAGGACACGGCGGAACTGGTGGAGGCCCTTGTGCGGATAGGCCGGAGGATCGGACGCCCCACGGTCGCGGTGCCGGAGGGGGACGAGGCCGCCGTACTGCTGGCGGAGAACGCCGACCGGCTCGCCGAATGGTTCGTGCTGCCCCCCGTGCCGCCCGCGCTGCCCCGCAGGGTGGCCAGCAAGGAGGGGCTGCACCGGATCTGCCAGGAGCACGGGGTGCCCACGCCCCGGACCCGATCGCCGGTCGACCGCGCCGAGTTGGTCGCGGTGAGCCGTGAGTGGGGTTTCCCGGTGGTTCTGAAGGACCGGGAGGCGTTCACCAAGCTCAACGGCTCCGCCATGGGGCACACCACCGTCGTCCACGACGAGGACGAGCTGCTCGACCGGTGCGGGGCGGTCGAGTCCCCCTCCGTCATCGTGCAGGAGTACATCCCTCTCGAGATCGCCGAGGAGTGGTTCACCCACCTCTACGTCGGCGCGGGAGGTACGCCCCGGCTCGTCTTCACCGGGCACAAGCTCCGCTCCTGGCCGCCCAGGACGGGCCTCACCACCCGGGCCCGGGCCCGGCCCAACACGGTCCTCGCGACGCTGGCCGCCGAGCTGTGCCGGGCGATCGGCTACTGCGGGATCGCCGACCTCGACTGGCGGTTCGACCGCCGCGACGGCCGCTACAAGCTGGTGGACTTCAACCCGCGGTTCGGACAGCAGTTCCGCCTCTTCAGCACCGCGCGGGGGATGGACGTGGTCCGGGCGCTGTACCTGGACCTGACGGGCGGGCACGTTCCGGGCGGGTCGCAGATCCACGGCCGGGGCTTCATCGTGGGCAACCTGGACGCCGTGTCGGCGACGGTGAGTGCCTGGCACGAACGCCGGCTCCCGGCGGCGCTGTCGCGGCGAAACCTCGAACGGGCCTGGTTGACCCCGGACGATCCCGTGCCGGCGGTCGCCGAAGCGGTGCGGTTCAGCGGGACCGTGGCACGGCGACTCACGAAACCCGTCCGCGCCCTGGCGCAGAAGGGCGCGGTGTCGTGACGCGGACCATCCTGCACATCGCGCAGTCGAGCGAGGCGGGCGTCGCCCGAGTGGTCACGGACCTGGCCGCCGGGCAGTGCACGCAGGGCGACCGGGTCGTCGTGGCGTGTCCGACCGCCGGCACGCTGGCGCGGACCGCCGCTAGGCGCGGGGCCCAGGTGGTGCGGTGGGACGCCGTACGCTCCCCCGGTCCGGCGCTCCCGCGCGAGGTGGCCGGAGTGCGGCGCATCGTGGACGGGGTGCGTCCGGATGTGGTGCACCTGCACAGCGCGAAGGCCGGCCTCGCGGGCCGCCTGGCGATCCGCGGCCGCCTGCCCACCGTCTATCAGCCGCACGCCTGGTCGTTCGACGGCGCTCCCGCCGCCCTGCGGACCGCCGCCGTGCGGTGGGAGCGGGCGGGCGCGCGATGGGCGCACCAGGTGGTGTGCGTCAGCGAGGGCGAGCGTGCCCACGGGGCGGCCGCCGGCATCCGGTGCCGGTACGCCGTCGTACGCAACGGGGTGGACCTCGACTGGTGCGGTCCGCCGGAGGCCTCCGCGCGGGAGGCCGCCCGGCACCGGCTCGACGTCCGGGTGCCCGGACCGCTGGCCGTGTGCGTGGCGCGGCTCTGCCGTCAGAAGGGGCAGGACGTGCTGCTCGACGCCTGGGCGGAGGTCGAGGCGCGGATACCGCAGGCGCGGCTGGTCCTGGTCGGGGCCGGGCCGGACCGTTCGCTGCTGGCCGCGCGAGCGTCCCCGGCCGTCGGGTTCGCCGGAGCCGTCGTCGACCCCCGCGACTGGTATCTCGCGGCCGATCTCGTGGTGCTGGCCTCGCGCTGGGAGGCGGGCATGGCCCTCGCCCCGCTGGAGGCCATGGCCTGCTCACGTCCCGTCGTCGTCACCGATGTGCCGGGGGCACGGGAGTTCCTGCCGCCCCGTCATCTTCCCTTCGCCGTCGTGCCGTTGGGGCACCCGGGTGCGTTCGCGGCCGCCGTGGCACGTCTGCTGGCCGATCCGGCGACCGGCCGTGCGCTCGGCGAGGAGGCGCAGGCGCACATCCGCCGCCATCACGACGTGCGGCGGGTCGTCGAGCGCATGTACAGCGTGTACGACGACGCCCGCCGCGTCTGGTCAGGGCCGGTGGGCGCAGCCGATCAGTGAGTGCAGGGCGGGGCGCAGCCTGGGCACCGCCCCGGACATCCGGCGGACGGCGGGATAGCCCCGCCAGGTCTTCAGCCGGAAGCTCGCGTCGACCTCGGTGGCGTTGATGTCGACGCGGGGGACGGCGTAGCGCCGGGCGCCGTCGTGCACGCTGAACGCGATCTCGAACCCGGCTGCGGCAACCGCCTTGCGGGCGGCGGCGTCATGCGCCCCGTAGGGGTAGGCGAAGGCGCGGGCACGCTTGCCCGTGATGTCGGCCAGCGCGGCTGCGGCGTCCACGAGATTGCGGGCGAGGGTGCCGTCGTCGGCGTTCGCCAGGTCGCTGTGGTCCCAGCCGTGGCATTCGACGTCCAGTCCCGCGGCTGCCAGTGCGCGTATGCCGTCGGCGTCGAGCAGCGGCTCGTCGGGCATGTCGGTCATCCAGGTCGAGGTGCCGCCCAGCACGCCGGTGAGCACGAAGGCGGTGGCGGGGAACCCCAGTTCACGCAGGACCGGCACCCCCTCGTCCAGCAGGCCCTGGTAGCCGTCGTCGAAGGTCACCAGCACGCTGCGCCTGGGGAAGTCACCGCTCAGACAGCGGTCGAGCGTCAGGGGCGTCCAGCCCCGGTCGAGCAGCCGCCGCAGTTGTCGGTGGAGCATGTCCGGCGGGACGAACAGGCAGAACGGGTCCTGGTGGGCGGGGCGCTTGCCGACTCCGTGGTACATCAACACCAGTGGTCGCCGGGTCGGCGCGGAGTGACTCATCGGGGGCCCTCCGCATCCGGCCCGCGTGCGACGGCCCTGTCCGTTCTGGTCCGACCGGCAAGTCCGCGCCCGGCTCCGGCCGCCTTGGCGAGGTCGCGCACCGCCGCGGCGAAGGGGACGAGGGGCAGCGCCGTCCAGTGGCGTCGGCGGACGGCCCTGGCGAGCGGCAGTGACACGTAGGCCGCGAACGCGGTGGTCGCGACGGACCTGGTACGCGTGCCTCGCACCGCCGCGGCGAGGGCGCCCGCGTAGGCGAAGGCTCTGGCCAGGTCCCGGCCAAGCGCGCGCGGGTCCGCCGAGTGTGCGTCGCCCTCGCCGTAGCGGACGTACATCGCCACGGTCTCCCGCAGCGTCGGCCGCTGCTCCCAGCGGACCTCGGCGGAGGTGGCCAGGACTGCCCGGTGGCCGGCCCCGACGACGGCGCGGCCGAAGACCACGTCCTCGGCGGTGAGCAGCCGTTCAGGGAAGCCTCCGACGTCCTGCCAGGCGGCGCGGGTGAAGGCCATCGAACGCCCGGTGGGCATGGCCGCGTCGAGTCCGCGGCCGAAGAGCCTGCAGTACGCGCGGGTCCACAGGCCGGGATGGCGGGCCTCCTCGGGGACCGGATAGCCCACCGCGGACATGGCCCGGGCCGACGCCCCGCGGCCGTACACCCGGTAGACACCGGTGATCAGGCCTGCCGGGTCGGGTTCGGCCGCCGCCGCGCGCAGCCGGTCCAGCCAGTGCGGATCGGGGTAGCAGCCCGCGTCGGTGCAGGCGATCAGCGAGTTGACCGCCTTTTTCACACCGGCGTTGCGGCCGGCCGAGATGCCCGAGCCGGGGAGGCGGAGCAGACGGATCCTGGCGTCCTTCGCGGCCCATGCCTCGACCCGGTCGGCCGTGTCGTCGGTCGAGCCGCCGTCGACGACGACGATCTCGTCCCCGTTCTCGACCAGTTGGGGGACCAGCAGGCTGAGCAGCTTGTCGATCACGCCGGCCTCGTTGAGCACGGTGGTCACGACCGAGACCGGCGCGGCCCCGGTCAGCCCCGCACCGGGCAGCCCGGCGGCCTCGGACAGGATCTGCGCCAGGCGTCCGGCGCACTCGGCCGGGCCCGGATGGGAAGCGGTCAGACGCTGCCCCTCGGCGCCCATGGCGACGCGGGTGTCGCAGTCCGCCAACTGCCGTAGCGCCAGGCCCACTTGGGTGGGGTCCCCGGGCGGCACGGCGATCCCGGCGGGCGCCGCACCGGGTTGCGCCACCCGTTCGGCGACGGGGCCGGGCGTGGCGATCACCGGGATCGCGGAGCGCATCGCTTCCAGTGCGACCGCGCCGAACCCCTCCGGATGCGGCATGGCCGGGGTGGGCTTGGTCAGTACCGCGACCGCGTCGGCAGCGGGGATGCTCCGCCACGCGTCCTCGATCCAGCCCGTGAAGTCGACGCGGTCGCCCACTCCGAGGTCGGCGGCCAACTGGAACAGCCGGCTGCGCTCGTCCGGTTCGGCCGGGTCGTCGCCCCCGACCGCGACCAGCCGCCAGCGCTCGCCCCCCGGCTTCGCCAAGGCCTGGATCGCGTCGTCCACGCCCTTGTTGGCGACGATTCGGCTGAGGGTGAGCAACACGGGATCGTCGTGGCCGTTGAGCCGGACGCCCTGTCGTACCAGATTCTCCCGGGCCGCCTCGCGGGGCAGTGCGGTGCCCTCCGGCGCCGGGAACGGCACGAGGACGGCCCGGGGGTGGCGCGAGGCGACGACCAGTCCGTCCGCCGTCGCCACGCAGTCGTCGATGAGCGCGGCCAGGAGCTTCATCAGCCGCGGGTGGGTGTAGTCGTGCTTGGCCCACACGCAGCGCACGCCGGTGAGCCATGCGGCCGGGCCGCACACGCACGCCGCCTTGATCCCGTTGGCGAGGACCACGTCCGGGGGGTCCGCCCGCAACCGGCGTGCGAACCATGCCACGGAGGCCGCGATCGCCGCTCCGGTACGGCCGGTGCGGTGCGTGACGCAGGGGATGCCCCGGCGGCGGAACTGCTCGCCCAGTGGCCCCTCCCCCAGCATCACCGCGTCCACGTCCAGCCGGTCGGTGGCGTCGAGCAGCGCCAGCAGCCACAGTTCTGCACCGCCGAGGATTCCGGCGGTCGTGACGACCGTGACGCGCAGTGGACGGTTCATGTGTCCCTCCAACCAGAGTCGCGGCGCTGATCTGCCGCCGACCCGAGGAGGACAGACCAGCGCCGCCCAGAGGATTCACGGCAGCTGTTCTATGTATATTTACGTTGTACACGTACAGACTAGGACGAAACGGACGAACGGTCAAGGCGGGGAAATCCGACCGCTTCCGGCTAGCATCCGTGTTTACGTCGTATACGGATGCCGTCGGCCCCCGAAGGGACCTGCGGCCGCATGGCGAGGAGACGCGCAATGGCGAAGAGCGCCTCGGATCCCGGCCCCACGCGTCGCGCCAGCGACCGCGGACGCTACGGCAGGCTCAATCGCGAGCGCGTGCTGGCCGCGGCGCTGGAACTGGTGGACCGGGAGGGCCTGTCCGCGCTGAGCATGCGCCGGCTGGGCGCGGAGCTCGGTGTGGAGGCGATGGCGCTGTACCGGTACGCGTCGAGCAAGGACGCCCTGCTCGACGGCCTGGTCGAAGCGCTCTATCTCGAGCTGGAGGAGCGCCTGGCCGCCGGACCCGGGACCGGCTCGACGGAGACCGTGCCCGCCTGGCGCGCCGAGCTGCACCGGATCGCCCGGGCGACGTACGACGTCTGCCTCGCGCACCCCCGGGCCGTACCGCTGCTCTCCACGCGCATGCTGGCGGTTCCGCTGGCCCAGCGGCCGCTCGCCGTCCTCAAGGACCACGAGCGGGTGCTGGCCCTGCTCCGGGACGCCGAGCTGGACGAGGCCCGCTCCGCGGCCGTCTTCCAGGCCTTCACCGCCTGGCTGCTCGGCTATGTGTCCGTGGAGCTGCGCCCCATGGTGGACAACCCCGACGAGCCCGATCCGGGCTTCCGCCTGGGCCTGCACCGCATGCCCTCGCAGGAACTGCCCCGGCTCCGGGAGACCGCACCCGCCCTGGCCGAGCAGGGCGGGCCGGAAGGGCTGGCGGCCGGGCTGGACGCGCTGCTCGACCGCTTCACCCAGGCATCCGGAAAGTGACCGCCCGTCACCCCCCGCAGGCGGAGCGGATCTTGTAGAAGGTGCTCAGATACTTCGCGTGGTACGACGCGCTGACGATCCGTACGAGCGCCTCATCGGCCGAGCGCAGCGACGACCCGGCGAGATTGGCACTGCCCGTGTAGACGCGCGGGGTGATGCTGCCGCCGTAGTCGCCGTCGATCAGGATCTCCTTGTTGTGCGGACGGACGTCGATGCCCGGGCCGTTGGGGATGCGGCACCTGCGGTGCTGGATGCCGGCCACGGTCAGCTTGTTGGTGATCTTGGAGTCGCTCTCGGCGTAGATGATGTCGATCCAGCAGCCCCTGCCGCGCAGCTGGGCCAGCTTGTCGGCGACCTGGATGCGCGAGCCGTAGAAGGTGTGCATCAGGATGCGGATGTCGGTCTGGTGCCGTTGCCCGTCCGTTCCGGTGTAGGCGCAGCTGACCTCGTTGAGAGCCTTGACGACGGTGTCGGTGGCCGGGTTGTTGTACGAGGCGTCGCCGCGCGGGAAGAAGAAGGCCCGGTAGGTCGAGCCGGTCGGGGTGGAGAAGTACACGTGGTTGTTGCCGCCCGCGAGGGTGCGCCCGACGCGCTGCTTCTCGTGGTACGACGCGTAGCCGTCGTAGACGGTGGCGTCCACGAAGGTCACGGCGTCGTTGAAGGACTCGACCTTGTACCAGTCGGAGAGGTTCGAGGAGGTCTGGAAGACGACCTTCGAGTAGCTGGTGCCGTCGTCGAAGGGGCCGACCTTCGAGAAGATGAAGTACTTGTTGTGGTTGTACGCCGGTGCGGGCGGGGCGACGCTCAGGCAGCCGCGCATGACGTCGTCCACGCCGTCGGCGTCCTCGAACCTGTCGTCGCAGACGACGATCCAGGAGCGGGCGGCGTCATTGGTTCCGAGCCCGGACCTGAGGGACCGGTAGACCGGGTTGTTGTACCCGACGCCCCCCTCGCCGACATAGGTCGACTCGTCGACGATGAGCCTGACGTTGACGCCGCGCTCGTCGGCGGCGAGCAGTGCGTCGGCGACCTCCTGGTCCTGGAACTCGTACATCGAGCCGCGGATCGTCGCCCCGGCGGGCGTCGCGTCGATCAGCCGGACGAGCTGGGTGAAGATCGCCTTCTGCTGCTCCGGGGTGCCCAGCGGGTCGTTGAACACGGGCCCGTTGATGACCGGCTTGGTCAGCGCGGCGGCGGGTGTCGCGGTGCCGACGAGAAGAGCGGCCACCAGATGGAGGACTACGGCGACGAGCGCCGGCACACGGAGGGGGCGAGCCGGCTGCGGGCCCACGGTCGAACGGGTCATCTTCGCCCTTTCCTCGAGAGTAGGGAGGGAGCACGGAAGCGAAGAGATCACTCTGTGCCGGGCGAGGTCACTTTGTGCGGCAGGGGTGCGGCGGGCGACTGGAGAGTCCAGGCATTCGGAGCATTGGGGAAGCTCGACGAGTGGCGAGTGCGCACGAGCGGCGAGCGGTAACCGAAGCATACGAAAAGGGCCCCGCAGGCTCTCGCCCGCGAAGACCCTTCGCACCGTCGGGACGACAGGATTTGAACCTGCGACCCCTTGACCCCCAGTCAAGTGCGCTACCAAGCTGCGCCACGTCCCGGTGCGCTGTCCGCTGTGAACCGCGTGATCGCGCGGACAGCACTTTACCCCACGTCGGGGACCGCGCCGAAGCCGGTCACGGGGCGCGGGACAATCGGCGTATGGGCAGTACATCCTCAGGACGATCGACGGGCGCGCGGGACCGGGACGGCGAGGGGCGGGCGCGCAATGCCCGGCCGCGGGACGGGCTCGGGCGGCCCCTCCCGTACGAGGCGCAGGGCGTGGCCCGGCAGCCCGAGGGCATCGTGCGCACCCCGGAGCAGAGCGTCGCCGAGGCGCAGGGGTTGCTGGACGCGGGCAGGCCCTTCCACGCGCACGAGGTGTTCGAGGACGCCTGGAAGTCGGGGCCGCAGGAGGAGCGGGAGCTGTGGCGGGGGCTGGCGCAGGTCGCCGTGGGGCTCACGCACGCCGCCCGCGGGAATGTCACGGGCGGCGCCCGGCTGCTGCGGCGGGGCGCCGGCGGCGTGGAGCAGTGGGCGGCGCAGTCGGGGCGGCAGCGGCCCTACGGGATGGATCTGGTGGGGCTGGTCGCCTGGGGGCGGGGGCTGGCGGACGACGTGGAGGCGGGCGGCGGGACCGTCGACGCGCAGGCTCGGGCGCCGCGGCTTCGGGGGCAGGTGCCGTAGGGGACGAGTCCCTGCCCTGTCCGCTCGGTGCGGAGGTGATGTACGGACTGTCAGTGGCGTGCGGCAGACTCGGGGGGTGCGAAAGATTCATGTCATCGGCATCGGCGCGGGCGACCCCGACCAGCTCACCCTGCAGGCCGTCAAGGCGCTGCGGAGCACGGACGTCTTCTTCATTCTCGAGAAGGGCGAGGTGAAGAGCGATCTCACGCGCCTGCGTCGGGACATGCTCGACGCGCACATACCGGAGGGGTCCTCGTATCGAGTGGTCGAGGCGCGGGACCCGGAGCGGGACCGGAGCGCGGGCGGTGCGGCCTACTCCCCCGCCGTCGGGGACTGGCGCAGCGCCCGTGCCGGCATCTACGAGCGGCTGATCGCCGAGGAGCTGGGCGAGGAGCAGAGCGGCGCGTTCCTGGTGTGGGGGGACCCGGCGTTGTACGACAGCACGATCGGGATTCTCGAAGAGGTGCTGGAGCGGGGCGCAGTGGACTTCGACTACGACGTCGTGCCGGGGATCAGCAGTGTCTCGGCGCTCGTCGCCCGGCATCGCACGGGGCTCAACCGCGTCGCCGGGCCGGTGCAGATCACCACCGGGCGGCGGCTCGCCGAGGGCTTCCCGGAAGGGGTGGACGACGTGGTGGTGATGCTGGACGCCCACCAGACGTTCCGGAAGTACGCCGGGCAGGACATCGACATCTACTGGGGCGCCTACATAGGCACCCCGGACGAGATCCTCGCCTCCGGGCCGATCGCCGAGGCCGCGCCGCGGATCGAGCGGCTGCGCGCGGAGGCCCGCGAGCGCAAGGGATGGATCATGGACACGTATCTGCTGCGGAGGAAGCCCGAGGACTGACCCGCAGCGGCTGTGTCGCATAGGCCACCCGAGCGGACCGGTCCCGCATGCACGGGTGGTCCACCGGTGTGATCGTGACCACGTGACAGTCGCCGAGGACATCGCCCCGCCCGCCGCCTCGCAGCCGCCCGTGCTGGACTCGCGCCGGCGCAACGTCGTCTTCGTGACGATCATGCTCGGGATGCTGCTCGCGGCCCTGGACCAGACGATCGTGGGCACGGCCCTGCCGACGATCGTGTCGGACCTCGGCGGTGCCGCACACATGTCGTGGGTGGTGACCTCGTACCTGCTCGCGGAGACCGTCTCGACGGTGCTGGTCGGCAAGTTCGGCGACCTGTTCGGGCGCAAGGTGGTCTTCCAGGTCTCGGCCGTCGTCTTCATCACCGGCTCGTTCCTGTGCGGTCTGGCCACGAACATGTCGCTGCTGATCGCCTGGCGGGCGATGCAGGGCATCGGCGCGGGCGGGCTGATGGTGACGGCGATGGCGCTGATCGCCGACGTGATCCCGCTGCGGGAGCGCGGCAAGTACCAGGGAGCGATCGGGGCCGTGTTCGGGGTGGCCACCGTCATCGGGCCGCTGCTGGGCGGGGTGTTCACCGACCATCTGTCCTGGCGCTGGGCGTTCTACGTCAACGTGCCGATCGCGATCCTCGTGGTCGTCGCGGCTGCCCGCACCATCCCGGTGGTGAAGTCCGCGTCCCGGCCCGTCATCGACTACCTGGGCATCGCCCTCGTCGCGGTCGGCGCGAGCGCGCTGATCCTGGCGACGAGTTGGGGCGGCAACGAGTACGCGTGGACTTCGGCCACCATCATCGGCCTGTTCGCCGGCGGCGCGGTCGCGCTCGGGCTGTTCTGCTGGGTGGAGACCCGGGCACGCGAACCGATGCTGCCCATGCGGCTGTTCGCCAACCCGGTGTTCACGGTCTGCTCGGTGCTCAGCTTCATCGTCGGGTTCGCGATGCTCGGCGCGATGACGTATCTGCCGACCTATCTGCAGTACGTCGACGGCGACTCGGCCACGATCTCGGGCGTACGGACGCTGCCGATGGTGATCGGGCTGCTGATCGCGTCGGTGTTCAGCGGCAACGTGGTCAGCAAGACCGGCCAGTACCGCTACTTCCCCGTCGTCGGCTCGCTGGTGATGGGCGTCGGCCTGTATCTGATGTCCCTCATGGGGCCGTCGACCGGCGCCTGGCTGGAGTCGCTGTACATGTTCGTGCTCGGCACCGGCATCGGCCTGTGCATGCAGGTCCTGACGATCGCCGTGCAGAACACCGTCGACTACGCCGACCTCGGCACCGCGACCTCCGGTGTGACCTTCTTCCGTACGCTGGGCAGTTCCTTCGGTACGGCGGTGTTCGGCACGATCTACACCAACACCCTCAAGCCGAACCTCACCGACGGGGTCGCGGAGGCCGCGAGGTCCGGAGCCGTGAACCCGGCGGTCGTCGCCAAGGCGGCGACCAGCCCCGAGGGCCTGCACAGGCTGCCCTCGGGGGTTGCCGCCCCGATCATCGACGCGTACGCCGACACGCTGCAGACCGTCTTCCTGTGGACCGTGCCGGTCGCGGCCGCCGGGTTCCTCGTCTCGCTGTTCCTCAAGCAGGTCGAGCTGCGCGACAGCGCGCGGGCGGGCTCGACCGACATGGGCGAGGGGTTCGCGTCACCGCACGGCGCGGACTCGCAGCGGCTGCTCGAAGCGTCCGTCGGGAAGATCATCGGCAGTACGGACCTGGACACGGTGCGCCGGATCATGGCGGAGTGCGACACCCGGCTCGACATCGCCGGCGCCTGGGCGGTGATGCAGGTCGAGCTGTTGAACCGACTCGTCGGTCATGCGAGCCTCGGCGTGATCGCCGCCCGCCGCCACCTGCCGCCCGAGGTACTGCTGCCGGTCTTCGACCGCATGGCGGACGAGGGATTCCTCACCCGCGACGGCTCGCTCCTCTCCCACACCGAGGCCGGCGCACGCGAGGCCGCGGTCATCAGCCAGGCGTGGGCCAAGTGGCTCGAGGAACGGGTACAGCAGGACATCGGCCGCCCCTCCGGGACCGATCTGCGCGCTGCCGTGGACACGATCGCAAAGCGGCTGCTGGTCGAGGACCTGTCACACGGCCTCTCCCAGCGTCCGGTGGAACTGGCGTCCAGCGGCGCGCACCGGGCAGCCGACGTCCGGAACTCCGTCAGCCCTGGCGGGCCTTGAAGCGGGGTTCCTTCTTGTTGATGACGAAGACCACGCCGCGTCGGCGCACCACCTGGGCGCCGGGCCTGGACTTCAGCGAGCGCAAGGACTTGCGCACCTTCATGGTTCTGCTCTCCTCATTCCGTCGTCAGCTGCGGTTCTCGGCCGCGCGGCCGTAGCGGCGCTCGAAGCGCTCCACTCGGCCGGCGGTGTCCAGAACCCGCGACTTCCCTGTGTAGAAGGGGTGGGACGCCGACGAGATCTCGACGTCGACCAGCGGGTAGGTCCGGCCGTCCTCCCACTCGATCGTCCTGGTGGAGTCGGCGGTGGAACGGGTCAGGAACGCGACGTCCGCGGCGCGGTCGCGGAAGACCACGAACCGGGTGTCGGGATGAATGCGGGGCTTCATGGGGTTTGCCTCCTCGGAACCTGGGGCTGTTTCTGACGGGTTCAGCGCTCTTCGCGGAACAGGACGTGCGCGCCGACCACCGGGTCGAACTTGCGCAGGACCAGCCGGTCGGGGTCGCTCAGTCGGTTCTTGCGGGTCACGTAGGTGACGCCGGTTCCGGCCGTCGACTTCAGCTTGACGACGGGGCGCGCGGTGCTGCGTGCCATGGGGTCCTCCCTTCGCCCACACCACGGATCCTTGATCCGGGCATGTCAATTACAGTCGTTGTAACGCCGCCTCCCCCCGTTGCATTCCCGGACCGCCGGCTCGTCCGCCGCTATCGTCCAGCCATGGAGTCTGTACGTGCCGTCCTGATCGACATCGACGGGGTCCTGACCGTCTCCTGGGAGCCGCTGCCGGGTGCCGTGGAGGCGTTGCGGGAGCTCCGGGAGGCCGGGCTCGGTGTCGCGCTGGTGACCAACACGACGTCACGGACCCGTGCGTCGATCGCCGGGACGCTGCGGGAGGCGGGGTTCGCAGTGGACGCGGCGGACATCCTGACCGCGCCGGTCGTCACCGCCGCGTATCTCGCCGAGCATCACCCGGGGGCGCGGTGTGCGCTGCTCAACAGCGGGGACATTCGGGAGGATCTGGAGGGTGTCGCGCTGGTCGATCCGGCCGACGTCGACAGTGACTCCGTGCCGGACGTCGTCATCGTCGGAGGCGCCGGGCCCGAGTTCGGCTACGCGGCGCTCAACCGGGCCTTCGGGTATCTGCAGCGCGGGGCCCGGCTGGTGGCCGTGCACCGGAATCTGTACTGGCGCACCGACGCCGGGCTGCAGCTGGACTCCGGTGCGTTTCTCGCCGGACTGGAGAAGGCCGCCCGTACCGAGGCCGAGGTCACGGGGAAGCCGTCGGCCGCGTTCTTCGGGGCGGCGCTGGCCCGGCTGGGGGTCGATGCGGGCGAGGCGGTGATGGTCGGGGACGACATCGAGTCGGACGTGCTGGCCGCGCAGCGCGCCGGCATCACGGGAGTGCTGGTCAAGACCGGGAAGTACCTGCCGGAGACGCACCGGGAGGCGAGCGGCAGGCCCGACCATGTCATCGAGTCCTTCGCGGACCTGCCGGCGCTGCTGCGCGGGTCAGCGGAGAAGTAGCTGCAGGCCGCCCACGACCGTGGCCGCGATCACGAGTTGCTCGAAGAGCCGCTGGTTGATTCGGTTCACAGCCCATTTGCCGAGGAACGCACCGGGTACGACGAACACCGCGAGCGCGGCGTCAAGGAGCAGTGAGGGTCCGTCGATCAGGCCGAGGCCGGCGCTGAAGGGCACCTTGGACAGGTTGACGATCAGGAAGAAGAAGGCCGAGGTCCCGAGGAAGCCCAGCTTGCGGAAGCCCGCGGACAGCAGATACATCGACATCACCGGGCCGCCCGCGTTGGCGACCATCGTGGTGAAGCCGCCGAGGACGCCGTACGAGCGGGCTTTGACGCGGCCCGAGCGAGTGGCGACCGAGTCCGGCTCCTCCTCGACCTCGGCCGTGCGTCGCCGCCAGACCGTCACCGCCGCCATCAGCAGCAGGATCGCGCCGATCGACGTCCGTACGATCCCGTCGTCGGCCCACACCAGGAACAGCGTGCCGAACACCACGCCCGCCGCGACCGCCGGGAACAGCCGCCAGAGCGTGGGCCAGTGGGCGTGCCGCCGGTAGGTGAGGACGGCGAGGACGTCGCCGACGATCAGGATGGGCAGCAGTACGCCGGTGGAGGCGCGGGCGGGCAGCACCGCCGCGAAGATGGCGAGGCTGACCGTGTTGGCCCCGCTCACCGCGGTCTTCGAGAAGCCGACGAGGAGGGCCGCGAAGGCGAGGGCGGCGAACTCCCAGCCGGATATGTGCCAGAGCGTCATCGTGTCCATGCGGGGACCGATGCTATGCGCACGCATCCGGCGGCGTAAGGAGCGTCTCGACAGGTGGCGACTGCCCGGCCCTATCGGTGATGCGGCGGTGGCGGAGGCGGTGGCGGTATGTCCGCGAGGTCCGGTGCCGGTTCGGGCCAGATGAGCAGCACGGGGCACGGGGCGTGGTCGACCACGAAGCGGGCGGCCGGGCCCAGGCTCTTGGGCCCAAGTCGGCTGCGGTCGCCGTCCCGGGCCAGGATCAGCAGGCCGGCGTCCTCGGCCGCCGCGACGACCTCGCGTTCGACCCGGCCGGTGCGCTCCACGCGGGTGCAGGGGCGGCCCAGCCGGTCGGCGGCGGCCTGCAGCAACTCCTGGGCCGAAGCCGCTGCGAGGTGCTCGACCTGAATGCCGGGATCCCTCCCCCAGCCTTCGGCCGGGCGGTGCCCCCAGGGGTGCCCGCGGCCGAGCAGTCCGGCGAAGGCGCCGTGCGCGACGCCCGGGAGCTCGTGCCCGGTCACGTGCAACAGCACGATCTCGTCGTCCTCGGCTGTATGAGCGCGGGCGGCGTCCACGCATGCCGGCCAGGTGCCCTCGACGATCCAGACGACGACAGCCATGCGGAGGCCTCCACCCTGTGAGGAACGGCTAGTGCCTCTCTACCAGCACCGCGCTCCCCTGTCCCACCCCCACGCACATGGTGGCCAGGCCGCGCTCCGCCCCCGTGCGCCGCATGCGGTGCAGCAGTGTCGTCAGGATGCGGGCTCCCGAGCAGCCCAGCGGGTGGCCGAGGGCGATCGCGCCGCCGCTCGGGTTGACCAGGTCGGGGTCGATGCCGAGTTGGTCCACACAGGCGAGGGCCTGGGCCGCGAACGCCTCGTTGAACTCGGCCTCCTGGATGTCGGCGACGCTCCAGTCGGCACGGGCGAGGGCCTTGCGGGTGGCCGGGACGGGGCCGATGCCCATGACGTCGGGGTGGACGCCGGCCGAGGCGCCGGCGACATAGCGGCCCAGCGACTCCAGGCCCAGGTCGTTGAGCGCCTCCTCGCTGACCAGGAGGAGTCCGGCGGCGCCGTCGTTCATCGGGGAGGCGTTGCCCGCCGTCACCGTGCCGCCCTCGCGGAAGACCGGCTTCAGGCGCGCGAGTTTCTCGTACGACGTGTCCTCGCGGATGCACTCGTCGGCGTCGACGAGCACGCCGTCCGGCCGCTCCACCGGCAGGAGTTCGTCGTCGAAGTGGCCGTTCTTGCGGGCGTCCGCGGCGCGTTGGTGGCTGCGCAGGGCGAACTCGTCCTGGCGTTCGCGCGGGATGCCGTAGCGCGAGGCCACCTCTTCGGCGGTCTCACCCATGGAGAGCAGGCCGTGGAGGTCCTTCATCGCCGGGTTGACCAGGCGCCAGCCGAGGCGTGTGTCGGCGGTCTCGATGCGGTGCGGGAGCGCCTCGTCGGGGCGGGGCAGGACGAAGGGGGCGCGGCTCATCGACTCGGAGCCGCCCGCGAGGACCACGTCGGCCTCGCCCGCGGCGACGGTGCGGGCGGCCAGCGTCACCGCCTCGAGGCCGGAGGCGCACAGACGGTTGACCGTGGCGCCGGGAACGGACTCGGGGAGGCCGGCGAGCAGTGCGGCCATGCGGGCGACGTTGCGGTTGTCCTCGCCGGCCTGGTTGGCGGCGCCCCAGTAGACGTCGTCGATGCGCGCCGGGTCGAGGGCGGGTACGTCGGCGACGAGCCCGCGGATGACGGCCGCGGCGAGGTCGTCGGGCCGTACGGCGGACAGGGCTCCGCGCAGTTTGCCGATGGGGGTGCGGCGGGCGGCCGCGAAATGGACGGGACGCACGACAGGACTCCTGAGCTACGGCGGCTGCACCCGGGCGGCAGCCGTTTAATTAGCACCGCTAGTTTTGGACTATAGACCGCCGGGCGGCTCCCTGGGAAGATCCACGGGGACCTTCACCGACGCAGCTGGAGGAGACATGGCCGACGCCCGCGAGCACGTCCTGACCGGAACCAGGGGCACGATCACCGCACGAGAGTGGCCGCACGAGCGACCGCGGTACGTCGCCCTGGTGGTGCACGGTTACGGCGAGCACATCGGCCGGTACGAGGAGCTCGCCGACGTCCTGGTCGGGCACGGCGCGGCCGTGTTCGGGCCCGACCACACGGGGCACGGGAGGTCGGCGGGCGAGCGGGTGCTGGTCGGGGACTTCGAGGACGTGGTCACCGACCTCCACGCCGTGGCCGCCCTCGCCCGGTCCGCGCACCCCGGCGTACCGGTCGTCATGATCGGGCACTCCATGGGCGGCCTGATCTCGGCCCGCTACGCCCAGCGCTACGGCGACGAACTCGCCGCCCTGGTGCTGTCCGGGCCGGTGATCGGGGTCTGGGAGCTGCCGGGCCGGCTGCTCGCGCTCGACGAGATCCCGGACACGCCCATCAGCCCGGCCTCGCTCTCCCGGGACCCGGCGGTCGGGGAGGCGTACGCCGCCGATCCGCTGGTCTGGCACGGGCCGATGAAGCGGCCGACGGTGGAGGCGTTCGCCCGCACCCTGGAGACCGTCGCCAAGTCCGGCGACATCGGCGGGCTCCCGCTGCTGTGGCTGCACGGCGACGACGACCGGCTGGTGCCCCTCCCGGGCAGCCGCGTCGGCGTCGAGCAGCTGAGCGGCGGCCGCCTCGTGGAGCGGATCTACGCCGGTGCCCGGCACGAGGTGTTCAACGAGACGAACAAGGCCGAGGTCTTCGCGGACCTGACGCGGTTCGTGGACGACGTGCTCACGAACTGACGCCATCCGAGTCCTGGACAGCGTGTTCACACGCTGAGACGACATCGCGCCGCCCGGCGCCGTGTTTGCACCGGTTCGCCCTGGGCACCCGCCGCCGCATGGAGTGGTTGCGCGGTGCTGCCTGCACGGGAGAGGACCCCGAGCTGTTCTTCCCGGTGGGCACCCAGGGACCGGCGCTGCGGGACGTCGCCGCGGCCAAACGCGTCTGTGCCCGCTGCCCGGTGACCGTCGAGTGCCTCGACTGGGCCCTGCGCAGCGGCCAGACCTCGGGGGTGTGGGGAGGGACCTGCGAGGAGGAACGCACCGCACTGCTCCGCACCGGCACGCACGACGCCAGAAGGAGAAGCACCCTATGACTGTCGTGAAGAGCACACTTCCGGAACCGGCCCGCAAGGTCGCCGGAGAGGCACTGCAGAGCACTCTCGTGGATCTTCTCGGGCTCTCGCTGATCGGGAAGCAGGCGCACTGGAACATCGTGGGCCCGCGGTTCCGCTCGATCCATCTGCAGCTCGACGAGGTCGTGGACACGGCGCGCACCTTCGCCGACACGGTGGCGGAGCGCTCCGCCGCGCTCGGCCTGCCGCCCGACGGCCGGCCCGAGACGATCGCGGCGGCCTACACGCTGCCGGGCCCGAAGGACGGCTGGCTGCGGGACACCGAGGTCGTCCAGCTCGTCGTGGACGCGCTGGAGGCGGCGATCGGGCGGCTGCGCGAACGTATCGACGCGACCGCGGAGCCGGATCCGGTCACCCAGGACCTGCTGATCTCCCTCACCGCCGAGCTCGAGAAGCAGCGGTGGATGTTCGACGCGGAGAACTGGCCGCGCGACAACTGACCGGCCGGCCCGTGGAGCACGTACGTACGGAAAGGGGGACGCGATGACCGACGCCCTCGAACTCGACGCGCTGTGGGAGGACTTCCACCGCGTGGTGAACATGACCTCGCAGGAACTGGCCGCGTGGCTGCGGGTGAGCGAGGCCGACGAACAGACCGAACCGCTGCCCGAGCACGCGGGCTCGCCGACCGGCCAGCATGTCCTGGCGATCCTGCAGAAGCGGCGCACCGACCTCACCGAGGACGACCTCGAGGTGATGTACGAGGTCGTGGACACGGTGACGGAGCAGGCGGACGTGGAGAACGAGCCCGAGGCCGAGGAGACCCGTCGTCGGCACATGCTGATGACGATCGGCCACGATCCGCTGAAGCCATGACCGAACAGCAGCGCGTGGTACGGGAGTTGGTGGGTGCGCACGGGCGTACGTTCGCCGAGGAGGCGGGCATCACGCTCAAGGACACCCCGCAGCCGCTGTACCGGCTGCTGGTCCTCGCGCTGCTGCTGAGCGCCCGTATCCGCGGATCCGTCGCGATCGACGCGGCCCGCGAGCTGCACAAGGCCGGACTGCGTGATCCGCGGCGGATGGCCGCGGCCGACTGGCAGGAGCGCGTGGACGCGCTGGGCCGGGGCGGCTACCGGCGCTACGACGAGCGCACCGCCACCCAACTCGGCGACGGCGCCGAGCTGTTGACCGAGCGGTGGGGCGGTGATCTGCGCCGGATGCGCAAGGAGGCGGACGGCGATGTCGCCGAACTGCGCCGTCTGCTGCGGGAGATACCCGGCATGGGGCCCGCGGGCGCCGACATCTTCCTGCGCGAGGCTCAGCCGGTGTGGCCGGAAGTGGCGCCGTACATGGACCGCAAGGCGCTCGACGGAGCGGAACGGCTGGGGTTGCCGAAGGATGCGGACCGGCTCGTGAAGCTGGCCGGGAACACTCAACCGGCCGTCCTGGCCGCCGCGTTGGTGCGGGCGTCGCTGAACAAGGAGGTGGCCGAAGACAGTCTCCGTCGCGCCGCATGATCGTGTCAGACTGCTCGCACGTCCTGTCGGGTCCGCCGACACACCCTGTCGGGTCCGCCGAGCAGAGGAGCAGTACGTGACCGCGACCGAGCCGGCCGGCCCCCGGATCGACACGACCAGGCCGCATCCCGCGCGCGTCTACGACTGGTTCCTCGGCGGCAAGGACAACCACCCGGTCGACGAGGAGCTCGGCCGGCAGATCATGTCGATACAGAGCGACGCACCCAGGGCCGCCCGGGCCAACCGCCGCTTCATGCAGCGGGCCACGCGCAGGCTCGTCGGGGAGTCGGGAATCCGCCAGTTCCTCGACATCGGCACCGGCATCCCCACCGAGCCCAACCTCCACCGGATCGCCCAGACCGTGGCACCGGACGCGCGTGTCGTCTACGTCGACAACGACCCGATCGTTCTCGCCCACGCGGGCGCACTGCTGCGCGGCACCCCGGAAGGTGTCACGGAGTACTTCCAGGCCGACGCCCGCGACACCGCCGCGATCCTCGAACAGGCGGGCCACGTCCTGGACTTCGACCGTCCCGTCGCCCTGTCCCTGATCGCCCTGATGCACTTCATCGCGGACGAGGACGGCGCCTACGACCTGGTCGGCACCCTCGTCGACGCGCTCGCCCCGGGCAGCTGCCTCGTCCTTTCGGCGATGACCGCCGACTTCGAGCCGGAGAACGTACGGCGGGGCATCGAGGCGTACGCGGCGGGCGGTGTGACCCTGGTGGCCCGTACCCACGCCGAGACGGCCGGCTTCTTCAAGGGGCTCGACCTCGTCGAGCCGGGGATCGTGTCGGTGGTGGACTGGCATCCCGGGCTCGGCGTGGACGAGACACCGGACGGGACGGGGCCGGTGTCGCTGTACGGGGGCGTCGGCGTCAAGCCCTGACGGCCGGTGCCGCACCAGCCCCCGACCAGCCCCCGAGCGCACTAACTTTTCGAAAGTGCCCACCCTGGGGTAAGCTGCCTTCATGGGCGTGAACGACACAACACTCGTCGACCAGGTACGGTTGGCCGACGGCGTCACGATGTGCCCCCACCGTCTGGTCATGGAACACGTGACGAGCCGCTGGGGCACCCTGGTGCTGATCGCGCTGCTGGAGCGCTCGTACCGCTTCAGTGAGCTGCGCCGGGCGATCGGCAGGGTCAGCGAGAAGATGCTGACGCAGACGCTGCAGACCCTGGAACGCGACGGTCTGGTCCACCGCGACGCGAAGCCCGTGATCCCGCCACGCGTGGACTACTCCCTCACGGACCTCGGCCGGGAGGCCGCCGAGCAGGTCAGCGCCCTCGCCCGATGGGTGGACCGGCAGATGCCGGCGGTGGAGAAGGCACGCGCGGAGTACGACGCGGCGAAGGCCTGACCCGGGTCCTCACCCAGGCTTGGCGCGCAGGTACTCCGCAATTGCGCTCAAGTCCCGTCCCCCGAAGCCCTGTTCCAGGGCCTCACCCACCAACCGGCGATTGGTGACGGCCTGTTGCATGGGTGCGCCCACGCGTTCGGCGAGGGCGAGGACCAAGTCGAGGTCCTTGGCGACCAGTTCGAGGGTGAAGGCGACCGCGGCACCCTCCGGGTGCAGATACGCGTCCCTCTTGTACTGCACGAACGGCGCCCCCGCGGCGCCCGCCGCGAACACCTCGTACGCCGAATCCCGCGGTACTCCGGCCCGTTCGGCGAGGACGAGGGCCTCGGAGAGGGCGTGGTTGAGGCCGAGCAGAAGAGAGTTGACCGCCAGCTTCATCGCCGCGCCGTTGCCGCCGGGGCCCAGGTGGACGACTCGCGCCGCCAGGACGTCCAGCACCGGCCGGGCTCGCTCCAGGGCCGCCGCGTCCCCGCCGGCCATCACCGTCAGCCTGCCCTGCTCGACAAAGCCGACGCTGCCGGAGACCGGCGTGTCCAGCAGGGTCGCGCCCGCCTTCTCGACCAGCGGGCTCAGGGCGATGACCGTCTCGGGGGCGACCGTGCTGGTCTCCAGCACGACGGCGCCGGGTCGCAGTCCGGCCACGATGCCGTCGTCGCCGCCGTACGCCCCCGTCACGGCCGTGGCGTCGGCCAGGGATACGAGGACGATGTCCGCCGTCGCGGCGGCCTCGCGGGGCGTGCCCGCGAGGGCGGCGCCGGTGGCCGCGGCCTTTTCCCGCGTGCGGTTGTACGCGGTCACGGTGAAGCCTGCCTTACGCAGCCGTACCGCCATGGCGGCTCCCATCCGGCCCGTACCGACGACCGCGACGCGCGGTCTCGTGCCACCGCCCCGATCGATGCCGCTCCCCCGATCCATGTCGCTCACCCGAGGAGCCACCCCCCGTCCACGCTCAACTCCACCGCGTTGATCGAGCGGTTGCGCAACAGGAAGTCCACCGCGTCGACCACGTCCGCCATCGTCGCGAGCCGTCCGGTCGGGGTCCTGGCGCGCAGCCCGGCCAGTACCTCCTCCGGCTTGCCCTGCCAGTAGGGGCTGTCGCCCACGACGCCCGGGTGGACGGCGTTGACGCGGACCGGCGCGAGTTCGACGGCGAGGGTGTTCACCAGGCCCCGTACGCCCGCGTTGACGGTCGCCACCGTCGTCGCGCCGGGGTAGGGGCGCTCCTTGGCCTGGCCGCCGAAGACGACGATCGCGCTGTCGTCGGTCATACGGGGCCGCAGGACGTGCACGACCTCGGTGTAGCCGACGAGTTTGAGCGTGACGAGGCGGAGGGCGGCGCTGATGTCGTAGTCCGCGGCCGTGTTCTCGTCGCGCGAGACTCCGGCGAGCACCAGGTGGTCGACGCGCTCCACCTCGGTCAACGCCCCTGCTATCTCGCGCGGTTGGGACAGATCCAGGGAGAGGCCGCGCGCGCCGATCTCCTTGGCGACGGCTTCGGCGCGGGCGGAGTCGCGGCCGGTGAGGACGACCTCGTCGCCCCGTTCCGACCGCACGCGGGCGAACTCGCGGCCTATGCCGGACGTGCCGCCGACGACCAGGACGCTGCTCATGACTCCAGGGCCTCCCTCAAGTAGTCCCAGTCGCGCGTGAACCGGTACGAGTGCCGTGGCGGCGGCTGCGGCGCCTGGGTCTCCAGCCAACGCAGCGGCCCCTGCCCGGCGTTGGTGAAGCCGTGCACACAACCGGCGCCCGCCCAGGCGCAGTCGCCGGGCACCAGCCGGTAGGTCTCGCCGTCGAAGGTGGCGTCCGCCTCACCTTCGAGGAACAGGTACGTCTCCTCGAAGGGGTGGTCGTGCGTGCCGGCGACGCCGTCGGGCGCGTACTGCACCATGAACATCGTCGAGGCGACCGCGCCGAGGTCGCTGTCGACCATCATCTTCACGGTGATGCCGCTGTAGACGAGCAGTGCGGTGCGCATGCTCGCCGAGACCGCGAGGAGGTCCTGGGACTGTTTGCCGGGGTCCATCTGAGCGGGCTCGAAGTGGCCGAACGAGCGGGTGCGCGGGTCGCGGACGTCGATGCGGACGGGGTCGCGCGCGGGCAGCGCGGGCACGGCCTGGGTGTCGTACCCGTAGCGGGCCCGTGGCACGGGCGCCAGCATGTCCGCCCAGCGTGCGGCCGTGCCCCCGGCGCCGCGCCAGGCGTGCGGGACACCGGCCGGCAGGAGGCCGTAGTCGCCCTCCTCCAGCAGGAAAGCTCCCTCCGGCACATCGAGGATCACCGCCCCGTCGAGGATGTGGAAGGTCTCCTCGTACGAGTGCACATGGGCCGGGAGCGTGCCGTCGGGCCGCAGTTCGCACAGGCCGAAGCCGGTGTGCACGCTGCCGTCGTCCTCGCCGACCAACGTCCGCCTGCGGTATCCGAGTTGGTCGTACGGCGGCTCGGTCGCCGCGGCGGCCCGTCGCACCAGATGCCCGGTCATGCCTTCGGCTTCGCCTCCTTCGCCGCCAGGAGCCGGTCGCGGGACTCCTCGACGAGCTGTCGGGCCCGCGCGACGTCGGCCGTCAACCTGCCGTCGCGCTTGCGGATCACACCGTCGACGATGACCGTCTCGACGTTGGAGACGTCGGCCGACAGGGCCACCGCGGCGGCCGCGTCGTGCACCGGCGCGACGTTCAGGGCGGTGGCGTCGAGGGCGACGACGTCGGCGCGCTTGCCGGGGGTCAGGGAACCGGTGCGGTGCTCCAGTCCCGCGACGTGCGCGCCGTTGAGTGTCGCGATCTCCAGCATCTGACGTGCCGTCAACATGGTTTCCGGCACCGGCATGTTGGCCTTCCAGCAGTCCGCGTTGACGCGGGCGCGCTCGGCGCCGAAGGCCGCGCGGATCTGGGTGAACATGTCGCCGGGGACGGTGGTGACGACGTCGATGCTCAGGCTGGGCCGCAGCCCGAACTCGATCGCCTTCATCACGGGCGGCCAGCCGTGCCCCATCTGCGTCTCGACCTGCGGTGCGATCGAGACCGTGCCGCCGCTGTCGGCGACCATCCGCCACTCCTCCTCGCTGAAGTAGCAGCAGTGGATGTACGTGGTGTCGGGGCCCAGCAGGCCGAGATCGTTGAGCTGCTTCACCATGCCGAAGCGGCCTGCCAGCCGCCCCATCGCCACATGCACGGTGATCGGGATGTCCAGCTCGCGCGCGAGCGCCCACTCGGAGGTGACGACGTCGTTGACGCAGAAGCCCGGGCCGCGGGTGGCGAGCCCCATGGTGAGCAGACCGTCGTCGGAGGTGAAGTACTTGGCCCGGATACGGCGGACGTCGTCGCCCGGAATCGCGATCTTGCTCTCGAACCAGTATTCCGCGAGGGAGGTGTTGGCGCTGCCGTACGCGTACTGTGCGCGGATGCCGGTCTCCGTGAGCGCCTGGACCGCGGCGTCCGGGTGCTCGGGGGTGTTGTTGATGTGGGACCAGTCGACGAGGGTGGTGATGCCGGCGTTGAGGCATTCGAGGGCGCCGGCGAGGTTGCCCGCGTACACGTCCTCGGGGGTGTACAGCGGGGCGAAGGTGTCGAGGATGTCGACGAAGTAGTCGTCCAGGGTGGCGTCCGGGGCGACGTTGCGGATGGACGCCTCCCAGGTGTGGCGGTGGGTGTCGACGAAGCCGGGGATCACGATGCGCCCGGTCATGTCGAGGACTTCGGCGTCCGCGCCGATCTCCGGTTGCACGGCCTCGATCCGGCCGTCCTCGATGAGGACGTCACCCCTCGGCAGATCCCCGACGGAGGGATCCATCGAGATCACGTGCCCCCCACGAAGCAGTATCCGATCGGTCATCGCGCTTCCTCCTCAGGGGTGTTCAGTACGCGGCGAGACTCCGGACGGCCGCCACGACCTTCTCTACGGTGGGGATGACCCGCTCCTCCAGCGCGTCGGCGAACGGCAGTGGCACGCACTCCCCCGCCACCCGGCGCACCGGCGCGTCCAGCAGACTGAACCCCTCGTCGGCGACGACCGAGACGAGGGTGGCGCCCCAGCCGCCCTGGTACGGGTTCTCCTCGACGGTGACGAGCCGCGAGGTCTTCCCGAGGGAGGCGAGGACGGTGGCGGTGTCGAGGGGGACGAGGCAGCGCAGGTCGACGACCTCGACGTCGATGCCCTCCGGGGCAAGGAGTTCGGCGGCCTTCAGGGCCAGGGGCACCATCGAGGCCAGGGCCACGAGGGTCACGTCGGCACCCTCGCGCACGACCGCCGCCCGCCCCAACTCGACCACGTGGTCCGGCGGTGGCGGCGCACCCTTGCTCGCCAGCAGCCCCTTGTGCTCGAAGAAGACGACCGGGTCGTCACTGCGGATCGCCGCCGCCATCATGCCGATCACGTCGGCGGGCGTGGCCGGTGCCGCGATCTTCAGGCCGGGAACGGTCAGCGCCCAGTTCTCCGTTGCCTGCGAGTGCTGGGCGCCGAAGCCGAGCCCGCCGCCGTTGGCGGTGCGTACGACGAGGGGCACGGTGACCTGACCACCCGTCATGTAACGCACTTTGGGTATCTCGTTGGCGAGGTAGTCCCAACAACAGGCCAAAAAGTCGGAGAACATGATTTCGGCGACCGGCCGCATCCCGGTCATCGCGGCGCCCATCGCCGCGCCCACGATGGCCTGTTCGGAGATCGGCGTGTCCCAGACCCGCTCGGGACCGAACTCCTTGAACAGCCCGGCCGTCGTCTTGAACACCCCGCCGGCCTCGCCGATGTCCTCGCCGAGGCAGACGACGGCCGGGTCCCGGCGCATCTCCCGGGCGATGCCTTCCGCGACGGCATCGCGGTAGGTGATCACGTCCGCCATGCCGCACCTCCGTCCGCCCACACGTCGGTCAGCGCCTCGCTCGGATCCGGCGGCGACGCGTTCTTCGCCGCATCGACCGCCTTTGCCACGACGTCACGGGCGCGCTCGTCGGCCGCGGTGACCGTCTCCTCGGGCACCCCCAGCTCGACGAGGCGGCCGCGGGCCAGGTCCAACGGGTCGTGCTTGAGCCAGCGTTCGACCTCCTCGGCCGGACGGTAGGTGGCCGGGTCGGCGCGGCTGTGCCCGAAGTGGCGGTAGGTCTCGGCCTCCAGGACAGCGGGCCCGTCTCCTGCCCGGGCCCGCTGAGCCAGCCGGGCCACCGCCTCCTGCACGGCGACGACGTCATTGCCGTCGACGACCTCGCCCGGGATGCCGTACGCGGGCGCACGGTCGGCCGCGGGCCGGGCCACCGCCGTGACGTCGGCGATGGGCGTGTACTCCATGTACAGGTTGTTCTCGCAGACGAACAGTACGGGCAGTTTCCATACGGCGGCCAGGTTGAGCGCCTCGTGGAAGGCGCCGATGTTGGTGGCGCCGTCGCCGAAGAAGGCGACCGCGAGCTGTCCGGTGCCACGCAGCCGGGCCGACCAGGCGGCGCCGACCGCCATCGGGAGGTGGGCGCCGACGATGGCGTACGAGCCGAGCATGTTCGTGGACGCCTTGGTCAGGTGCATGGAGCCGCCCTTGGCCTTGCACAACCCCGTTGCCCGGCTCATGAGTTCGGCGAGGCACTCCTCGGGGGTGGCGCCGCGGGCCATGGCGTGGTGGTGGCCGCGATAGGTGGCGAAGACGTAGTCGTCGGGGCGCAGTGCCGCGCTCGCGCCGACGGCGATCGCCTCGTGCCCGGCGGCGAGATGGGTGGTGCCCTTGACCAGGCCGGACATGAACAGGTCGTGGGCGGCCTTCTCCGTACGACGGATGAGAGCCATCTGCTCGTACAGGGCGAGGAGTTCGTCGCGGTCGACCATCAAGCACCCCCGTCGTTACGGGTGTTGAGGTGGGACTGTGCTTCGCGGCGGGTGTTGAGCTCGCCGCCGACCGTCCAGTACTTGCGGCCCGCGACCAGCAGTTCCTCGGCCGGGAACTTGGTGATGACCTCGCAGCCGTCGGCGGTGACGACCAGTTCCTCCTCGATCCGGGCCGCGGACCAGCCGTCGGCGGCCGGCCAGTAGGTCTCCAGGGCGAACACCATGCCCTCTTCGAGGACTTCGGGATGGTCGAGGGAGACCAGGCGGCTGAAGATGGGCTTCTCCCAGATCGACAGGCCGACCCCGTGGCCGTACTGGAGGGCGAAGGCGGCGGTCTCGTCGGCGAAGCCGAACTCCTCGGCGCGCGGCCAGACTTGGACGATGTCGGCGGTGGTCGCGCCGGGCCGCACCAGCGCGATGGCCTCGTCCATGTACTCGCGGCAGCGGACATAGGCGTCGCGCTGGGCGGCGGAGGCGCTGCCGACGGCGAAGGTGCGGTAGTAGCAGGTGCGGTAGCCGAGGTGGCTGTGCAGGATGTCGAAGAAGGCGGGGTCGCCGGGGCGGATCAGACGGTCGCTGTAGACGTGCGGATGGGGTGAACAGCGCTCGCCGGAGATGGCGTTGACGCCTTCGACGTACTCGCTGCCGAGGTCGTAGAGAACCTTGCTGACCAGGCCGACGCACTCGTTCTCGCGCACACCCGGGCGGAGGTGGCCGTACAGCTCCTCGTAGGCCGCGTCGACCATCGCGCAGGCCTGGGTGAGCAGGGAGATCTCGTCGCGGGTCTTGGTGCGGCGGGCCTCGAGGAAGACCTGCTGGCCGTCGACGACGTCGATGCCTTCCGCGCGCAGGGCGGTGAGGATCGGCATCTCGGCGACGTCGATGCCGAGGGGTTCGTTCGCGAGGCCGTGTTCGCGCAGTTCGGTGGCTATCTTGCGGGCCACGTCCTCGGCGATGCCGGCGTCCGGATGGAAGGCACCGCGCAAGGTCGAAATCCCGGCGCGGGCGCCGGTGGGCGGGCCGCCCTTGCCGTCGCTGTAGTCCAGCCACGGGTTGTACAGCTGGTGGTGGCGGGCCGCGGAGCCGAAGTCCCAGACGACCGGTTCGCCGCCGCGCACCAGCAGGGCGAAGCGGATCAGCTTGTCCATCGCCCAGGTGCCGATGTGCGTGGCGGTCATGTAGCGGATGTTGGCGAAGTCGAAGCTGAGCACCGCGCCCAGCGAGGAGCGGTTCAGGGTCTCGTGCAGCCGGGCCAGGCGCTCCTTGCGCAGCCGGTCCAGGTCGATGCGCTCTTCCCAGTCGACGGCATTGGGTCCATATGTACGGATCGCCATGGCGACCACCCCCACTTCGGAGTGAACGACCACACCTGGCGGGTGTCAAGTGTTACTGAACACTTTGGCTGGACACGAACCAGACGCCGACGGCCGGCTCAGCACCATCGTTGCGGTAGCGATGCGGGGTTGTCGACTCGAAGCAGACGGCGTCGCCGGGCCGGAGCGTGTGCTCGTCGAAGCCGAGGGTCAGGACGAGTTCGCCCGAGGTCAGATAGCCGTACTCGGTGCCCGCGTGCCGCATCAGGCCGCCGGAGCTGGAGGAGGAGCCGCCGGGCCGGTAGGTCACGAGCAGGAAGTCGACGTCCGTGCCGGGCACGTGCCCGAGACGCTCCCACACGACCCCCGAGTCCAGCTCCAGCACGTCCCGCTCACCGGGCGTGACCAGTGGTCCTATACGGCGGCCGGGGTCGGCGGCGAAGGCGGCGAGGGCGTGCAGCACGGTGGCGGGGGCGGCGGACGCGGTCACCACCGGGGGCGCGGCGACCTCGTCCTCGTATCCGTCGAAGAGCGACTCGACGGAGATCGACAGTGCGGTCGTGATGGCGTACAGCGTGCTCACCGACGGCTGGCTCTTGCCGGTCTCGATCTGGGAGACCAGGCTCGCGGAGACGCCGACGTCCCGCGCGAGGCCACGCAGGCTCACGCCTTTGGCAAGGCGCGCCTGCCGGATGCGCGCACCGACGGGCGGCACGGCGGCAGGAGACACGGTGGCTCCCCTCTCGGGCGGACATGTGCAGCACCATTGAACAGCCGGGGTCGGCCGCAGCACCAGAGGGGCTCGTCCCCGGCGACATCACTGGCCACCGTCACCCCCGATGGCCCGGTACAGGGCGACCAGCGCGGCGCACACGCCTGTCGTGCCGCCGAACGCGACCGCGCCACTGCCCAGCACCTCGGGCCGGCTCACCCTGGTCGCCCGTGCGCCCCAAGCTGCGACCTTGGTCGGAGCTGCTCGGGGGAGGGCCACGACCGAGGGGTCCGGCCGGCCGCCCCTGCCGGGTGATCGACTGACTGATGGAGCGCTGGAGTCGCAGTGGACCGTCCCTCAGGGCCTGGTCACCGGAAAGACGGCCCGCACCTCCCACCCGGCATGCACCCGGGGCCCCGCGTGGAGTTCCCCGCCCAGCGCGGTCACGCGCTCCGTGAGGCCGACGAGGCCGAATCCGCCGCCGTGTGCGGCGGCGGGGAGCTGGGTGCCGCCGCGGCCGTCGTCGGACACCGAGACCTCCAGGCGGCCCCGGGACCAGCACATGCCGACGATGATCTCGGCGGCGTCGGCCGCGTGGCGGCGGACGTTCGTCAGGGACTCCTGGACGACTCGGAAGGCGGCCGCCTGGACCTCGTGCGGGAGGTCGTCCGGCAGGGTGGGGTCGCGGTGCAGGGTGACCTTCTGGACGGGGCTCGCGAAGCCCTCGGCCAGGCCGGTGATGGCCGCCAGGTCGCCGACCGGGCGGCGGTCGGCCGGTTCGTCGCCGGTGTCGCGCAGGACGCCGACCGTGCGGCGCATCGACGCCAGGGCCTCGGTGGCGGCGCGCTCGATGCCGGCGAGGACGGGGTCCAGGTCGTCCGGCCGGGTGGACGCCATCATGCGGGCCACCTGCGTCTGCACGAGGATGCCGGTGACGTGGTGGGCGACGAAGTCGTGCAGGTCGGCGGCGATCGCCACCCGCTCCTCGCGGCGGGTCTCGGTGACGGCGACGGTGCGGCGGTAGTCGAGGGAGCGCAGATAGGCCGCGAGCCCGGCGACGAGCCCGGCCAGGACCAGGCCCCCGACCATGAGGCCGAGGGCCCCGCCGTCCTGGAGCGAGTGGGAGGAGCGGACCGGCAGGAGCAGCAGGGCGACGCCGTCCAGCACACCGCACGCCACGGCCCATCGGGGCGTGCAGTGCCGTACGGCGACGAACAGCAGGCACAGCAGGATCGTCGCCTCTCCCGGCCCGAAGAGGATCTCCCGGCCGGTCAGCAGCGCGCCTGCCGTGAAGAGCACGGAGAGCAACGCCGTTACCGCGGTGCGCAGTTGAGGGGTCAGCCACACCGGGCGCCGCTCGGCCGGCCACAGGACGGCGGTGAGCCCGGCCAGGAGCAGCACGCCGGTCGGCCACAGGCTCTGGTCCGCGTTGCCCACGTTCGCGATGTCGGCGACCGACGCCGCGAGCACGAAGCCGACGCCGAATCCACGGGCGCAGCCCCGGCCGGAGATGGAGGTCATGGCCCTCACCGTAGGTGAGGACCGCAGGCGGCCGGATCGGCCGAACGGTCGAGGCGGCACCGCCGCACCGTGGCCGTATGGCCGAGGCGCGCGCAGGTGCCCGCGGGCGAGGGTGGAGCCGCTTCTCCCCGAACGGCCTCTCGTGGCCCTCAGTCATCAGGAGTACGTGATGCAGTCCAGCAAGTTCCTCGTCGGCGCCATCGGTGGTGCCACCGCCCTGGTCGCCCTCGGGGGCCTCGGCACGTACCTGCTGTCCGGGACCGAGTCGACCACCGAGCTCGACCAGTACTCGTCGGTGACGGTCGACGGCCACAAGGCCCTGTCCGGCAACATCGTGGCGGGGCGCGCCGAGAGCAAGTACCACCCGCTGCCGTGGGTCGGCAAGAAGGTCTCCGGCGTCACCTGCCCGACCGGCCTGAAGGCCGTCGCCGGCGCCACCATCACCTGCACCGGCAGGAGCACCGACGGCCGCAGCGTCGACATCCCGGTCTCCGTGGTCAAGGCCACGGGCTCCTCCGTCACCTGGAAGTTCGAGCGCTGAGAAGGGACCCGGGACACACATCATGAACACCGTTCTGGCCGGTTACGGCCTCACCAAGACGTACGGCTCCACCACTGCCCTGGCCGGGGTGGACGTCGAGGTCGGCGAGCGCGACTCCCTGGCGATCATGGGCCCCTCGGGGTCCGGCAAGTCCACGTTGCTGCACACCCTCGCCGGAATCATCCGCCCCGACGGCGGCCAGGTCCTGCTGCGCGGCGAACGCATCGACAAGCTGGGCGAGAACCGGCTGAGCGCCCTGCGCCGCAAGCGGTTCGGGTTCGTCTTCCAGTTCGGGCAGCTGCTGCCGGAGCTGCCCGCCGAGGAGAACGTCGCCCTGCCGCTGATGCTGGAGGGCATGCCCCGCAAGCGGGCCGTCGCCCGCGCCCGCCGCTGGTTCGCGCCGCTCGGCCTCGACGGCCTGGAGCTGCGCCGGCCGGGCCAGCTGTCCGGCGGCCAGGCCCAGCGGGTGGCGATCGCCCGCGCCCTGGTCATCGAGCCCGACGTGGTCTTCGCCGACGAACCCACCGGCGCCCTCGACCAGACGACCAGCACCGAGGTGGTCCGCCTCCTCACGTCCGTGACCCGTGGGCAGGGCGCCGCCTTGGTGGTGGTCACCCACGACGCCGACGTCGCTGCGCACTGCGACCGGATCCTCCAGGTCCGCGACGGCCGGATCAACAACTACAGCCAGTACACGGTCGCCTGACCCCTCCGGAGATGTGATGCGCTCCCCCGTCCTGCCCCTGACCTGGCACCTCGCCAAGTCGTCCGGCCGCCGCGGTCTGCAGAGCCAACTGCTCGCGGTCGGCGCCGCCGCCGTCGGCGCGTTCGTGATGCTGGTGATGATCGCCGCCATGCTCGGTTCCGGCGCCCGTGCCGACCGCACGGCCTGGCGCACCCCCGAACCCGCCGGGCACGGCACGGCCGTCCAGGCACTGGCCACGATCTTCGTCCGCCACGAGCCGGTCACGGTCGTGTCCCTGGCCCAGCTGCCCGGCCGCGCGGCGACCCCCGCGCCGCCCGGCCTGAGCAGCTTCCCGAAGCAGGGCGAGGTGTACGTCTCCCCCGCCCTGGCCGACCTGCTGCACAAGCTCCCGGCGAAGCAACTCGCCGACCGCTTCCCGAAGGTGACGTCCTACGGCACGATCGGCGCGGCCGGTCTCGCCTCGCCGGACGAGCTGGTCGCCGTGGTGGGGCGGGCGCCGGCCGACTCCGCGGTGTCCAGGGCCGCCGACGGCGGAGCGACCTGGTTCGACATCGGGCAGGCCGCGCGAGCCGAGATCTCCGGGTTCTCCGGCAGCCGGGCGAGCGTGTTCACCGACTCCGACCGGGCGGCCGCGACCCTGGGCGTGGTGCTGCTTGCGATGCCGGTGGTCGTGCTGTCCTCCGCGGCCGGACGGCTCGGCGCGGCCCGGCGCGAACAGCGGCTCGCCGCGCTGCGACTGGCCGGCGCGACCCCGCGGCAGATCCTCGCCATGACCGCGGTCGAGGCGGCGGCCGTCGGCGCGGCCGGGGCCCTCACGGGCGCGCTCGCCTACGTCGCCCTGCTGCCCGCCCTCGCGCAGATCCCGTACGGCGTCGGCAGCTGGTACACGGGCCAGTTGTGGGTGGGGGCGGCGTGGCTGACCGCGGTGGTCCTCGCGGTCACCGTGCTCATCACCGTCAGCGCCGTGTCGATGCTGCGGCAGGTGGCGATCTCCCCACTGGGCGTGGCCCAGCAGGCGGACCCGAGGCGCACCCGGTTGATCCGTCTCGCGGTGTTCGTGGCCGTCCTCGGCTACATCTGGACGAAGTCCGGTGGCGGCCAGCTCAGGAACCGTGACCTGCTAGCCCTTCTGCTCCTGTTCTACGGCGCGTTCTGGCTGTTCGGGCCGTGGGTCGTGGACCGGCTGGGCCGGGTCGTGGGCCGCTTCGCCCGCCGTCCGGCGACGCTGCTGGCCGCGCGCCGCCTCAGCGACGACCCGCGGGGCTCCTGGCGGACCGTCAGCGGGCTGGTGCTGGCCGGGTTCGCGGCCGGGTTCTTCTCCGTCAGCACCCTGGGCACCGACACCGCGCAGTACCAGGACCGGGTCGCCGTGGTCACCGCGGACGCCGGCGCCGCCCGGCACGCCGCCACCGAGGCCCGTACGCTGCTGCACCGCGCGGGCGTCACCGCGACCGTCACGGTCGGCCGCTCGGACGACTACGACAACCTGCTGGGCGGCACCCCGGGCGTCATCGCCCGTGTCTCGGGCGGCACCCAGGCCGTCGACACCGCCGCCACCGCGCTCACGCCGCTCGCCAAGAGCACGCCGCCCTACTCGCGGGACTACGCCGGAGCGCGCGACAGCACAGCCACCGACCGCATCGCCGAGGTCAGCATCGCCACCCTGGCCCTGAGCTTCGCCGTGGCGACCGCCTCCGCCGGACTGACCGCCGCCGCGAACGTCCTCGACCGGCGTCGTGTGTACGGCCTGCTGCGGCTGGCGGGCACTCCGCTGCGGGTGCTGGACCGGGCCCGGGTGCGCGAGACGGTCGTCCCGCTGGTGGTCCTGGCCGGCGGCACCACCGCGATGGGCATGTACGGCTCCAGCCGGCTCAACCAGGCGTTCGGCACCACGATCAACACCACCGGCCTCCTGGAACTGACCGCCTGCACGGTCCTCGGCGCGCTGGCGATGTTCGCCGCGATCAGCGGCAGCCGCCCGCTGCTGCGGAGAGTGACGGCCGACCCGGCCCAGACCGCGGACTGACACTGAACACGGAGCGGTCACCGGCCGGTGGCCGCTCCGCCAAAACTCCCCCTGAGGCATGATCGAGCCATGACGAGCCCCGCCCCCGCCGCTCCGTCCGGCGCCCCCATCCGCGTCCTCATCGCCGACGACCAGGACATGGTCCGCACCGGTTTCCGGTTCTTCCTGGACGCCCAGCCGGACATCACCGTGGTCGCGGAGGCCGGGGACGGCGAGGAGGCCGTGGCGCTGGCCCGGCGGGTGCGGCCGGACGTGTGCCTGCTGGACATCCGGATGCCGAAGCTGGACGGCCTGGAGGCGACCCGGCTGCTGGCGGGGCCGGACGTCGCCGACCCGATGCGGGTGGTCGTGGTGACCACCTTCGACCTCGACGAGTACGTGTACGGGGCGCTGCGCGGCGGCGCGTGCGGGTTCCTGCTGAAGGACTCCGGGCCGACGCTGCTGGCGGAGGCGGTCCGCGCCGCCGCGGCCGGCGACTCGCTGGTCTCCCCCTCGGTCACGGTGCGCCTGCTCAAGCACGTGACCGGCGGCGACTCGCAGGCCGAGGCCCCGGTACGGTCCGCGCCGCCCACCGAGTCCCTCACCGACCGCGAGCTGGACGTGGTCCGCCTGGTCGCCCTCGGCCGCACCAACGCCGAGATCGCCGCCGAGCTCTACGTCTCCCTCTCCACGGTCAAGACCCACCTCTCCAGCGTCCAGCTGAAACTGGCGGCCCGGAACCGCGTCGAGATCGCGGCCTGGGCCTGGCAGAACGGGTATGCGCAGCCCCCGGGTGCCTAGAGGTTCAGCACACGGGCGATGGTGCGCAGTACGCCGTTGTCGTTGTTGGACGGGGCCAGATGGCGGGCCCGCGCGATGACGTCCGGGTGGGCGTTGGCCATGGCGAAGGACCAGTCGGCGGCGTCCAGCATCTCCAGGTCGTTGAGGTAGTCGCCGAAGACCATGGTCTGCGCGGGCGTGATGCCCAGCTCCTGCTGAAGCCGGCGCAGGGCGGCGCCCTTGTCGGCGGTGCGGTTCATGACGTCGACCCAGTGCTCGCCGGAGACGACGACCTGGTGGGTGTCGGTGAGCGACGCCAGCGCCGGGGCGGTGGTCCGCTCCGCCGAGCCGAAGTCGAAGAGGGCCACCTTGATGACGTCGTCGTCGACCGCGGTGGCGTCCTCGACGACACGGTGCTCGACGTAGTACCTGCGCACCTCGGCGAGGAACGCCTCGTCGCTCCGCTCGACGTACGCGGACCGCTTGCCGCACACGACGGCGCCCACGTCGACGCCCTCGGCCACCAGCTGCCGTACGGCATGGACCACGCGGGTGGCGACGCCGGGCTCCAGCGGGTCCGAGCTGAGCTCCACGCCGTCGCGCACCACGTAGGTGCCGTTCTCCGCGATGAACACCATGCCCTCGGCCACCTCGGTGAACTCGCGCGCCAGCGTGGCGTATTGACGCCCGCTCGCCGGACTGAACAGCACACCGCGCCGACGCAGTTCGGCCAGCATCTGCCACAGACCGGCCGGGATCCGCTTGGCGTCGTCCAGCAGCGTGCCGTCCATGTCGGTGACGATCAGCCGTATGTCGGCGGAGCCGGTGGGCAGGTCGGGGGCGGTGCTCAGGGGCGAGAGGGCGGACATGACCTGCTTCCGGTGGCGGGCGCGACGGGGCGCCGGGATGTCGTACGGCGGTCCGGTCACCCTACGCGAGCAGCGCGGACGGTCAGCTGCCGGACCGGATCAGCCCGGTCAGGTACCGCCACAGCGACGACCGCCGCTTGGCCGCCTGGTCCGGGACATCCGGTACGTCCGCTGCGGGCGCCACCGGCGCCGGGGCCTCCGGCACCGGTCCGGCGAGCTCGTACCGCACCGGAAGCGAGCGCAGCCCGCGCATGAACGGCGAGGAGCGCCAAGGGAGTTGGTCGACCGGGAGGGCGAGCTCCAGGTGCCCGAACCGCTCGAAGACACGGCTCACGCCCGCCGCGGCGATCGTCGAGGCCAGCTCACGGGCCGGGCACTGGCGGCGGCCCGCACCCCACGACAGGTGCGCCCGGCTGCTGATGCCGGCGCCCGGTGCCATCTGTCCGGCGAAGAGGGGGTCGGCGTGCGCGGCGGCGGAGGAGACCCACACGGGGTCGCCGGCGCGGATGGTGTAGTTCCCGAGCGGTGTGTCCGCGGCGGCGAACCTCGGCACGAAGTTGACCAGCGGCGGCTTGCGCATGACCACGCGGTTCATGGTCTCGCGCACCATCCCGGCGGACAGGGTGGTGCGCACCCCGCCCTCGTTCTCGCCCGCGATCACCTCGACGACGGTGTTGGAGATGAGGATGCCGACGTGGTCGGAGGTCATGCCGAGCAGCATGAACAGCTCGCGGGCCAGCTCGTCGACCGACAGGTCCGGGTGGGCGGCGAGCAGGTGGGAGGGGAAGTCGTCGCCCGGCTTCTCGATCTTCGCGGCGGCGAGTTCACCGAGCGTCACCAGCAGGCGTGCCAGGGCGGGTTCCGCGTCCGGGCCGGCGTCCAGCACCCGCCACATGTCCATCAGGGCGTCGTCGCCCTGGGAGCCGGGGAAGCCGAGCAGATGACTCGCCGCCATCAGCGGGAGCGGGCGGGAGAACTGCGCCGACAGGTCGGCGAGGCCGGTGCCGCCGCCCTGCGCGAGCAGGGTGATCAGCTCGTCGGCATAGCCGGTGACGGCCGCCTTGAGCCGCTTGGCCTGCGGGTTGCGCGGGTCCTGGAACGGCCTGAGGGCCGCGTCCCAGGCGCCGCGCAGCGTGGGGTAGCCGGGGCCGCCCTGGATCAGTACATGGTTGACCTCGAGGGAGGGGCCGAGCGGCCAGTCGGCGGGGACGCGGCCCTCCGAGCGGGCCCGCCAGTTCTCCAGACCCTTCGGCCAGGCGGCGTCGTCCTGCAGCACCTGCAGCGACTCCCGGTAGCCCAGCACCAGCCACGCGGGCACGCCCAGCAGGTCGACCGGGGCGACCGGGCCGTGCCGCTCGCGCAGTCCCTCGTAGACCCGCGCGGGACGCGTCTCGTAGTCCCGGCTCAGCAGGGGTTCCGGCGCCAGGTCCTCCAGCCGCGTGCCGTCCGGCTCCGCGCCGCCCTCGTCGACCAGGTGGATTTCCATGCTTCTGCCGCCCCCTCGACACCGCCGGTGACCGGTCCGCAGCGTGCGGGTGCTCGCGGACCCCGAGGACCGTACCTCAGGCGTCACTCAGGTCACACTGCGGGGTACTCGCCGGTAGCAAACGAGGCCCCCTCAGCCGTCCTCCCCCTTCCCGGCCACCATGCGTTCCAGCCGGTCGAAGCGTTCGTGCAGTACGCGCGTGGTCTCCTCGCTCAACTCCCGTGCGGCACGCGCGAGATGGTGGCGCCGTCTCTGCTCCCGGCCGACGAACCAGGTCGCGAGGGCCGCGGTGACCATGCCGTACGTGGTGATGCCGACGACCATCACGATCGCGCCGATGACGCGGCCGCCGAGGGTCACGGGGTAGAAGTCGCCGTAGCCAACGGTCGTCGCCGTCTCGATCGACCACCACAAGGCCTGCGGGTACGTTCTCAAGTTGGCGCGCGGTGCGCCCTGTTCGGCGTCGACGACGGCCCACGCGCCGATGAGCATCACCACCGCCAGCACGACCGTCGCCCCGCCCGCCGCCCGCACATGCAGCGACCGCCCCTCGCGGCCGAGCAGCAACTCGACCGCCCTGGCGAGGAATCCGGGCAGCATGGTCACTCCTTGGGGGACGGCGGCATGGGGTCAGTGTCGCCGCGGGGACCGGAACGGGCACGCCGGACGGGGCGTTCGAGTTGCCGTACGACCTGGGGCGTTGTCCGCTGGAGCGGCACCCGTACCGCTTGTCTCCCGACGGAGGACCGAGTCCATGGCAGCGGATCCCCGCTCGGTACCGGAGACCTACGGCTTCGCATGCGCGGACTGCGGTCACGTCTGGACGGCCACCTTCCTGCTGATGTTCTTCACCGACCCGCTGGACGCCTCGGGCCTGACCACCCAGGAGTACGTCGACGAGGCGGGCCGGGCCGTCCGGTCCCCGCTCACCGAGGCGGTCTGCCCGAAGTGCGGTGGGCGCAAGGTGCGCGTGCGCGAGGAGCGCAAGCCCACTTGACGTTCCGCTCACCCGGACGGGCCAGTGCGCCTGGTGGGCGCGTGGGGCCGGTGGTGCGCTGAAGGGGACCCACCGGCTCCGGCCTCTGCGGCCTTCTGGAGGCACCCGAGATGACCACTCGTCCCTGCCGACCCGCCCGCGTGCTCGCTTCCGCGCTGGCCGTGAGCGCGCTGCTGACCACCGCGGCCTGTTCGGACGACGGCGACGACGGCGGTTCCGCGGCCTCCGGCGTCGTGGCGTCGCCCGTCGCCGAGAAGTCCCCGACCGCCTCGCCGAGGGTCACGCGGACGCCCACCGCCTCGGTGCCGCCCCGCCTCACCTCGGCCGGGGCGCGGGCCGCGCTGATCACCGAGGGCGACATCGAGGACGACTGGAACCAGGTCAAGGACGCCGCCACCTGGGGCGACAAGCTCCTCGTCGGCAAGGTCGACGTGGCCGCGTTCCTCACCGCGAAGGCCAACGCCGCCGAATGCCAGCGGCTCCTCGACGCCCTCTACGACGACGACCTGCTGGGCAAGCCGTCCGGCGCGGACGCGCTGACCGGCTTCGAGCAGGACGACTCCCGGCTCCTCTACCAGGTCGGCGCCTACAACGCCGTCCGGCTGAGCGCCTCGCTGGCCTGGCTGAAGTCGCTGCCGGTCAAGTGCGACCAGTTCACCGCGACCGACGCCAAGGGCGGCAAGCGGACGGTCCAGGTGACCACGGCCTCGGTGCCCAACCAGGGCGACGCCCGGCAGGGCCTGCACGTGACGGTGCAGGGCACCGCGAACGGCGAACCCGCCACGCTCACCCTGGACGTGGCCGCCGTGCGCGTGGGCAATGACGCGATCACCGTCACCGCCGGCGGCCTGGACGGCGGCGAGCACGACTCCCTCGAGCTGGCGGTGCGCAAGGGCGCCCAGCGGCTCAAGGACGTCCAGGCCGGAAAGACACCCGCCCCGGGCCCCGGCCGGACCGGCTGAACGGACAGCAACTGGCCGATTCCGCACACCTGATCAGCCGATTCCGGGGACACATTGATCACCGGGCGGCACAATGGCGACGACAACAGGCAGTGCGAGAAGGAGCTGAGCCGTGAGCGAGAGCCACACCCCGTCGGACGTGTCGGCGAGGCTGAACACCGGCGTGGCGCACAACGCGCGGGTGTGGAACTACTGGATCGGCGGCAAGGACAACTACGAGGTCGACCAGCAGGTCGGCGAGCAGGTCGCCGGGATGTTCCCGATCATCCGGGAGATCGCCCGCGCGGACCGCTGGTTCCTGGGCCGCGCGGTGCGGTTCCTCGCCGAGGAGCGCGGGGTGCGGCAGTTCCTGGACATCGGCACCGGGCTGCCCACGGTCGACAACACGCACGAGATCGCCCAGCGCATCGCGCCCGACGCGCGGATCGTGTACGTCGACAACGACCCGATCGTGCTCGTCCACGCCCGCACGCTGCTGACCAGCAACTCCGGGGGCGTCACCGACTACATCGACGCCGATGTGCACGACCCGGCCGCGATCCTCGAACGCGCCGCAGGCACCCTCGACTTCACCAAGCCGGTCGCGGTGATGATGCTGGGCATCCTCAACTTCGTGCTGGACACCGAGAAGGCGCGGGAGATCGTGCGCGAGGTGATGGCCGCCGTTCCCGCCGGCAGTTTCCTGGTGCTGACCCATCCCACCTTCGACGACGACCTCGGCGGCGCGGCCCAGATCCCGGCCATGAAGTTCTGGAACGAGAACGCCACCCCGCCGATCACCGCCCGCAGCGGCGAGGACATCGCCGCGTTCTTCGAGGGGCTCGACCTGCTCGAGCCGGGCCTGGTGTCGTGCTCGCGGTGGCGTCCCGAGCCCGGATCGCCCGCCGTGGTACCGCAGTTCGGCGCGGTGGCCGTGAAACCCTGAGGGACGTGCCGACCCTGGAGGACGTATGACCACCCTTGCCGATCCCGTCCCCGGCGGACGCCCGGGTGACGTCGACCGGGCCACCGCGCTGAGCGGCGAACTGTCGGGGCGGGGCGTGCACGGCATCGTCCTGGCCTACGTCGACACCGCGGGCATCGGCCGGGTCAAGACGATCCCGACGGCGAAGCTCGCCTCCGCGGCGGCCTGGGGCGTGGGCATGTCGCCGGTGTTCGACACGTTCCTGGCGAACGACTCCATCGTCACCACCGACGTCCTCGGCTCCCCGGACGGCGATCTGCGCCTGTACCCCGACCTCGACCAACTCGTCGTCCTGGCCGGGCAACCGGGCTGGGCCTGGGCCCCGGTCGACCGCATCACGCAGGAGGGCGAGCGGCATCCGGGGTGCAGCCGCACGGTGCTCCGCCGCATCGTCACCGAGGCCGCCGAGCGGCACGGCCTCACCTTCAAGGCCGCCGTCGAGGTCGAGTGGGCGGTCGGACAGGGCCCGTCCGCCGACGGCGACTTCGTACCGGCGCTCTCGGGACCGGCGTACGGAGCAACCCGCCAGGTCGAACTCAGCGACTACACCGCCGACTTGCTGTCCGCGTTCGCCGCGCAGGGCGTGGATGTCGAGCAGCTCCATCCCGAGTACGCGGCCGGGCAGTTCGAGATCTCCGTCGCTGCCCTCGACCCGGTGGCGGCGGCCGACCGCAGCGTCCTCGTACGGCAGACGATCCGCGCGGTGGCCCAGCGCCACGGGCTGGTGGTCTCCTTCGCCCCGGCGGTCTTCGCCCAGGGCGTCGGCAACGGCGGCCACCTCCACCTGTCCGCGTGGCGCCACGGCGTGAACCTGCACTCCGGAGGAGCGCACCGCTACGGCATGACGGCCGACGCCGAGTCCTTCGCGGCCGGCGTGCTCGCTCACCTCCCGGCCCTCACGGCGGTGACCGCGCCCAGCCCGGCCAGCTATCTGCGGCTCAAACCCTCCCAGTGGGCGGGGGTGTTCACCGCCTGGGGCCGGGAGACCCGCGAGGCCGCGGTGCGAGTCGTCACCGGCACGGCGGGCCTGCACGACCAGGCCGCGAACCTGGAGGTCAAACCCGTCGACCTGGCCGCCAACCCGTATCTCGCCCTCGGCTGCGTGATCGCGGCCGGGCTCGACGGCCTGACCTCGTCCGCACCGCTGCCCGAGGAGATCACCGGCGACCCGGCCCGCCTGGGCGAGCCGGAGGCGGCGGCCCGCGGAGTCCGCCGGCTGCCGACCTCACTCCAGGAAGCCGTCGAGGAGTTCCGCAAGGACGAACGGCTGCGCGCCGCCCTCGGGCCCGTCCTCGCGGACGCCGTGATCGCCGTACGACAGGGAGAGATCGCTGCGGTCGACGGACACGACGACGAACGGGTGGCGGCGGCCTACCGCTGGAAGTACTGAGATGAGCGGCCCGGTCCAAGAGGCGCTCGACGCAATGGAGTTGGTGGACCACCACTGCCACGGGGTGGTCACCGCCGACCTTGACGCCGGCCGTTTCGCGTCACTGATCACCGAGGGCGAGGCATGGCCGGGCGTGTCGCCCTTCGACAGCCCGGTCGGCCTGGCCGTCCGCCGCCACTGCGCTCCCCTGCTGGACCTGCCGCGCCACGCGCCCGCCGAGGAGTACCTGGCACGGCGGTCCGAGCTGGGCCGGCGCGAGGTGCACCGCCGTTTCCTCGCGGCCGCGGGGACCGGCGTGTTCTGCGTGGACACCGGGTACGCGCCGGACGCTCTGACCACTCCGGCGGAGCTGGCCGAGACCGCGGGCGGCACGGCGTACGAGGTCGTACGGCTGGAGGGTGTCGCCGAGGCGGTGACCGCGAAAGGCGTCGAGCCCGACGAGTACGGGACCGTCTTCCGCACGGCCGCGCAGGAGGCAGTGCGGCGGCCGGGCGTGGTGGGGGTCAAGTCCGTCGCCGCGTACCGCACCGGCTTCGACCTGGACCCGGCGCGCCCCTCGGACGCGGACGTCACCGAGGCGGCCCGGCACTGGCTCGCGCGGGGCGGCCGACTGGACGACCCCGTTCTCGTACGGCATCTGCTGTGGACCGCGGTCGACCTGGGGCTGCCGCTCCAACTCCACACCGGCTTCGGGGACAACGACATCCGGCTGCACCGCGTCGACCCCACCCACCTCACCGACTGGCTGCACCTGACCGCCGGCACGATCCCGGTGCTGCTCCTGCACTGCTGGCCGTACCAGCGTCAAGCCGCCTATCTGGCAGCGGTGTTCGAGCATGTGTACCTGGACCTGGGCCTCACCCTGCACTACGTCGGCCCGGCGCGTGCCCGGGCGATCGTCGAGGAGGCCCTCGAGATCACGCCGTTCCGCAAGCTGCTGTACAGCTCCGACGCGTACGGTGTGGCGGAGTTCTACTGTCTGGGTGCCCTCGCCTTCCGGCAGGGTCTGGCCGGTCTGCTGCAGGACCGGGTGGACGCCGACGAACTGAGCCTGTCCGACGCGCTGCGGTTCGCGGAGTGGGCGGGAGCACACAATGCACGCCGGGTCTACCGCTTTCCCGGCACCTCCTGAAAGTATGATCAAGCAATGTCTGACATGACCGACACCACGCCCGGCTGGCTCTCCCCCGACGAGCTGGAGATGGCGCGCGCCCGGATGCCGATCCTGTACGTCGAGGCCGTGCCCGTGCGCGTCGACGACAGCGGCGAAGTCACCAGCGTCGGCCTGCTGCTGCGCATCGGCCCGGACGGGACGGTCAGCCGGACCCTGGTCTCCGGCCGGGTACTGCACCACGAGCGGGTCCGGGACGCCCTGCTGCGCCACCTGGAGAAGGACCTCGGCCCGGTGGCGCTGCCCCGGATCCCGGCCTCCCTGCAGCCGTTCACCGTCGCGGAGTACTTCCCGACGCACGGTGTCACGCCGTACCACGACCCGCGCCAGCACGCGGTGTCCCTGGCCTACGTCGTCCCCGTCACCGGCGACTGCCGGCCCCGTCAGGACGCCCTGGACCTGGTCTGGTTCAGCCCGCAGGAGGCCGTGTCGGAGACGGTGCAGAGCGAGATGCCGGGCGGGCACGGAGTGCTGCTCAGGCAGGCCCTGGCGCACGTCGGCTGCTCAGTTTGAGCATCGCGCTGAACGGTGTGACGGGGCGCTCCAGCCGCTCCCCGTCCACGGTGATGTCGACGGCCTCGTTGTAGAACGCGAGGAGATCCTTGATCGGGCCCACTGCGGGCAGCGGGACCGGGTAGCTCCAGACGACGTTCGGCGGCACGTCGGCCTCGCCGCGCAGCGACCAGTACTGGGCCGTGCCCTTGTACGGGCAGCCGGTGTGGTGGTCGGTGGGTTCGAACAGGTCGAGTCGGACGTCCTCGGCGGGAATGTAGTAGCGCGTCGGCAGGCCGGTCTCGAAGAGCAGCACCGGCCGGTGGGTGTCGGCGACGACCGTGCCGTCGACGGTGATCTGCACGTGGCGGCTGCTGGGCAGGGCGTCGACGCGTTTGTGCGGGTCACGGGGGTGGATGAAGATCTCTTCCTCCTCCTCGTACCAGTGGTCCAGGCCCTTGCCGCTGCGCCGGAACCACTCGAAGGCGATGTACTCGGCCAGATCGGCGGCCGGGAAGGTCCAGGCGGCGTTCTCCAGCAGCTCGCCGTCGACCTCGAGGTCGTAGAAGATCTGCGATCCGGTGTGGCTGCCCGTCCGCGGGTTCTTCGCGGGGCGCAGCAGGTCCTCGCGTACGTCGCCGCGCGGGAAGGCGTACTGCGGCACGGGCAGTGACGGCTCCCAGACGAGCAGGGGGTGGCGGCTGTCGACGACGGTGACATCGCCCTTGCGGCCGCGGACCCAGCGTTCGCTGGGCTCCCACAGGAGGCCTTCGGGGGTGGTGCGGAGGGATCGTTCGGTGGGGAGTGCACTCATGACCGCTCTCCTTTCCTCGGTCCATGATGAACCCCATGGACCTTGAGCCGTACCGGAGCGAACTGATCGCGTACTGCTATCGGATGTCGGGTTCCTTCCACGAGGCCGAGGACCTGGTGCAGGAGACGATGCTGCGCGCCTGGAAGGCCCGGGAGCGGTACGACGCCTCGCGCGCGTCGGTGCGGACGTGGCTGTACCGGATCGCGACGAACGTGTGCCTGACCGCGCTGGAAGGGCGGGCGCGGCGGCCGCTGCCCTCGGGGCTGGGCGCGCCGAGCGAGAACCCGGGGGCGCCGCTGACGCCGGCCTTCGACATCCCGTGGCTGCAGCCGTTCCCCGATGCGCGCCACGACGTCGAGGTGCGGGCCGAGCTGCGGCTGGCGCTGGTGGCGGCGATGCAGGTGCTGCCCGCGCGGCAGCGGGCGGTGCTGGTGCTGCGGGAGGTGCTGGAGTTCAGCGCCGCGGAGGTCGCGGAGCAGCTCGGGACCACGGTCGCCGCCGTCAACAGCGCGTTGCAGCGGGCGCGGGCGGCCGTGGCCGACGTGGGCGACCCGGGCGGGATCGGTGAACCGGACGATGCCGGGGCGCGGGAGGTGGTCCGGCGGTACGCGCTCGCCTTCGAGGCCGCGGACGTGCCCGCGCTGGTGCGGCTGCTCACCGACGACGCCGTGCTGGAGATGCCGCCGGTGCCGCTGTGGTACCGCGGCCGCCGCGACTACGGCCGGTTCATGGAGCGGGTCTTCGAGATGCGCGGCACGGGGTGGGCCGTGCGCCACCTCACCGCGGGCGGCGAGCCCGCGTTCGCCGCGTACGCGCCGGGGCCGGAGGGCGGGTTCCGGCTGCACACGCTGCAGGTGTTCACGGTGGCCGGCGGCCGGATCGCACGCAATGTCGTGTTCGCCGATCCGCGCGTGTTCGAGGCCTTCGAGCTGCCCCTGGAGATTTCTCCGGACGAGTTCGTTCCTGGCCGATGAGTCCGGTCGGTGGCGCCGGTATGTACCGGTGACCACCGACCGAGACACAGAAAGGACAGCGCCATGAGCGTCGTCGTCATCGAGTTCATCACCCTGGACGGGATCGTCTCCGACCCGGACGGCCGGGCCGGCACACCCGGCGGAGGCTGGGCGTTCCGGCACGGCCCCGAGACGGTCGCGGGGGACAAGTTCCGGCTCGGGGCCACCTTGGACGAAGGGGTTCTGCTGCTGGGGCGCACCACCTGGGAGTTGTTCTCCCGGCTGTGGCCGGGACGCGACGACCCGTTCTCCGCGCGCATGAACGCCGTACCGAAACTGGTCGCCTCCCGCACCCTGACCGACGCCTCGGCGTGGGCGAACTCGCGGATCCTGGACGGCGACCTGGCGGACGCGGTCAAGCGCGAGCGGCGCGACGTGATCGTCACGGGCAGCCTGAGCGTCGTGCACGCCCTGATGGCAGAGGACCTGATCGACGAGTACCGCCTCCTCACCTTCCCCACGGTCCTCGGCACCGGCGCCCGCCTCTTCCCGGCCGGCGGCCCGCCCGCACATCTGGAGTGCCTGTCGGCCGAGCGGTCCGGCGCGGCCGTGCTCGCGAGCTACCGGAGGGACGCGTAGGTCAGTCGGTCTCCTCCGGCTTGCGCTGCGTGGTGCCGGGTTCGCCCGTGTCGCGGTGCCACTCGACGACCAGTTCGTCCTTGGTGCCGAAGCGGACCAGGTGGCGGCCCACGACGTCCTCGAGCAGGGCGAGGTTGTCGGCGTCCGTTTCCACCGTGAGGAGCAGGGCGCCCTCCGTTGCGGTGAGGGTGCCGGCGCCGTTCTGGAAGACGATGCCGCCCTCGCCCTTCTCCTCGTCCCAGCTGGTCTCGCTGCGGCGGCCCAGGTGGGAGGCGAGCTGCTTGGCGTAGCGGTGCGGGCGGTCGGTGGCGACGCGGGCTTCGGAGCGGGGCATGACGGACTCCCGGGGTGCGGTGGGCGGTACGAGTCGATGGTGCCTGAGGTGTGGGCCGGGCAGCTGCATTCCCGCCCGTCCCACGTCGCAAGGTATGGATGCCTCTCGCGTCGTCCCCGTCCCGTCAGTACGCCGCGTCCAGCCGGGCCCGCTGGTCCGCCGACAGTTCCAGGTCCACCGCGGCCAGGTTCTCCTCCAGCTGGGCCACCGAGGAGGCACCGGCCAGGGAGATGACCGGGAGTTCACCGCCCATCTGCCAGGCCAGTACGACCTGGTTGGCGGTGGCCCCGGTCTCGCGGGCGACCTCGTGCAGCACGGTGAGGCGGGCCGGGGTGCCGGGGTGGTCGTAGTCCGAGGGGAGCCTGTCCGGGTGGGTGTAGGTGCCCTTGAGGAGCGGTGAGTACGCGACCAGGGTCAGGGCGGGTTCGGCCCGAAGGTAGCCGAGCAGGTCGGGGCCCACGTGGCCGAGGCTGCCGTCCGGGAACATGTCGCTGGGGACGTCGGTGCGGGGGCGGAGGTAGCTGTGCGCGTACTGGAGCATCTCGTACCCCGGCAGCCCGGCCGCGGCCGCGATCGCGCGGGCCCGTTCCACCCGCCAGACGGCCTGGTTGCTCACGCCGAGCAGGCCCACCGTGCCCTCGGCGACCAGTTCCGCGAAGCCCTCGACCGTCTCGCGCTGAGGCACGGTCGGGTCGTCGATGTGGGCGTAGAGCAGGTCCAGCTTCTCCACGCCGAGGCGCTCGCGGCTGCGTTCGGCGGACTCGCGGATCACCTTCGCCGACAGGCCCTCCGGGTTGTCGGTGAAGCTGGTGCCGGGGGCGAGCGGGCGGGCGCCGAGCTTGGTCGCGATGAAGATCTCGTCGCCGATGCCGCGGCTGCGCCGCCACCGGCCGAGGAGTTCCTCGCTCTGGCCGCCCTGGCCGCCGTCGACCCAGAAGGCGTAGTTGTCGGACGTGTCGATGAAGTTGCCGCCGGCCTCGACATAGCGGTCGAGCAGGGCGAAGGACGTCTCCTCGGCGGTCCGGGAGCCGAAGAGCATCGCGCCGAGCGCGAGCACGCTCACCTCGCGGCGGTCCGCCGGGGCACTTCCGATCGTGCGGTACTTCATGGGTGTCCCTCCCGTACGCACCCGCCGGTGCGGGCACATACGGGAGTCTTCAGCTTGGAGCGCACGCGAAGTCAAGGGACCGCGCACCCTACTTGCTGAACGGCCCCTCCAGCGCCGCCCACTGCAGCAGCATGATGGTCTTGGCGTCGTTGATCTCGCCGGTGCGGATCATCTCCAGGGCCCGGCGGAAGGGCAGTTCGACGATCTCGATGTCCTCGCCCTCCTCGTCCAGGCCGCCGCCCTCGTGGGTGCGGGTCGAGGGGCCGTAGGCGGCGGCGTAGAAGCTGACGCGTTCGGTGACCGAGCCGGGGCTCATATAGACGTCGAAGACGTGCTGGACGTCGCCGATGGTGTGCCCGGTCTCCTCCACCACCTCGCGGCGGACGGCGAGTTCGGGGTGCTCGTCATCGTCGTCGAGGAGTCCGCCGGGGGTCTCGATCAGCATGCCGTCGGGGTGGCCGTTGACGTAGACCGGGAAGCGGAACTGCCGTGTGAGCAGGACGGTTTCGCGTTCGGTGTCGTAGAGCAGCATGGTGGCGCCGTTGCCGCGGTCGTGCGTCTCGCGCTGCTCGGTGCTCCAACTTCCGTCGGTGTGCTGGAAGTCGAAGGTGGTGGCGCGCTCGACGTACCAGTGGCTGGAGAGCAGTTTCACGTCCCGCACCTTCACGCGGGGGTTGCCGGTCAGGTCGAGGCCGGTGCGGTCCAGGCCGGTGCGGCCGCGGCGGTCCGGGGTGTCGATGCCGGCGGTCATCGCAGGCCGCCGGTCGTGCGTGAGTGGGTCATGTTCGCTGTCTATCACGGCCGTCGTTCAGGTCACGGTGAGCACATGGGTGTGCCAGGCGGGCAGGTCGACGAACAGGCCCGGGGCGAGCAGGGCGCCGCCGTCGCGGTCGTACGTCTGGTCCGAGAGCAGGTCGGACAGCCGGCAGGGGCGTCCGGCGAGGTCGGGCCAGGGCAGGGGGACCTGTCCCTGGGCCGGGGCGTCGGAGTAGTTGACGATCACCACGTGGCGGCTGTCGGTGCCGGTCCAGCTCCAGGCGAGCAGGTTGCGGTGGGTGTCGTTGTCCGGCCAGCCGGTGGTGGTCAGCAGGCGCCAGTCTCCGTCGCGTACGGCGGCCGCCGCCGGGATCAACTGGCCATAGAAGGTGCGGAGTTGTTCGTCCACGGGTTCCTGCGGCCGGCGGGAGAGGAACACCGGGAGGCGGACCTTGCGGCCCTCGAACTGGCCCTCGTGCCAGAGAGTGGCTCCGGGGAGGGTGGCGACGGTCACGGCGGCCGCGCGGTGCCGGGCGGCGTCCGGGAAGCCGGCGGCGGCACGGGGTTCGTCGTGGTTCTCCAGGAAGCGGACCAGGCCGCGCTGGTAGGCGAGGTCGGCCTGGAGGTGGGCGCGGGTCGACTCGGCGCGCTCGTGCAGGAGGCGGTCGTAGAGCCGTTTGTCGTAGCAGTGGTCGAAGCCCTGTTGCTGGAGGGCCCATTCGAGGTCCCAGTAGGCCTCCGCGACGAAGAGGAGGTCGGGATGGCGGGCGCGGACGCGCGGGACGACATACGGCCAGAAGTCCTCGGCGGGAGCGGGTCCGGCCCGGTCGCCCCAGGTCTTGGCGAAGACGTCGTTCATCAGCAGCATCGCCATGTCGCAGCGGACTCCGTCCGCCTGGTCGCCGATGGAGACGAGGGTGTCCACGGTCGCGGTGCGCAAGTCGCTGTCGAACGCGTTGAGTTGGACCACGTCGTGCCAGGGCGCGAAGAACGGGTCGCGGCCGTTGGCGTAGATCCGTCCGCCGACGTCGAGGAAGCCTTCGGGTGCCCGGGCCAGGTCTTCGCGGGTGCCCTGGATCAGACGCTCGGGGTGTTCGGCGAGCCAGGGATGGTCGGGGGCCACGTGGTTGGGGACGTAGTCGAGGATCAACCGCACTCCCCGAGACGCGAGTTGGGCACGGGCCTCGGCCAGGCCGTCGGGGCCGCCGAGGCTCGCGTCGACCACGTAGTCGCGTACGCAGTACGGGGATCCGGCGATGTCCGCCTCGGTGAGGTCGGGCAGGGCGTCGCGGAACGAGGCGCGCAGGGGCTTGTCGCGCAGGGCGATCGCGAGGCCGGCCGGGCTGCGTTCCCAGACGCCCATCAGCCAGACGGTGTCGATGCCGGGCCGGGCGACCTCGTCCCAGACCTCGCCGGGTACGTCGCCCAGGGTGACGCGGCGCCCGTACCGTGCGCCCAACTCGCCCAGCCAGACAAGGGTGTTGATCTCGTGGATGACGGTCATGACAGGGGCTCCTCCTCACCGGCGCCTTCGAACCGCTCGTCCACCGACCGTTCGTCCACCGGTCGCAGGGACTCGCGGCCGCCGCGGTGCCAGTCGTCGGCGCTGATGGCGTGGAACAGGGTCGCGGTGGCGGCCACCAGTCCCGTCCAGCCGGTCTGGTGGGAGGCGCCGAGGCCCGCGCCGTTGTCGCCGTGGAAGTACTCGTAGAAGAGGATCAGGTCCTTCCAGTGCGGGTCCTTGGCGAACTTGGGCTGTGCGCCGTGCACCGGACGGTGGCCGTCCTCGCCGGTCAGGAACGTGGCGGTGAGCCGGTCGGAGATCTCGCGGGCGACCTCGTAGAGGTTCTTCCGCCGTCCGGAGCCGGTGGGGCACTCCACGGTGAAGTCGGGGCCGTGGTAGCCGTGCAGGTTCAGCAGGGCGCGGATGAGCAGCAGGTTCATCGGGAACCACACCGGGCCGCGCCAGTTGGAGTTGCCGCCGAACATGGCCGAGTCGGACTCCGCGGGCAGGTAACCAACGCCGTACGTCCGGCCGTTGACGTCGAAGTGGTACGGGTGCTCGGCGTGGTACCGGGAGAGGGACCGGATGCCGTGCGGGCCCAGGAACTCCTCCTCGTCGAGCATGCGGGCCAGGATGCGGCGCAGCCGGTCCTCGCCGAACAGGGCGAAGAGGTAGCGGCCGTTCCTGTCGGCCTCGCCCAGCTCGTGCTGCTGGACGACGGCCTCGACGGCCGGGTGCCGCCTGATGAACTCCTGGGCTCCCTGGACCAGTTCGGGGAAGCGCTGGTCGGCCCGGCCGCCGATCACGCTGGTCGCCGCCAGCGGTATCAAGCCGACCAGGGACCGCACCTTCAACGGGGTGGCGCTGCCGTCGGGCAGCCGCAGGACGTCGTAGAAGAAGCCGTCCTCCTCGTCCCACAGGCTGGCGTTGTCCTTGCCGATGCGGTTCATGGCGACCGCGATCCAGGCGAAGTGCTCGAAGAGCATCTGCGCCTGCTCGACGTAGACCGGGTTGTCGACGGCGAGTTCGATGGCGATGTCGAGCAGGTTCTGGCAGTACAGCGCCATCCAGGCGGTGCCGTCGGCCTGGTCGAGCTGACCGCCGGTGGGCAGGGGTGCGCTGCGGTCGAAGACGCCGATGTTGTCGAGGCCGAGGAAGCCGCCCTGGAAGACGTTGTTGCCGTCGGCGTCCTTGCGGTTGAGCCACCAGGTGAAGTTCTTGATCAGCTTCTGGAAGGCGTTCTCGAGGAAGGCGCGGTCGGCCCGGCCGGTGCGGTGCTTCTCCAGTTCGTAGACGAAGAGGACCGCCCAGGCGTGCACGGGCGGGTTGACGTCGCCGAAGTTCCATTCGTACGCGGGGATCTGGCCGTTGGGGTGCAGGTACAGGCGGCGCAGCAGCAGATCCAACTGGCCCTTGGCGAAGCCGATGTCGACCATGGACAGGGCGAGGGTGTGGAAGGCGAGGTCCCAGGCCGCGAACCACGGGTACTCCCAGGTGTCCGGCATCGACATGATCTCGTCGTTGACCATGTGGTACCAGGCGCTGTTGCGGACCTTCGGGTCGGCGGAGAGCGGGTCGACGCCGTGTTCCGCGAGCCAGCGCTCCACGTCGAGGTAGTAGTACTGCTTGCTCCACAGCATCCCGGCGAGTGCCTGGCGCACCAGTCGGCGCTCGTCCTCGCCCATGCCGTCCGGGACGACGTCCTCGTAGAAGGCGTCGGCCTCGGTCCGGCGCATGTCCATGACGGCCGCGAACTCGGCCCAGGGGTCGGCGAGTTCGGTGTCGGTCAGACGGAGGCGCACGGTCGCACTCTCGCCCGCGGGGATCGTGATCGTGTGATGGACGGCGGCCTTGGTGCCGGTCTGCGCCGGGTTTACGGCACCGGTCTCGCCGTGGACGACGTGGCGGTCGATGCCGTCCTTGACGTACGGCGTGCTGTTCGAACTGCCGAAGATGCGCTCGTTGTTGGTCTCGTTCTCGGTGAACAGGGCGGGGGCGTCGGTGTCCCAGTACAGCCACCGCGGGCCGAGTTCCTCGTGGTCGGCGCGGATGGCGTTCGGTGTCCTGCGGAGGCTCGGGACGGCGGTGCCGCCGGCCCAGGACCAGGTGTGCCGGAACCAGAGGGTCGGCAGCAGGTGCAGGGAGGCCTCGTCGGGGCCGCGGTTGTGCGCGGTGATCTCGATCAGCAGGTCTTCCGGTCCCGGCTTGGCGTACTCGACGAAGACGTCGAAGTAGCGGTCCTCGTCGAAGACGCCGGTGTCGAGCAGCTCGTACTCGAAGTCGCGGCGGCCGCGGGCCTTGTTGGTGGCGACGAGGTCGGCGTAGGGGAACTCGCCCTGCGGGTACTTGTAGAGGTACTTCATGTACGAGTGGGTGGGCGTGTTGTCGAGGTGGAAGTAGTACTCCTTGACGTCCTCGCCGTGATTGCCCTCGGTGTTGGTCAGGCCGAACATCCGCTCCTTGAGGATCGGGTCGTGGCCGTTCCACAGGGCGAGCGCGAAGCAGAGCCGCTGCTTGTCGTCGCTGACGCCGGCGATGCCGTCCTCGCCCCAGCGGTAGGAGCGGGAGCGTGCCTGGTCGTGCGTGAAGTACGACCAGGCCTCGCCGTCCGGGCTGTAGTCCTCCCGGACGGTCCCCCACTGACGCTCGCTGAGGTAGGGGCCCCAGCGCCGCCATGCCTCTCGTCCGGCGTCGGCCTCCTGGAGCCGCTGCCGTTCGGCGCCCGTCGTGCCGCTGTCAGCCACCATCGTCCGCCGCCTCCTCACCAACCGGGCATCGCTCCCAGACTCGGACGTCCCGGACGGGCCTGCAATGGGTGGGCGGCGGAGGGGTTACTTCCCTATCCGGCGGTGGCCACCGCGGCCGGCTCCGGTTCGGCGACCGGCGGATGCGCGAGGTCGTAGGCGCTCTCGGCGTGCAGGTGGACGTCGACGCCGCCCTCCTCGACCTCGGGGCGGACCCTGAGGCCCATGGTCTTGTCGAGGGCCTTGGCGATCAGCCAGGTGACGGCGAAGGAGTACGCCAGGACGGCGAAGGCTCCCACCGCCTGCTTGCCGAGGAGGCCGAGACCGCCGCCGTAGAGCAGTCCGTCCACGCCGTTGGGGGCCTCGGAGGTGGCCAGCACGCCCACGAGCAGCGTGCCGGTGATGCCGCCGACCAGGTGGATGCCGACGACGTCGAGGGAGTCGTCGTAGCCGAGCCGGTACTTGAGGCCGACCGCCAGGGCACAGACCGCGCCGCCGATCGCGCCGAGGGCGAGCGCGCCGAGCGGGGAGACGGCACCGCAGGACGGGGTGATGGCGACCAGGCCGGCGATCGCGCCGGACGCGGCGCCGAGGCTGGTGGCGTGACCGTCGCGCAGCTTCTCCACGACGAGCCAGCCGAGCATCGCGGAACAGGTCGCGGTGAAGGTGTTCAGTACGACGACGGAGGCGGCGTTGGACGAGGTGAGCGCGGAGCCGCCGTTGAAGCCGAACCAGCCGAACCAGAGCAGGCCCGCGCCGAGCATCACGAGGGGGAGGTTGTGCGGGCGTTCCGCGCCGCCCTCCTTCTTCCAGCCGATCCGCTTGCCGAGGACCAGGATCACCGCGAGGGCCGCCGAGCCGGAGTTGATGTGGACCGCCGTACCGCCCGCGAAGTCGATGGCGCCGAGCTTGTTCACGATCCAGCCGCCGACCACGCCCTTGCCGTCGAAGGCGAACACCCAGTGGGCGACCGGCAGATAGACCAGCGTCACCCAGATGCCGGTGAAGGCCATCCAGGCGCCGAACTTGATGCGGTCCGAGATCGCGCCGCAGATCAGCGCGGCGGTCAGCGCCGCGAACAGGGCCTGGAAGGCGGCGAAGATCGAGAGCGGGATGACGGCCTTCGGGTCGTCCTTCATCACGCCGCTCATGCCGAAGTACTCGGTGATGTCACCGAGGATCCCGGCGCCGCCGATCGAGTCGCCGAAGGAGGCCGAGAAGCCGTAGACGACCCAGATGCAGCCGACCAGGGCGACGGATCCGAACGTCATCATGATCATGTTCAGGACGCTCTTGGCGGCGACCATGCCGCCGTAGAAGAGCGCGAGGCCCGGCACCATCAGACAGACGAGTGCCGTGCTCGCGAGCATCCAAGCGGTACTTCCGGTGTCCATGCGCACACTCCGAAGAGAGGTCCAACCCAGGGAAACGGTGTTTCACCGCAGTAGACCGAAGGTGCGTTACAGGACAGTTCCGTGGCTGATTAAGGCCGGGTTTCAGTGCTGGGGGCTGTCCCCGAAGGCCGTCACGGTGAGGAAGCGGATGGGGAGTTCGAGCAGGGTCTCCGGGCCGTGCGGGGCCTCGCCGTCGAACTGGAGGGCGTCGCCGGGGCGCAGCGTGTAGCTGGACTTGCCGTGGCCGTAGATCATGACGCCTTCGAGCATGTAGATGATCTCGGTGCCGGCGTGCTGGAAGAGCGGGAAGACCTCGCTCTGCTCGGTCAGGGTGACCAACAGGGCGTCCATCCGCTTGTGGGCGCCCCGCAGCGAGCCGAGCTGGGCGTACTCGTGGCCGACCTTGGTACCTCGCCGGACGATCCGGGCGCCGTGCCCGGCGGGGACGAAGACCGCCTCGCGTTCGTCGTCCATGCCACGGAACAGGGCGGTGACCGGGACGTCGAGACCGCGCGCGAGCCGGGAGAGGGTGGTGAGGCTGCACGCGGTCTGGGCGTTCTCGATCTTCGACAGCATGGCCTTGGAGATGCCGACCCGCTGCGCCATCTCGCCGACGGAGAGCCCGGCCGCCTGCCGGTACTCCCGGGTCCGGACCGCGATGATGCGCTCCAGGGCCTTGTCGTCGGCTTCCGCTGCGGGTTCGGGGTGCTCGGTCACCGGCGCATCCTATGCCGAGCGGTCCAGGCGGAAGCGCGGGTGGGGCTCGGCTCGGCCGGTGGCGAGGTCGGCGGCCATCGCACCGATGAGCGGCGCGAATTTCGCGCCGTGGCCGGAGCACGGGGAGGCGATGACGAACGGGCCGTGCCGGTCGACGACGAAGTCCTCGTCCCGGGTGGTGGTGTAGAGGCAGGTCGCCTCGGCCACCGGGTCGGGCTCGAGGCCGGGCAGGCGGTCGCGCACGAAGCCGCTCACCCGGGTCCGCGACGACGCGTCGACCACTCCGCTACGGGTGCGGGCGGTGGTCGGGGTGCCGCGGTCGTGCTCGGCGACCTTGACCGCGGGCAGCGGGCCGCCGTCGCTGCCCGACGGCAGGCCGTACAGGTGCAGGTCGCCGTCCCAGATGAGAGTCGGCCACCGGACGGAGGGGTCCCGCTGCCGGAAGTGGAAGACCTGCTGCTGGGTCACCTCCAACTGCGGTAGGGCGAAGGGCAGTTCGAGCTCGGGCAGCCAGGCGCCGGCTGCGATCACCACCGTGTCGGCGGTGATCTCGCGGCCGTCGTCGGTGCGCAGGAGCACCTTCTCGGGGGTGCCCTGGACGGCGACGCCCGTCACGCGGGCGCCGATGATCGCCTCCGCGCCGTGCTCGATCGCCCGCCGTACGCAGGCCGCGACCGTCTGGTCGGCGTCGACGACGCCCGCGTCCGGGTGGTACAGCACGGGGCCCGTGATGCGGATGTACGGCCAGCGCTCCGCGGCCGCTTCCGGGCCGAGGAGTTCATGGGGCACGCCGGCCGCGGCAAGGAGGTCGGCGATCGCCTTCGGGTCGCGGTCCTCGCCCATGTCGAGGCCACCGGCCTTGCGCAGCAGGGGAGTCGAGCTGTCGTCCTCCAGCTCCCGCCACTGCTCGTACGCCTGCCCGGTCAGCTGTACGTAGAAGGGGTCGGCGTACGCCCTCCGGATGATCCGTGAGCTGCCGTGCGAGCTGCCGTGCCGGTGCCCGATGTCGTACGCCTCGATCAGCGTGACCTCGTGGCCCCGACGGGCGAGTTGCCAGGCGGTGGCCGCGCCCATCAGACCGGCACCTACGACGGCGATCACAGACCCTCCCCGGGGATCCAGTTCGTGCCAGCGAGCGGGATGCGGGCCATGGCAGCGGACTCGATCGTAAGGGCCACCAGGTCCTCGGGCTCGAGATGCAGGAGGTGGGCCTTGCCGCAGGCGCGGGCGAGGGTCTGGGCCTCCATGGTCATCACGCGCAGGTAGTTCGCGAGCCGGCGACCGGCCTCCACCGGGTCCAGGCGGGCGGCGAGTTCCTCGTCCTGGGTGGAGATGCCCGCCGGGTCACGGCCGTCCTGGTAGTCGTCGAAGTAACCTGCCGCGGAGCCGAGTTCGCGGTACTGGGCGTCGTACTTGGGGTGGTTGTCGCCGAGCGCGATCAGCGCGGCCGTGCCGATGGCGACCGCGTCCGCGCCCAGCGCGAGGGCCTTGGCCATGTCGGCGCCGCCCCGGATACCGCCGGAGACGATCAGCTGGACCTCGCGGTGGACGCCCAACTCCTGCAGTGCCTTCACGGCTTGGGGCAGGGCGGCCAGGGTGGGGATGCCGACGTGCTCGATGAAGACGTCCTGGGTGGCGGCCGTGCCGCCCTGCATGCCGTCGACGACCACGACGTCGGCGCCCGCGTGGACGGCGAGCTTCACGTCGTAGTACGTCCGGGTGGCGCCGACCTTCACATAGATCGGCTTCTCCCAGTCCGTGATCTCGCGCAGCTCCAGGATCTTGATGGCGAGGTCGTCGGGGCCGGTCCAGTCGGGGTGGCGGCAGGCGCTGCGCTGGTCGATGCCGACGGGCAACGTCCGCATGCCGGCGACCCGCTCGGTGATCTTCTGCCCGAGCAGCATGCCTCCGCCGCCGGGCTTGGCGCCCTGCCCGAGGACCACCTCGATGGCGTCGGCGGCGCGCAGGTCGTCGGGGTTCATGCCGTAGCGGGACGGCAGGTACTGGTACACGAGGTGCTTGGAGTGGCCGCGCTCCTCGGGGGTCATGCCGCCGTCGCCGGTGGTGGTGGAGGTGCCGGCCTCACTGGCGCCCCGGCCGAGGGCCTCCTTGGCCTGGGCGGACAGGGCGCCGAAGCTCATGCCGGCGATGGTGACGGGAGTGGCCAGCCGCAGGGGGTGCCTGGCGTGCCGGGTGCCGAGGACGACATCCGTGTCGCAGCGCTCGCGGTAACCCTCCAGCGGATAGCGGGACATGGAGGCGCCGAGCAGCAACAGATCGTCGAAGTGCGGAAGCCTGCGCTTGGCGCCCCAGCCGCGGATGTCGTAGATACCGGTCTCGGCGGCGCGCTGGATGGCATGGATGGTGGCACGATCAAAGGTGGCCGACTCGCGCAGGCCGTGGGATGCGGGTTCCATTTTCTCCGAGCTCCCTTAGTACGACGCCGTGTTGTCGACCTTGAAGTGGTACAGCTCCCGGGCCGAGCCGTACCGGCGGAAGTCCGCCGGGTCCTCGTCCCGCTCGGCCGCCTTCAGCAACTCGGCGAGTTCCGCGAGATGTTCGGCGCGCATCTCCTTCTCGACACAGTCCGCGCCGAGCGACTTCACCGTGCCGCGGACGTAGAGGCGGGCCTCGTACAACGAGTCCCCGAGGGCGTCCCCCGCGTCGCCGCAGACGACCAACCGCCCGGCCTGCCCCATGAACGCGCTCATGTGGCCGACGTTGCCGCCGACGACGATGTCCACGCCCTTCATGGAGATGCCGCAGCGGGCAGAGGCGTCCCCGTCGATCACCAGAAGGCCGCCGTGGGCCGTGGCCCCGGCCGACTGGGACGCGTTGCCGCGCACACGCACCGTGCCGGACATCATGTTCTCGGCGACTCCGGTGCCCGCGTTGCCGCGGACGGTCACCGTGGCGCGCTGGTTCATGCCGGCGCAGTAGTAGCCGACGTGCCCCTCGATGTCGACGGCAAGGTCCTCGCGGATGCCGCAGGCCACGGCGTGCGCACCGCGCGGGTTGAGCACCCGCCAGGACGTGGCCTGCGGCGTGTGCAGGGCCTGGTTGAGCTCCCTCACCGGGGTCTCGGCCAGGTCGATCAGCGTCGCCATACGTACACCTCTTCCGGCTCGGGTTCGAAGATGCGGGCGTTCTCGATGCCCGGCAGGACGTCCAGCGCCCGGTACTCGGAGGCCATCGCCACCCACTCATCGGTCTCGGCGACCAGGGCCGGCTTGCAGGCGATGGCGTCGCGGACGACTGCGAAGGAGTCGCCGGTGGACACCAGCAACGTGTAGAAACCGTCGAACCGCTCGCACAGCAGCCGCAGCGCCTTCTCCAGGTCGGCGCCCTGCTCCAGCTGGTGGGCGACGAAGCGGGCGCCGACCTCGGAGTCGTTCTCGCTGTCGAACTCGACACCCTGGGCGCGCAGTTCGCGGCGGACGGTGGCGTGGTTGGCGAAGGAGCCGTTGTGCACCAGGCACTGTCCGGGACCGACGGAGAAGGGGTGGGCGCCTTCGGGGGTCACCGCGGACTCGGTGGCCATGCGGGTGTGGCCCACGCCCTGCCAGCCGGTCACCCCGGACAGCCCGAAGGCGTCCGCCAACTCGACAGGATTCCCGATGCCCTTGAGTACGGCCATGTCGGTGCCGGAGCCGATGACCGTGGCGTGCGGCAGGACTTCCGCGACGGCTGCGAGCAGGTCGGCGACCGAGAGGTCCGCGTGCACGACCGTCGTGGCGTCGGCCTCGACGGCCTCCGCCCCCGGAAGCTCGGCCTCCGCTTCCGCGGGTGTGACCCCGAGCAGCGAGACGACGGCGCGTCCCGGCGGGGACAGCCGCGGGTCACCGTAGACCGCGACACCCGCCGAGTCCGGCCCGCGCTCGACGACCTGGCCCAGCATCGCGGCCAGCAACTCGCCCAGCCTGGGTTCGAGTGAGGGCTCCCGCAGATGCAGCCCCACGATTCCGCACATCTCAAGTCCCTTCAGAACGCGGTCAGATAGCGGTCCAGCTCCCACGGGCCGACCGTGGCATGCCAGTCGAAGAACTCCTCGCGCTTGAGGTCGGCGAAGTACCGGCTCACTCCGGTGCCGGCCGCGTCCAGCGCGCCGCTGATCACCTCGTCCGCCTGGAGCGCCTCGACGGCGTGCAGCAGGGTCGGCGGGAGCTCCGGACCCTTGCCGGCCGCGCCCGGCTCGCCCGGGTCGAGGCCGCGCTCGATGCCGTCGAGACCGGCGGCGAGGGCGGCGGCAGCGGCGAGGTACGGGTTGGCGGCGCCGTCCCCGCCGCGCAGCTCGATGCGGTTGCCGTCGGGGACGCGGACGAAGTGGGTGCGGTCGTTGCCGCCGTAACTCGCAACGCGCGGCGACCAGGTGGCGCCCGAGCGGGTGGAGACCGCGCCGGTGCGCTTGTAGGAGTTGACCGTCGGCGCGATGACGGCCTGCAGCGCCCGGGCATGCTCGACGATCCCGGCGACGAAGGAGTAGGCGAGCGGGGACAGGCCGAGTCCGCGCTCGTCGGTGGCGGCGGGGAACGTCGGGTCCTCGCCCCGCCACAGGGACATGTGCAGATGCATGCCCGTGCCGGTGCGGTCGGTGAACGGCTTCGGCATGAACGTCGCCGTCATGCCCCGTTGTTCGGCCAGCACGGACACCAGGTACCGCATGGTGATGACCCGGTCGGCGGTGGTGAGGGCGTCGGCGTGCTTGAAGTTCTGCTCGAACTGGCCGTTGCCGTCCTCGTGGTCGTTGGCGTAGTTGCCCCAGCCGAGGTGGTTCATGGCGCCGGAGACCGCGGTGAGGTGGTCGTACATCCGGGTCAACCCGCGCGCGTCGTAACAGGGTTGGGCCGCGGTGTCCCTGGCGTCGGCGACGCTGAGCACGCCGTGCTCGTCCCGGTTGACGAGGAAGTACTCGACCTCGGCGCCGACGGACATCGACAGCCCCTGGGCCGCGGCCCGCTCCAGCAGGCTGCGGAGGATGACGCGCGGGGCGTACGGCCAGGGTTCACCCTCCACGTACGGGTCGCAGTGGACGAGGGCGAGGCCCGGCTTGATGAACGGGACGGGCGTGTACGAGCGGGCGTCCGGCCGGGCGATGACGTCCGGGTCGCTGGGCTGCTGGCCGAGCGCGCCGGCCGCGTATCCGGCGAACCCGACGCCCTCGTCGCGGAGTTCCTCGACGGCCTGGGCCGGGACGAGCTTGGCGCACGGCTTACCGGTCAGGTCGACGAAGACGGCGAGCACGAACTCGATGCCGTCGGTGCGGACGAGTTCCGCGAGATCGGGGGCGGTCACCATGGGCCCCTCCTTGGATGTCTACTGTCATGAATCATTGTTGCCTATGAGTAGACACTCTCGGCGTTACGGGGGGATTTCCACCAGGGAAGGTCCCGGTAAGCCGAAGGGCCGGGCACCGCCCCGAAGAGGCAGAACCCGGCCCTGACTTAACGTCAGGAGGCGACGGCGGACGGCTTTCCGGACGTCAGCTCGGCGGAACCCCCGGAGGGGCCCCGCACCCACAGCGGCTTGAGCCGGTGGGTCAGCAGATAGAGCACCACGCCGGCGCCCGCCGCCACGAACATGCTCAGGTCGCCCGCGCCGGGGAAGGCCTTCGAGAAGGGCCCGGTGTAGAAGCTCGACTGCCAGAACGGCACCGACGCGGCGACGCCCCCGGCCCAGGCGACGAAGCCCCAGTCCAGCACCCGGCGCCGGTCGTAGAGCTCGGCGATGCGGGACGGGTCGGAGCGGCCGCCGAGGTAGAAGTCGAGCAGCAGCACGGCCGCGAAGGGGGCGATGAAGTACGCGGTCAGGTTGAGGAACACCTTGAACTTGTCCTCCGTGCCCGACGCGCCCCACAGGCTGATCGCGTAGGCGAGCAGACAGATGACGGTGACCGCCTGGGAGCGGCTGACCGGGATCTTCAGCGTCTGGACGGAGATCGCGCCGCCGTAGACGTTGAGGAAGTTCTGCGCGAGGGCGGACAGGCCGACGGCGAGCAGGGCGGGGACCGCGAACGGGCCGGCCAGTTCGTGCAGGGCGGTGATCGAGTCGGAGCTGGTCGCGCTGCCGCCGACGACGACGCCGAGGATGCCCAGCCAGCAGATGGTGACGAAGTTGCCGAGGCCGGTGTACCAGGCGGTCCGGGTGACGACCTCGGGGGTGTCCGGCAGATAACGGGAGTAGTCCGAGGCGAAGGGCGCCCAGGCCACCAGGAAGGACAGGAACCAGCCGCCGAAGGTGACCCAGCCGCCGGTGGAGCCGATGTATCCGGACGCCTTCGGGTCGGCGTGGAAGAGGCTGCCGCCGCGCACCACCGCGACCACCGTGATCAGCAGGAACAGCGGGGTGAGGACGTAGGTCAGCACTTTCTGGAGGTAGTTGATCATGTTGTAGCCGTAGATCGACACCACCAGCTCGACCGCCGTGAGCACCCCGGCGCACAGCCAGAACGGCAGATGGGTCAGCTCGGCGAACGCCTTGCCGCCCAGGATGACCGTGACCGCCGCCCAGCCGACGCCTGCGAAGACGTTGATATAGGCCACGGGCAGGAAGTTGCCGAAGAAGCCGAGCGGGCCGCGGGCCTGGATCTGCTGCGGCACACCCAGCCGTACGCCCATCCGGGACATCACGGCCATCAGCAGCGAGCCCAGCGCGGCCCCGATGACGATGGCGGTGACGGCGGCGGAGAAGCTCAGCCCGAACCAGGCCGCGCTGAAGCCGAGCAGGATGATCGGGAAGTTGAGGCCGGCCGCGAACCAGACGAAGAACTGCGAACTGGGCCTGCCGTGACGCTCGTTGTCGGGGATGTGGTCGACACCGAAGGGCTCGACCTTGGTGACCGCGCTGCCGTAGACCGGCGCCGGTGTTCCTTCTGTCATGCGGTGCTCCCGGGGAGGAGGAGGGTCACCACGGCAACGGCGCGGTGTGCGAGATGTCGAAGAAGCCGCCGCCGCTGTAGACCAGCGGGGCGAGGTCGTCGTGGCGGGCGGAGACCACCCGGCCGGTGAACACGGTGTGGCTGCCGGCTTCGAGCCGCTCGCCGATCTCGACCTCCAGCTGCGCGCAGGAGCCGTCGATCAGCGGGGCGCCGAAGGCCCCCGGCGCCCAGCTGACCTGCGCGAACTTGTCGTCGCCCTTCGAGGCGAAGACCTTGGCCACGTCGAGCTGGTCGGCGGCCAGGATGCTGATGCCGAGGTGGCTCGCCCGGTGCAGCGCGGGATGGGTGGAGGAGCTGTGCTGCACGCAGACCAGGACCATCGGCGGGTCGAGCGAGATGCTGGAGAAGGCGTTGACCGCGAGGCCGCGCGGTGTGCCGTCGTCGTCCGTGGTGACCACGGTGACGCCGGTGATGAACTTGCGGTGCACCCCGCGCACCAGGTCGGCGTCGACCGCAGCCCGATGACCGGTGGTGATGATCCCGAGCGCCTCCAGGAGCTGCCGGGAGTCGAAGGTCACCCACTCCTCGGCGACCGACGGCCCGTCGAAGCGGGCGAAGGTCGCACCGGACACCTCGACGGGTTTCCCGGTGGGCGGCACCCCGAGGAAGGCGCCGGTGTGCCGGCCGGTGCTGCGCCAGCGGATCGCCAGCCGCTCGCCGTCCTCGACGATGTCCTCGATCTCCGTGCGCAGGTCGGGGAAGGCCTCGCGCATGGCCAGGATCGAGTCCTTGAGCTGGTCGCGGTCCTGGGCGACGGACGCGGGCCCTCGCCGGCGGACATAGCTGGGACTGAGCAGGTCGTCCAGGGCCTCGACGTGCCCCTGGTCCCAGGCGGCCCGCCAGGCGGAGCGGATCCGGGAGGTGCGGTCGGCCGCGGCCGTGCGGTCAAGAGTGTGGGTCATGGTGGGTCCCTCAGTCAGCTCTTGTATGGCAGAGGACCGTAGGGAGGGGGTGGACCGGTGTCAACACCTCAGTCAGAAAAGCCTGGTGATTACCGAGGTGGCGATCAAATACACAGGTCAGACTTGTTTCGGAGTGGTTAACCCTTGACGGCCCCGATCCGGACTCCTAGCCTCACTGCCATGGCACAGCGAGAGAGGGAAGGTCACGGGATGCGGTTCTCGATATTCCACAACCTCGGAGCGCCCGGCCGGCTCGGCGAGTACGCCCAAGTCATGGACGAGGCCCGGGAGTTCGCGATCGCCGCGGAACAGGCCGGGTTCTGGTCCACCTGGTACACCGAGCACCACTTCGGGCACGAGGCGATCGAGATCACCCCGAACCCGGTCCTCATGGGCGCCGACATCGCCGCCCGCACCTCACGCATCCGCATCGGCCAGGCGGCGTCCATCGCCACGTTCTGGCATCCGCTGCGGCTCGCCGAGGACATCGCGATGCTCGACCAGCTCTCCGGCGGACGCGTCGAGGTCGGCCTCGGCCGCGGTCTGTACGGCCGCGAGGCACTCAACCTCAACGCCCTCGCCGACCCGCGCGACCAGGAGCAGAACCGCGCGCTGTACGACGAGACGGTGGAGATCCTGCGCAAGGCGTGGAGCGGCGAGTTCTTCTCCCACAAGGGCCGCTTCCACGAGTTTCCGGCCCCCGGCGTGCAGTGGAACCACCCGCTCTCCCCCGGCACGGACGACTACACCACCGACGGCGTCATTACGAAGATGCAGGTCACGCCATTCCCGCTGCAGCGCCCGCACCCGCCGCTGTGGCAGGTGATCGACAGCCCGCGCTCGATCCGGGCGGCGGCAGCGGACGGCGTACAGGGCATGTTCTGGCTCCCGCCGGTCTCCGCCCTGAAGGACCGCTTCGAGCTGTACCGCTCCACGGCGAGCCAGGCCTCCGGCCGCGAGTACGCGCTCGGCGAGGGCATCGGCCTGGTCCGGGACGTGTACGTCGCCGACACCATGGAGCAGGCCCGCGCCGACTTCGAGGAGGCGCTGATGACGACGTACCGCTGGATCATGCACTGGCGGGGCCTGAGCAACCTCATGGAGGCGGGCGAGGAGCTCACGGACGCGCACGAGCTGTCCTTCGACTTCCTCCAGGACAGGAACCTGCTGGTCGGCACGCCCGAGTACGTCGCCGAGAAGGTGGCCGAACTGCGCGACGAGGTCGGCCTGGAGCACCTGCTGCTGTGGACCACGCACCCGGGCCTGGAGCACCGCAGGGCGATGCGCAGCCTGGAGCTGTTCGCGGAGAAGGTCATGCCGGAGTTCACCGCATGAGCCGCGCCTCCTGCGACATCCGGAAGGTCGTGACCGTCGTCGACGAGGTGCTGCTGGAGCTCGGCCGCCCGGTGGCGACTCCGGTACGACGGGTCGCGGTAGCCGCGGTCATCCGCAACCCGTGGGCGGGGCGCGGCTTCGTGGCCGACCTGCAGCCCGAAGTGGAGGCGGTGGCCCCGGAGTTGGCGCAGCTCCTCACCGGCAGGCTGATCGAGACGCTCGGCGGCGCAGACCGGGTGGAGGCCTTCGGCAAGGCAGCGGTGGTGGGCCTGAACGGCGAGATCGAGCACGGCGGCGCGCTGATCCACACCCCGTACTTCGGCAACGTCTTGCGGGAGTTGACCGAGGGCACGTCGATCATCGTCTTCAGCGACGACCGCCTGCCGGCGGGCGAGCCGCTCACCGTCCCGGTGTGGCACAAGACGGCGGCGGCGACCCGCTCCCACTACCAGACCGTCCAGATCCGCATCCCCGACGCACCCCGCCCCGACGAGCTGGTCGTGGTCGCCGCCGCCGCGTCCGGCCCCCGACCCAACGCCCGTATCGGAGACCGCCGTACGGACCCCGCCGTCCGACTCGCCGACCTGGAGAAGCTGGAGAGCGCCCGATGAACGTCCGCAAGATCATCACCTTCACGGAGGACATCCACACGGAGGGCGGCCGCCCGGTCGACCCGCCCGCGCGTACGGCCGTGGTCCTCGCCGTGATCGAGAACCCGTGGGCGGGCCAGGGCTTCGTCGACGACCTGCTCCCCGGCATCGACGAAATCGCCCCGAAACTGGGCGAGTTGCTGGCACCGCGGGTGGTGGAGGCGCTCGGGGTGCCGGTGGAGGCGTACGGCAAGGCGGCGATCGTCGGCCTGGACGGCGAGATCGAGCACGGCTCGGCACTGATCCACACCCTGAAGTTCGGCGACCACTTCCGCAAGGCGGCCGACGCCACCACCCTGCTCCCGGCGGTCGAGAAGCGGGCAGCGGCCGGGACGGTCTTCGACATCCCGCTCAAGCACATCACCGACGCGACCGTCCGCTCCCACCACCAGACGGTCGAGGCCCGCGTTCCGGACGGGCCTCGTTCGGACGAGATCGTGATCGGCCTCGCGGCGGCGGCGCAGGGGCGGCCGCAGGCCCGGTTGGCGCCGTTGTCGACGGAGCAGTGAGCGTGCCGGCCGCCCTGCGTCACGAGACCCACGGGGACGGTCCGGGTCTGGTGCTGCTGCACGGCGTGGGCCTGGACCGGACCATGTGGGCCCGCTGCCTGCCCGCGCTGACGGCCAGGCACCGCGTGACCCTGGTCGACCTGCGCGGCCACGGTGCCTCACCGGCCGCGGCGCCCGGGGTGTCCCTGCGGGAGCTGGCCGCGGACGTGGCAGCGCTGCTGGAGGGCCCGACTCACATGGTGGGCTTCTCACTGGGTGCGCTGGTCGCACAGCAACTCGCAGTCGAACAGCCCGAGTTGACTGCCTCGCTCACTCTGGTCAGCTCGGTCGCCGGGCGATCGCGGGAGGAGCGGGCATCGGTGCTACGGCGACGGGAGCGGGCCGAGGAGGACTTCGCGGCCTCGGCACACGCGGCGGTGGAGCGGTGGTTCTCGCCGGAATGGCGGGCACGGGAACCGGAGCTGGCGTGGTCGGCCCTCACCACCCTGCTGGACAACGACCGTACGTCCTATCTGGCCTGCTACGACGTCTTCGCCACGGCCGACGAGGACCTGTGGCCCGACCTCCCGCAGATCAAGGCTCCGACACTGGCGGTGACGGGGGCGGACGACCCGGGTTCCACCCCGGCGATGTCCCACTTGCTGGCCGAGCGAATCCCCGGCGCTCGCGCCCTGATCGTGCCCGACACCCGCCACCTGCTCCCGCTGGAACGCCCGGAGGAACTGGCGAGGGCGGTGCTTCTTCATGCAGGGGCGATTGCAACGCCCCGTTAGGGGCGCGAGGAACTGCGCGAGCAACCACAAACAACCCGCAGCCGAGGAGCAACCGTCATGACCCCCCTCCCCCGCCACCAGCACTACATCGCCGGCGAATGGACCGCCCCCGCTTCCGGCGAGTATTTCGAAAGCATCAACCCAACCACAGCCCAGCCCTGGTACGAGGCGGCAAACGGTACCGCCGAAGACATCAACCGCGCCGTATCAGCAGCCCGCACCGCCTTCGAGGACCCCGGCTGGCGCGACCTCAGCCAAACCAAACGCGGCCGTCTCCTGCGCAACCTCGCAGACCTGATCGGCGAACACGCGGAAGAACTCGCCCGCACGGAAACCCTCGACAACGGCAAACTCCTGCGCGAGATGCGGGCCCAACTCGCGGGCCTCCCCGAGTACTTCCACTACTACGCCGGCCTCGCCGACAAGATCCACGGCGAGGTCATCCCGGGCGCGAGCCGCGACCTCCTCAACTACACCCTGCGCGAACCGGTGGGCGTGGTGGGCGCGATCACCCCCTGGAACTCTCCCCTCCTCCTCACGGCCACCAAACTCGCCCCCGCCCTCGCCGCAGGCAACACCGTCGTCGTCAAACCGTCCGAACACACCTCCGCCTCCCTCCTGGCCCTGGCCCCCCTCTTCGAGAAGGCCGGCTTCCCACCCGGCGTGGTCAACGTCGTCACCGGCTTCGGCTCCACCGCGGGAGCGCCCCTCACCGAGCACCCCGACGTGGCCAAGGTGACCTTCACCGGCTCCACCGAGACCGGCCGCCGTATCGCCCGCACCTGCGCCGACCGTTTCGTGCGCTGCACCCTCGAACTCGGCGGGAAGTCCCCGAACATCATCTTCCCGGACGCCGACCTCGCCTCGGCCTCCATGGGCGTGATCGCCGGGATTTTCGCGGCCGCGGGCCAGACCTGCGTGGCGGGCAGCCGGGTCCTCGTCCACCAGGACGTCTACGACGAGGTCCTCGAGCGAGTGACCACCCGCGCCGCGACCATCCGTATCGGGGACCCGCTGGAGGACACCACCGAGCTGGGCCCGCTCGCCCTGGCCGACCAGCTGACGAAGGTCGAGTCCTACGTGGAGCTGGGGCTGGCCGAGGGCGGCAAGGTGGTGGTGGGCGGCGCCCGCCCGGACACCGGCCTCGACGGCTTCTTCTACTCCCCCACGGTCTTCACCGGCACGGACAACTCCATGCGCATCTGCCAGGAGGAGATCTTCGGGCCGGTCGCCACGGTCATGCCGTTCGCCTCCGAGGAGGAGGCCCTCGCCATCGCCAACGACTCGGCGTACGGCCTGGCCGCGGGCGTGTGGACCCGTGACGTCAACCGGGTCCACCGCATGGCGTCCCGCCTCGAGGCGGGCACGGTGTGGGCGAACACGTACCGGTCGATGTCGCCGATGTCGCCGCGCTCGGGCTTCCGCAACAGCGGCGCGGGCATCGAGCACGGCACCGAGGTCATCCGTGAGTACACACGGCTGAAGAGCGTGTGGATCAACGCGAACGAGGAACCGGTCGGCGACCCGTTCATCCTGCGGTCATGAGCTGCGTTGCATGGCAGGGTCCGGCAGCTGTGGCAGTTGACGTCGGACCGGCCCGCACATTACGTTCACGTACCATGCAAGAACCCACGGGACGAGCACGGAAGCCGCTGCAGCAGACCAGCATGCAGGCCAGGGTCGCCGAAGAGCTGCGCCAGATGATCATCAGTGGCGAGCTGCCGCCGCGTTCCAGCCTGTCCGAGATGGCACTGTCGGAGACGTTCGGCGTCAGCCGCACCCCCATCCGCGAGGCCCTGAAGCAGTTGCAGATCGAGGGTCTGGTGGAGGTGCGGCCGAGGGTCGGCACCTTCGTCGCCGTGCCGTCGCGGCGGGAGATCACCGAGCTGTTCCAGATGAAGGAACTGCTGGAGGGCGCGGCGGCCCGGATGCTGGCGTTCCGGGGCAACGTTCCCGAGGTGGAGCGTCTGGCCGACAACATGCGCGAGGCCGACGAGGCCGTACAAATGGGCGACGCCGAGCGGTACGCCCAACTGGTCCATGAATTCCACGACTTGATCGTCGCCGGAGCGGACAACACCAAGCTCGAGGCGCACTACCGCACGCTCATGAACCAGCTGGCGTACGCGCGCCTGGTCCGTACGTCCCTCGCCCAGCCGGGCCGTCTCAGCGAGTCCGACCAGGAGCACCACCGCGTGCTCGACCTGATCCTCGCCAAGGACGGCGACGGCGCGGAGCGCGTGATGCGCGAGCACGTCCGCCGCAGCCACCAGGCGCTGATGGCGGGCATGGACGACCGGCAGCAGCAACAGGACTGAGTTTCGGCAGGAATGAGCTCCGACAGGACTGCGAGAGCCGGGAGTTGACGCTCAGGCCGTCGGTGCCGGGAACAGCATGCAGCTGCTCGTGGCGTGGGCGAGAAGGCGGTCGGCCGGGTCGAGGAGCTGCGCCTCGGCGAGTGCCGTGCGCCGTCCGCTGCTGATGACCCGGCCGACGGCGCGGACCTTGCCCGTGTCGGACGTGATCGGGCGCAGGAGCTTCACCGTCAGGTCGAGCGTCGTGTAGGCCACGGCCTGCGGCAGGGTGGACTGGACGGCGCAGCCGGCCGCCGAGTCGAGCATGGTGGCGTAGACGCCGCCGTGGACGCTGCCGATGGGGTTGTAGTGCTCCTCGCCCGGCACGAGCGAGAACACCGCGTGTCCGTGGTCCACCTCTTCCAGGTCCATGCCCAGCGTGGCGGCGATCGGCGGCGCGGGCAGCCGCCCGGCCAGGATCTCGCGGAGAAAGTGCAGGCCGGAGCCCTGCCCGACGGCGGCCGCCGAGATCGCGGGGTCGTTCCAGTCGTACGTACGAGAGCGTTCCATGCGGCCGCGCTTCCTCCCTGACCGTCTGACTTTGTTTCTCGAAGCTAGCTCTCCGTCTCGCTGACTGTCAATGTCAAAGCCAGGTGCCCTACCATGGCGGCATGAAGTGGCTCGAGATGAGCACCGAGAACTGCACGGTCCGGCGCACCCTCGACGTGGTCGGCGAGAAGTGGACGCTGCTGCTCCTGCGCGACGCCTTCAACGGGGTGCGCCGCTTCGACGACTTCCGCCGCCATGTGGGGCTCTCCGAGGCGGTCCTCTCCGACCGGCTGCGCAAGCTGGTCGCGGCCGGGATCCTGTCGACCGTCCCCTACCAGGAGCGAGGCAGCCGGACCCGGCACGAGTACCGCCTGACCCCCAAGGGCCGCGATCTGTGGCCCGTCCTCGTGGCGCTGCGGCAGTGGGGCGAGACGTACGTGGCGGATCCCGAGGGCCCGGTCATCGAGATCCGGCACCGAGACTGCGGCGCCCCGGTGCGGGTCGTGGTCGAGTGCTCCGAGGAACACGACGCCCTTTCGCCGTACGAGGTCACGGTACGGCCGGGTCCTGCGGCCCGGGTCGGCTCGCCGACCGAGTGACCGCTTGCGGCTCACGCCTCGATGACGAGCCCCTTCGCCTCCAGCACCGCCGCGAGGTTGCTGACCTCGATGACGCTCTTCCCGGAGCGGTAGGCGGCGATGTAGGCGTCCTCGGCCTCGACCCGCGCCTGCGACTTGCGGATGACGTCGGCCACGTCGTCGCGCCGTACCACCACCACACCGTCGGCGTCCGCGCGGACCACGTCGCCCGGGTTGACGATCTCGCCGCCGATCAGCACCGGTTCGGCCATCGGCCCGACGGTCTCCTTGACGGTGCCCTTCATGCAGACGCTGAACGAGAAGACGGGGAAGCCGAGTTCGCGCAGTTCCTGGGTGTCGCGGACACCGGTGTCGGTGACGAGGCCGCCGAGTCCCTTGGCCACACAGGCGTTGGCGAGGACGTCGCCGAAGGAACCGGCCTCCGCGTACTCGCCGGCGGAGACCACGACGACGTCTCCGGGCTGTGCGTGGGCGATGGCGACCTGCAGCATGATGTTGTCGCGGGGAGCGCAGCGCACGGTGAAGGCGGGACCGCAGAGGGACATCGACGGGTCGACGGGCTTGATCGTCGAGTCGAGGGCACCCAGTCGGCCCTGTGCCTCGTGGATCGTGGCGGCGGAGTACTTGCCCAGCTGCTCGACCAGGGCCGGGTCCGGGCGGTCGAACTTGGTGTTGACGCGGATCATTTCGCTCCTTGAGGACGGGCAGGCGTCAGGACAGGTCGGCACAGGCGCGGGCGATGCGCTCGCAGGCTTCGGTCAGGACGTCGGTCGAGGTGGCGAAGGAGATGCGGAAGTAGCCCGGCGAGCCATAAGCCGCACCGTGGATGACCGCCACCTGCTGCGACTCCAGCAGGTACCGGGCGAAGTCCTCGTCGGAGCGGATCTCCTCGCCCGCCGGTGTCCGTTTTCCTTGTACGCCGGTGCAGTTGACGAAGGCGTAGAAGCCGCCGCTGGGCGGCGTGCAGGACAGGCCGGGGATGTCGTCGACGAGCTTCACCGTGAGGTCGCGGCGCCCGCGGTAGACGGCCACGCATTCGCGTACGAAGGTCTGGTCGCCGGTGAGCGCGGCGGCGGCCGCTGCCTGGCTGATCGAGGACGGGCAGGAGGAGATCTGCGACTGCAGGGCGTTGACGGCGGCGACCAGTTCGGCGGGCCCGGCACCGTAGCCGATGCGCCAGCCCGTCATGGCGTACGACTTGGAGACGCCGTTGGTGAGGAACACCCGGTCGGTCAGCCGGGGTTCGACGGCGGCGAGGCTCGGGACCTCGCCGGGCTCGTACCAGATCTCGTCGTAGATCTCGTCCGTGAGAACCTGGACGTGCGGGTGGGCGAGCAACACCTCGGCCAGTGCCTTGAGTTCGGTGGTGGTGTAGGCGGCGCCGGTCGGGTTGCTCGGGGCGTTGAGGATCAGCCAGCGGGTGCGGTCGGTGATCGCCGGTTCGAGGCGCTGGGGGGTGAGCTTGAAGCCGTCCCGCTCCGGGCAGTCGACAACGACCGGGGTGCCGTCGTTGGCGAGGACCATGTCCGGGTACGACACCCAGTACGGCGCCGGGACGATCACCTCGTCGCCCGTGTCCAGGGTGGCCATCAGCGCGAGGAAGATGACCTGCTTCGCTCCCCCGCCGACCGCGATCCGGTCGGCCGGGTAGTCGAGTCCGTGCCGTTCCTCGATCTTCTGCCGTATGGCGTCCCGGAGTTGGGGGGTGCCGTTGACCGGGGTGTACTTGGTTTCGCCCTGCCGGATCGCCTCGATGGCGGCTGCCTTCACATGGTCCGGAGTGTCGAAGTCGGGCTCGCCCACGGTGAGGTCGAGGATCCGGAGCCCCTCGGCCTTGAGTTCGCGGACGCGCTGGGCGGCCGCCGTGCTCGGGGACGGCTTGATGCGCCGTACGCGCTGAGCGGTCGTCATCGGTCGTTCCGCCTCTCGAAGTTGAGGCCCCCGGGCACCTGGAAGGTCGGCAGGATCTCCACGTGCCCGATGTTCACGTGGCGCGGCGACCCGACCGCGAACTCGATGGCGTCGGCGATGTCCTCGGGCTTGAGGGACTCGTAGCCGTCGTAGAACTGGCGCCGGGCCTCTTCCATGTCGCCGAGCAGGCGGCCGAAGATCTCCGTCTCCACCCGGCCCGGGCAGATCTCGGTGACCCGGATGCGCCGGCCGTATCCGTCGACGCGCAGCTGGCGGGAGAGGGTGTGCACGGCCGCCTTGGTGGCGTGGTAGATCGTGTTGCCGCCGAAGTTGTAAACCCCGGCGATCGAGCTGATGTTGACGATGTGGCCGCGGTCGCGTTCGGCCATCCCGGGCATGAGCAGCCGTACGAGATGCAGTACGGCCTGGAGGTTGACGGCGATCTGCTCGTCGACGGCGAACTCGTCGGCGGTGAGGATGTTTCCGGTGCGGGAGACCCCGGCGTTGTTGACGAGGACGTCGATCTCGAGGCCACGCACGGTCTCGGTCAGGGCCGCGGTGTCGGTGATGTCGACGGCGTGCGGGGTGCAGCCCGTACGCCGGGCGAGGTCGTCGAGCCGCTCGGCGCTACGGGCGATGGCGTGGACCTGGAGCCCTTGTTTGGCGAGCCGTTCGACGACCACCGCTCCGATTCCGGTGGAGGCACCGGTGACCAGGGCAGTCCTGTAGTCGGAAAAGGGCATGGGAGTGTGTCTCCTAGCGGGTTGAGGGGGTGGTTATGCGTCGCGCAGCGGCAGATGGGCCCTGTCCTGCACCCGGGACACGGCGAGCAGAGTGCCGAGGGCGGTGACGACGGCGTAGAAGGCGGGCATGTTGGTGTTGCCGGTCTTGTCGATCAGGTACGTCATCAGCAGGGGTGCCGTGCCGCCGAAGAGGGCGGCGGAGACGTTGTAGCCCAGGCCGTAGGCGGAGTAGCGGACGCGGGTGGGGAAGAGCTCGACGAGCAGGATGTGGATGACGCCGGTGTGGCCGGCGAAGATGACCGCCATGATGCAGGCGCCGAGGATGGCGAGGGGGACGCTGCCGGTGCCTATGAGCAGGTAACAGGGAACTCCCGCTGCGGCCATGGCGATTGCGGCGCCCGCGAGGACCTTCTTGCGGCCGATCCGGTCGGACAGACGGCCCATGTACGGGATCGCGATCGAGATCGCCACCAGGCTGGTCGCTGTCACGAGCAGGCCCTGCACCTTGCTGAAGTGCAGCTCGGTGTTCATGAAGGTCGGCATGTAGCTGAACAGGACGTAGTAGCCGGAGCCGTTCATCAGCGGGATGAACAGGGCGAGCAGCATCGCGCGGCGGTGTTCGGCGGAGGAGAAGGCCTCCTTGAGGGGGTTCTTCGAGAGGCCGCCGCCTTCTTGCAGACGGGTGAAGTTGGGGGTGTCACTGATCCGCTTGCGGATGTAGATGCCGGTGATGCCGAGCGGGATGGCGAGCAGGAACGGGATGCGCCAGCCCCAGGCCTCCATGCTGTCCGCGCCGAGGCCGCTGGTCATGGCGGCGGCGATCAGCGTGCCGGTGAGCAGGGAGAGGAACGAGGCGATCTGGGCGTAGCTGGTGTACAGGCCGCGCTTGCCCTCGGGGGCGTGTTCGGCGAGGAAGCTCATCGCGCCGGAGGCCTCGCCGCCGACAGAGAAGCCCTGCGCGACACGCAGCAGGATCAGCAGGACCGGCGCCGCGACGCCGATGCTGGCGTGCGAGGGCAGGAGGCCGATGGCCGCGGTCGCGACACTGATCAGCATGATGACGAAGACGAGCATGCGCTGGCGGCCGATGCGGTCGCCGAGGTGGCCGCAGATGATGCCGCCGAGCGGGCGGAAGAAGAACGAGACGGCGTAGCCGATGAAGACGAACTGGACGGCGGTCGCGTTGTCCGAGCCGGGGAAGAAGACCGCGGCGAGCGTGCCGGCCATGAAGCCGAAGATGCCGTTGTCGTAGAGCTCGGCGAAGATGCCGACGCAGCCGGCGAGGGTGACTTTCCTCGCCGTTCTCGGGTCGACTGTGTTGGGTACCGGCTGAGCGGCGGCCACGGTACTCATGGCGTCTCCTGTCTGGAGGTGGGACGGGGAGGTGGTGCTCACGGCTCGGTGCGGGTGTCGGTTGTCGGGCCCGGTCAGGGGCTTGGGGGGACGGGGATGCGCAGGGCCTGGAAGACCGTGCGGACGCGTGCCTTGAGGGCGTCGACGGCGTGGCGCTCGGCCCGGTGGGCGGTGACCGCCTCGGCGATGGTGCGGCGCCGGAAGCGGAGGGACTGGCCGGGTCTCGCCTGTCCCAGTGCGGACAGGCCGGTGGCGGTGACGACCGCGAGGACGGGGTAGCCGGCGGTGACACCGCGGCCGCGGTGCAGGACGAGCAGTTCGTCTCCGGTGGGGACTTCCACGGCCCCGACGGGGACGCCGCGCGAGAGGACCTCGCCGGTCACGACCCGGCGCGGTACGTCGCCGCCGAGGCGCAGCCCGATGTGGTTGCTCTGCGGGCTCACGGTGTACGGCGACCGGAAGAGCCGTTCGGCGGTGTCGCCGAACTCGGCGCGGTCGGGGCCGTCCGTGACGTCGATCGTCCACGTGGTGTGGAAGCGCGGCACGGGTGCCTTCAGGCGGAACAGCGGGATGCGGAAGTGCGGGTGGTCGAGGGGCGGGCAGGGGGTGCGCAGGCCGACTTCGTCGCCGTCGCGCAGGGTGCGGCCGAAGCCGAGGATGGTGTCGGGGGCGCAACTTCCTTGCAGCATAGGGGCGTTGACGGAACCGAGCACCGCCAGATAGACGCGGATGCCGAGCCGGATGCCGGTGACACGGATCGTCTGGCCGCGGCGGACGGAGACGGGCTCCCACTGGGGACGCGCGACACCGTCGACGGTCAGGTCCGCGGGCGCGCCGGTCACGGCGACGAGCACATCGGTCGAGGGGGTGCAGCCGAAGTCCGTTGCGGTGATCTCGATCAGCGGTGCGCTCTCGTCGTTGCCGCACAGCACGTTGGCCACGCGGGCCGAGTGCTGGTCGAGCGCGCCGTTGACGGGGAGGCCGTAGCGCGAGCGTCCGAAGCGGCCGAGGTCCTGCACGGTGGCGAGTCCGGCCCGGTGGACGGTGAGGGTGTCAGCCATGGGCCGCCGCCAGGGGCAGTCCGGCGTGGTCGTCCCACTCGTCGGCGCTGATCGGCCGGAAGCGGAAGGTGTCGCCGGGGCGGTAGGGGGTGAGCGGATCGGCGTCGAGGTCGAGCACGGACAGCGGCGTGCGGCCCAGGAGCGGCCAGCCGCCGGGCGACGGCATCGGGCAGATGACCGCCTGCCGGCCGGCCACCGCGACCGACCCGGGCACGACGCGTGTCCGTGGCGAGGCCAGTCGGGGAACGGGGTTCGGAAACGCCGGGCCGTCCATCATCGGGGCGCCGGCCGGCGCGCCGAGGCAGCGGACGGTCAGGTCGGCACCGGAGTGCAGCTCCACGACCTGCTGCTCGGTGAGCCCCAACTGCTGGGCCACGACGGGCAGGTCGGGCCCGTGCTCTCCCCCGTAGACCACGGGAACCACGAACCGCCTTGCCGCAACGGCCTGTTCGGGCCGCTCGCCGAGCCGGTCGGCCTCGCGCCGCAGCACTCGCCGTACCGTCTCGTGATCGGTGCCCGCACAGTCGAACTCGACGAGGAGCGCGTCGTACGTGGGCACGATCCCGTGCACCCCGTCCGGCCGTACGGCGTCGAAGGCGTCGGCGAGGGCGTGCACGAGCCGCCAGTCGCGCTGCGCGTCGCCGCGCACTGCCCGGGCCACGACGGCCGAGTCACCGCAGTCGACGATCACGACGCCGCCGTCCGGTTCAGTCATCGCGGCCGTCCAGTACGTCGGCGAGTGCCGTGATCTTGATGTCGGCGGCGAGGAGTTCGTCCCGGATGCGGTGCGCGAGGGCGACGGATCCCGGGGTGTCGCCGTGCAGGAGCACGGTGTCGCAGCGGACGGGCAGGTCACGGCCGCCGACGCTGCGGACGACGCCTTCGGTGACCATCCGGACGGTGCGTTCGGCGATCTCCGTCTCGTCGTGGATGACGGCACCGGGCTCGCTCCTCGGCACCAGCGTGCCGTCGTCGCGGTAGGCCCGGTCGGCGATCCCGACGATGCCGACGCGCAGGCCACGCGCGCGTGCCGCGTCGGCGAGTTCGCCGTCCTGGGCGAGCACGATCAGCGAGGGGTCGAGGGAGGCGACGGCGTCGGTCACCGCGGCCGCGTAGTCCGGGCGGACCGCGACCAGGTTGCCGAGCCGGCCGTGCGGGGCCACGTGCTGTACGCGGGTGCCGTGCGCGGCGGCGAACGCCTGCAGCGCGCCGACCTGGTAGAGCACGTCGGTGCGGACCTCGTCCGGCGTCAGGTCCATCGCGCGGCGGCCGAACCCGACGAGATCGGGAAAGCCGGGGTGCGCGCCGACGGCGACGCCGCGCCGTACGCAGTGGCGAACGGTGGCGTCCATGATCCGCGGGTCGCCCGCGTGGAAACCGCACGCGATATTGGCCGAGGTCAGCACCTCGAGGAGCGCCTCGTCATCGCCCATGGTGTAGGCACCGAATCCCTCGCCGAGATCGGCCACGAGATCGACCGTACGGGCCATGAGTTCCTCCCATGAGTTCCAGCAGAAAAGGACGAGAATGGCGTTCGTGACGCCGCCTGAATTTCTTCGAAATGAGCGAGGGATCCCCCGGCCGGGCGGCTGAAAATCTGCGTTTCGGTGAACGTAATACCAACGGGACGTGGCGGCAAATATGCGTTCTGCGTGACGTAATCACGGCTGGCTATGACCCGCGTCACCAGCGCACGGGCCCGTCCCCGCGGTCCCGCACCTACGATGAGGCCCCGCACCAGCTGGAAGGCCGCGTATGGACACCAGGCGTCTCTACTCGTTCGTGAAGATCGTGGATGCCGGGAGCATCACGCGCGCGGCCGACATCCTGCACATCGCGCAGCCCGCGCTCAGCCAGCAGCTCTCGGCTCTGGAGGCCCAGTTCAAGCAGCAGCTGCTGATCCGCAGCAAGCGCGGGGTCGCCCCGACCGAGGCCGGCCGTGCGCTGTACCGGCACGCGCAGCTCATCCTGCGCCAGGTCGAGCTCGCCCACGCCGCGGTCGACGTCTCGGGCCGCGCACCGGCCGGCAACGTCTCCGTGGGCCTGGCCCCGTACAGCATGGGCGCGGCACTCGCGCTGCCGCTGCTGACCGGCGTGCGCGAGCGCTACCCCGACATCCTGCTGCACATCAACGAGAACTTCGGCGGCGTCATCAGCGAGGCGATCATGACGGGTCGCATGGACATGGCGTTCATCTACGGCGCCGGGCCGCTGCGCGGGGTGCAGTTCGAGCCGCTGCGCACGGAGGACCTGTTCCTGATCGCCGCGCCGGGCGGGGCCGCGCCGCCCGGAGAGGGCGACGTCCCCCTGGAAGCGCTGGCCGACGTGGGCCTGCTGCTGCCGAGCCGTATCCACACCATCCGGCAGGTCGTCGAGGGCGCCTTCCAGCAGGCCTCGCTGCAGCCGCGGGTGGTCGGCGAGATCGAGTCGGTGCTCACCCTGGTCAGCGCGGTCGGCGCGGACCTCGGGGCGACGGTCCTGCCGTGGTCGGCGGCGCGCGCGATCCTCGACGTACGGAATCTGGTGGTGCGCCGGATCGTCGAGCCGACGATCCCGGTCAAGCTGTCGCTGTGCACGTCGGACAGCCAGCCGCTGTCGGAGCCGGCCCTCGCGGTACACGACCTGTTTCACGAACAGATACGCATTCTCGATGGCGTCACGTAAAACTTCTATTTGTTCCCCTGCGGTGCGCTGCCTAACGTTTCCGTCGATCGCCGTCATTCAATTCGTACGGCGCGGAAGACGACAGGAGAAATAGATGCGGCAGCGTGTGCTCGTCACCCGTGCGAACCTTCCCGGCGGCGGCCCGACCCGCCTGGCGTCCCACGCGGATGTCGTGGGTCCCGGTCCGGCGGTGGGCGGCGTGAGCGGGATTCTGGCGCTCGGCAACGACCGGGTGGATGCCGCGCTGCTGGACGCGGCGGGCCCGTCGCTGCGGGTCGTGGCGCTCGCGAGCATGGGGTACGACGCGGTCGACCAGGAGGCGGCGGCCGCGCGCGGTGTGGTCGTCACGCACACCCCGGGCGTGCTCGCGGAGACCACCGCGGATCTGACCTTCGCACTGATCCTCATGGCTCGCAGGCGGCTGGGCGCGGCCCGTGACTCGCTGGCCGCCGGGCAGTGGAACGTGTTCCGGATGGGCGACCATCTGGGTCTGGACGTGCACGGCGCCACGCTCGGTCTGGTCGGCTACGGCCAGATCGGCAAGGCGGTGGCACGCCGGGCGCAGGGCTTCGGCATGCGGCTGCTGCACCACGACCCGTACGCCCCCGACGACGCGCTCTCCACTTCCGTGGACCTGCCGACCCTGCTCGCCGAGTCCGACGTGGTCTCGCTGCACGTCCCGCTCACGCCACAGACCCGCCACCTCGTCGGCGCCGCCGAACTGGCCGCCATGAAGCCGACCGCCACGCTGGTCAGCACCTCGCGGGGTGGCGTCGTCGACGAGGACGCGCTCCTCTCGGCACTGCGCAACGGGGTCATCCACTCGGCGGGGCTGGACGTCTTCGAGCGCGAACCGATGGGCACCGAGCTGTCACCGCTGGTCGGCGACCCCCGCGTGGTGACACTCCCCCACATCGGCTCGGCCACCGAGGCGACACGGGCCGCCATGGTGGACCTCGCGGTCGACAACATCCTCGAGGTGCTCGCCGGCCGACCGGCGCGGACCCAGTTGCCGGGTACTGCCGCGTCGCCGGGTGCACGGAGCCTCGCCGGATCCCCCCGACCCGGCTGCTGAACACGGACGTCACCCACCCTCCGCGGCAGCCCTCCCCCAGGCCGACTCCCGCAACAACCGCAGCCCATTGAGCCCGACGACAACGGTCGAACCCTCATGCCCGGCCACACCCAGCGGCAGCGGCAACGTGCCCGCGAGGTCCCACACGACGAGACCCGCGATGAACACCCCGGCAATCACGAGGTTCTGCACGACCAGCCGCCGCGCCCGACGGGACAGCGCGATCACGGCGGGCACGGTGGCGAGCTCGTCGCGGACGATCACCGCGTCCGCGGTCTCCAGCGCCAGGTCGGAGCCCGCCCGGCCCATGGCGATGCCGCTGTGGGCGGCGGCCAGGGCCGGGGCGTCGTTGACTCCGTCCCCGACGACCAGGACCTTGCGCCCCGCGCCCTCCAGCTCCCGCACCGCGCTCACCTTGTGCTGCGGCAGCAGCCCGGCCCGTACGTCCTCGATGGCGACCTCGGCGGCCAAGTGCCCGGCGGCGCGCGGGTTGTCGCCGGTCAGCAGGATCGGGACGGTGCCGGTGAGCGCCGCAAGGGAGGCGACGGTGGTGGCGGCGTCCGGACGCAGGCGGTCGGCGAGGCCCAGCACTCCCACCGGAACACCGTCGACGACGACCAGGACGGCCGTACGTCCGCCCTCCTCCAGCTCGGCCGCGAGAACCGCCGCCCGTGCGGCCGTGGCGTCGCTCGCGTCGGCGAGGAGCCGGGCCGGAGCGCCGACGGCGACCCGCCGCCCGTCGACCGTTGCCGTCACACCCACACCCGGCGTGGACTCGAACTCCTCGGCCACGGACGGCGACAGCCCCCGTTCGCGCGCCGCGTCCACCACCGCCCGCGCCAGCGGATGCTCGCTGGGGTGCTCGGCGGCGGCCGCAAGCGCCGTCAACTCCCGCTCCCTCAGGCCGGATCCGGGCAGCGGCCGTATGTCGGTCACCCGCGGCATGCCCTCGGTCAGCGTGCCGGTCTTGTCCAGCGCGACGGCGCCGACCTGCCCGAGCCGCTCCATCACCACCGCCGACTTCACCAGCACGCCGTGCCGTCCGGCGTTGGCGATCGCCGACAGCAGGGGCGGCATGGTCGCCAGCACCACCGCGCACGGCGAAGCCACGATCATGAAGGTCATGGCCCGCAGCAGCGCCTCGGTCAGCCGGCCCCCGAGAGCGAGCGGCACCGCGAACACGGCGAAGGTCGCCGCCACCATGCCGAGCGAGTAGCGCTGTTCGACCTTCTCGATGAACAACTGGGTCGGCGCCTTGGTCTCGGAGGCCTCCTCCACCATGCGCACGATCCGGGCGATCACCGAGTCGGAGGCGTCCCGTTCGACGCGGACGCGCAAGGCACCCGTGCCGTTGACGGTCCCCGCGAACACCTCGTCGCCGGGCTCCTTGGCGGCCGGGAGCGGTTCGCCGGTGATGGTCGCCTGGTCGACCTCGCTCGCCCCGTCCAGCACCCGCCCGTCGGCACCGACCCGCTCGCCCGGCCGTACGAGGACCGTGTCACCGACCGCCAACTCCTCGACGGGTACGGCCTGTTCGGAGCCGTCCAGGGCGAGCCGGGTCGCCGTGGGCGGCGCCAGGTCGAGCAGTCCGCGCACCGAGTCGGCGGTCCGGGCGGCGGCCAGCGCCTCCAGCGCACCCGAGGTCGCGAAGATGACGATCAGCAGGGCGCCGTCCATCACCTGCCCGATCGCGGCGGCGCCGAGCGCGGCGACGACCATCAGCAGATCGACGTCGAGGGTCCTCTCCCGCAGCGCCTTGAGCCCCTCCCAGCCCGGCTCCCACCCACCACTGACGTACGCCAGGGCATACAACGCCCCCCAGCTCCAGGCCGGCGCACCGGTCAACTGCAGCGGCAGCGCGAGCAGGAAGAAGGCGGTGGCCACCGCGGCCCAGCGCACCTCGGCCGGCGCAGGGAACCGGGTCCGGCGGCGGGACGTACCCGCGTCGGACACGGGCGCAACCGGGCCGACCTGGGGCGGAGTGAGCGTGGAGGTCATTCGCCCACCATACAGGAATACATGAAGATCCATTCATTCCTTCATGTGGCGCCGGCCCGTACCTCCGTCCGACCGGGCTCCTTGCCGCCCGGCCTCCGTAGGATGAGCGGTATGGGCCACGGAGCTGACACCGACACCGCCGCCACGGCACGCGAGCGCCTCGAGACCGTGGGCGCCTCCGACGTGGCCGCCACGCTCCAGGCCCTGGCGACCCCGTCCCGGCTGCGCATCCTGGCCCGCCTCCAGGAGGGCCCCTGCGCGGCGACCGAACTCGCCGACGCCGTGGGCATGGAACAGTCCGCCTGCTCCCACCAGCTGCGCCTGCTGCGCAACCTCGGCCTGGTCACGGGCGAGCGCCGCGGCCGCTCGGTCATCTACGCGCTCTACGACAACCACGTCGCCGAACTCCTCGACCAGGCCCTCTACCACGTGGAGCATCTGCGCCTGGGCCTGCGCGACGCCGCGAGCGCGGTGGACGCGACGACGACGGCAGGCTGACCCCGGCGAAGCCGACGGTACGCCGCCGCCCCCTCCCCGAGCTCCGCCATCCGGGCGACCGAACACCTGCCCCAACTCGCCGCGCCGACCAGCCAGTTGGCCCCGCGAGATTTGACAGCGCACAGCCATGCCTCCAACCTGTGCTCATGACATCCATTTCCAATAAGAACGGCCAGTCATGCGCGTCGCGTTCGTAGGCAAGGGCGGCAGCGGCAAGACCACCCTGTCCGCCCTCTTCTCCCGCCATCTGGCCCGCTCCGGCGCGCCGGTCGTCGCCATCGACGGCGACATCAACCAGCACCTGGCGTACGCCCTCGGCCTCCACGAGGACGAGCTCTTCACCGCGCCGCCGCTCAGCGCGCGGACCGGTGAGATCAAGGACTACCTCCGGGGCACCAACCCGCGGATCCCGTCGCGCGCCGCCATGGTCAAGACGACCCCGCCCGGCCGCGGCTCCCGTCTGCTGCGCCCGCTCGGCGACGACGAGATCCACGCCCACCACGTCCAGGAGGTCGCCGGTGTGGCCCTGATGGTCACCGGGGCCTTCGACGAGAGCGACCTCGGGGTGGCCTGCTACCACTCCAAGCTGGGCGCGGTCGAGCTGTACCTGAACCACCTCGTCGACGGACCCGGCGAGTACGTCGTGGTCGACATGACGGCCGGCGCCGACGCGTTCGCCTCGGGCCTGTTCACCCGCTTCGACATGACCTTCCTGGTGGTCGAGCCGACCCGGAAGAGCGTCTCGGTCTACCGCCAGTACCGCGACCACTCGGCCGAGTTCGGCATCCCGGTCGCCGTCGTCGGCAACAAGGTGACCGGCGAGGACGACCTCACCTTCCTGCGGGAGCACGTCGGCGACGACCTCGTCGCCCACTGCGAGCAGTCGTCGTTCGTCCGGGCGCAGGAGCAGGGCCGCACCCCCGGCGAGCTGGAGCCGCACAACGCGCGCACCCTCGAGAGGCTGCGCGAGGCCGTGGACGCCCGCCCCAAGGACTGGGCCGCCTTCCAGCGCCACGCCGTCGAGTTCCATCTGCGCAACGCCACCGCCTGGGCCAACGAGGCCACGGGCCGCGACCTCACCGCCCAGGTCGACCCCGACTTCGAGCACGGCCCCGCGGCTCTCGCGGCCTTCGCCTGAGCCCATCCGCAAAGAACCGCACCAATGACCGCACTACAGAACAGGACAGCCCTTCATGTCGCTCGACGTCTCCCCGCAACTGCTCGCCGATGCCGAGAACGGCGAGGTGCGGGAGAAGGACTTCGTGGAAACGGTCCGCACGTCCCTGCCGTACGCCTATGACCTGATCGCCCGCCTGGCGGACGAACTCCGCGCTGGTAGCGCCGAGTTCGCCGACAACCAGACCCCGCCGCCCTCCGAGAACGAGCGCGGCCAGCTGCTGCGGGCGCTGTCCAGTGACGCTATCCGCGGCAGCCTCGAGCGGCACTTCGGCGTGGCCCTCGCCTTCCAGAACTGCCATCGCGTGGCCGTCTTCCACCCCGAGGACCTCGGCGGCGAGACGCACACCCGCTTCACCTCCCTGCGCTCCCAGATCCTCAACCAGTCCCCCGAGTTCCGCGACTGCTGACCTCGCGGGACGCGTCAAGAGTTGGCAACGGTTTTCATAAGGGCCGGGCCGGGCATGGTTTCGACAATCGTTTTCATTTAGCGTGAGGGGGCAGCCCGGTCCACACCGGGCTGCCCCCTCATCGTTGACACCCCTGTTCCGACCCGTCGTGGAGGATCCATGCCCGCGTCCCCGTCCCGTCGCCCGGCCGCCCTGATCGGCGGCGCCTGCCTGGCCCTGCTGGCAGGCTGCGGCAGCTCGTCGGGCTCCGGCAGCGACTCGCAGACTCCGGCAGCCTCGTCCGCGATACCGGTGGTCGCCTCCACGAACGTCTACGGCGACATCGTCCGGCAGATAGGCGGCGCGAAGGTCGACGTCACGTCGATCATCGCCGACCCCGATCAGGACCCGCACTCCTACGAGGCCAACACCCAGAACCAGTTGGCGCTGTCGAAGGCGAAGGTCGTCGTCGAGAACGGCGGCGGCTACGACGACTTCGTCGACCGCATGCTGAAGAGCGGCCACTCCTCCGCCACGGTGATCAACGCCGTCAAGGTCTCCGGCAAGACCGCCCCGAAGGGAGGCGAGCTCAACGAGCACGTCTGGTACGACTTCCCCACCGTGGCCCGGATCGCCGACCGTATCGCCGCCGCGCTGGGCAAGGCCCACCCCTCCGGCGCCGCCGCCTTCGCCAAGAACGCCGCGGCCTTCAAGGCGAAGCTCCAACCGCTGGAGGCGAAGGAGGCGCAGATCAAGAAGGCTCACCGCGGCGAGGCCGTGGCCATCACCGAGCCCGTGCCGCTGTACATGATCGAGGCGAGCGGGCTGAAGAACGCGACGCCCGCAGAGTTCAGCGAGGCCATCGAGGAGGGCGACGACGTCTCCGCCAGGACACTGCAGACCACGCTGGCCCTGTTCAGCGGCGAGAAGGTCGAGGCGCTCGTCTACAACGAGCAGACCTCCGGCCCGCAGACCGAGAAGGCCGAGGCCGCGGCCAAGGCGGCCGGCATCCCCGTTGTACCGGTCACCGAGACCCTGCCCAAGGGCAAGGACTACCTCGGCTGGATGACCGCCAACGTCGACGCGCTCGCGAGCGCGCTGGCCAAGTGAGGCACCCGGCTGCGGTTCCGCGGCCCCGTCAGGGCAACGGCAACGCCGACACCCTGATCAGTCTGCGCGAGGCGGCCCTGTCGTACGGAGACCGCGTGGTCTGGAGCGGCCTCGAACTCGACGTGAAAGCTGGGGAGTTCGTTGCCGTGCTCGGGCCGAACGGAGCGGGCAAGACGAGTTTCGTACGGGCGCTGCTGGGCCGGCAGCCGCTGTCCGCCGGGTCGCTGACCGTGCTCGGCCGCAGTCCGCGCGAGGCCGCCCGGCACCTCGGATACGTGCCCCAGCAGGCGGAGTTGTCCGCGCAGGCGATGCTGCGCGCCCGCGATCTGGTGCGGTTCGGGATCGACGGGCACCGTTTCGGGCCGAGGTTGCGCTCGGGTGCCGTACGCCGTCGGGTGGACGAGATCCTCGAGTCCGTCGGGGCGTCGTCGTACGCCGATGTACCGCTCGGGCTGCTCTCCGGGGGCGAGCGGCAGCGGGTGCGCATCGGGCAGGCACTGGCGACAGGTCCCCAAATCCTGCTGTGCGACGAGCCGTTGCTCTCCCTCGACCTCCATCACCAGCGGGCCGTCACCGAGTTGGTGGACGCCCGGCGACATTCCCACGGCACGGCGGTGGTCTTCGTGACCCATGAGATCAACCCGGTACTCGGCCTGGTGGACCGGGTGCTCTACCTGGCACGCGGCGGCCACCGGGTCGGGACGCCGGAGGAGGTGCTGACCTCCGAGTCGCTGTCGCAGCTGTACGGCACCCGGGTCGACGTGGTCCGGGTGCACGGCCGTGTGGTGGTGGTCGGCGCCCCGGACGACCCGGCCACGCCACCGCATCACGCCCACGAGACACAGGAGTTGCGCGCATGACGCTCGCCGAGGGGGTCTGGCACCAGATCTTCGGTTTCGAGAACTACGGCGAACTCCTGGCGCTGGTCCGCAACTCCCTGATCGCCGGGGTGGCGCTCGGTCTGGTGGGCGGGCTGGCCGGGGTGTTCGTCATGATGCGCGATCTGCCCTTCGCAGTGCACGGCATCAGCGAGTTGTCCTTCGCGGGCGCGTCGGCGGCACTGCTGCTGGGGGTGAACATCGTGGCGGGCTCGATCGCCGGCTCGCTGCTGGCGGCAGGCGCGATCGGCGTCCTGGGGACGCGGGCCCGTGACCGCAACTCGGTGATCGGCATCATCATGCCGTTCGGCCTCGGGCTGGGCGTGCTCTTCCTCGCCCTCTACAAGGGCCGCGCGGCCAACAAGTTCGGCCTGCTCACCGGGCAGATCGTCGCCGTCGACACCCCGCAGACGGCCTGGTTGCTGGGCACCTCCGCGCTGGTCCTCGTCGCGCTCGCGGTCATGTGGCGGCCGCTCGCCTTCGCCAGCGCCGACCCGGACGTCGCCGAGGCGCGCGGGGTGCCGGTGCGTGCGCTGTCCTTCGCGTTCATGATCGTGCTCGGTCTCGCGGTGGCCCTGTCGGTGCAGATCGTCGGCGCACTGCTGGTCCTCTCCCTCGTCGTCACTCCCGCCGCGGCCGCCGCCCGCCTCACCGCGTCTCCGGTGGTACTGCCACTGCTGAGCGTGGTGTTCGCCGTGCTCTCGATCGAGGGCGGCATCCTGCTCGCCCTGGGCAGCTCCATCCCCATCAGTCCGTACGTCACGACGATCTCGTTCACGATCTACGCCGTCTGCCGATGGGCGGGCACTTGCCGCACCCGGCGATGGGGAGCACCGCGAACCGCCTGAGCCCAGTGGAGGCCCTCGCCCTACCGGCCCGTCGCGCCGGCCCAGCCGATCAGGGCGCCGCGGAGCGCGGCGAGCAGGCGGGCGGCCGCCTCGTCCTCGGTCCGTCCGGACTTGATCAGGTCGAGGACGTCGCGTGCGGAAGGCGTGCCGGACCTCCTCCACGGAGGAGAAGTGCCGGTAGGCCGTCGCGGTGGACACCTCGGCGTGCTTGGCGATCTCGGCCAGGCTGACCGGCGTGGGCGAGTTCTCGAACAGCATCGCGGCGGCCTTGATCAGCTGCCTGCGGTTGCGCTCCGTGTCACTGCGCATTGGTCGGCTTCCCCGTTGCATTACGACTCGCCGTTCAGCTTCAACGAAGGGCCGAGAGGCCGCCCGCCAGACTTCGGACCCCCTCGGTGATGGATTCCGGGCCGGCAGAGCACGACAACCGCAGGTGACCCGCGCCGCGGGCACCGAACTCGCTCCCGGGCCGGACCGCGACCCCGTTGCCGGCGCCGCGACCGGCGGCAGCTGTGGTCCTCCGCCATCGCGCGTACCTCCTGGCCGCCTTCGCGTACGGCGGTGAGGGCGGAGGTAGCCGATGCGCCAGCCCGTCATGGCGCACGCCTTGGAGAGGTCCGGCAGTAGATCGTGCGGTCGGCCGGCGACGGGATCGCGAGCGCGGAGGTGAACGGCTCGCCCCCTGCACCTCCCCTAAGCGGCCCGGTGAGCAGCACTTCAGTCCTAGGGTGATCGCCATGAGCGACAGTGACTTCGCCGATCTCCGCGGCAAGGAGTTCGAGCGCGCCGACATGGCCGGGGCGCGGTTCACCACGGTGAACCTCAACGGGGCGACGCTGCGGGCGTGCGTGCTCAACCGGGTCGTGATGCGCGGTGTCGAGCTGGTCGACACCACCATCGACGGTGAGATCCAGAACCTCGTCATCAACGGCGTCGACGTCGCACCACTGGTCGAGGCGGAACTCGACCGCCGGCACCCCGACCGGCCCAAGTTCCGGCCCACCACCCCCGAGGGGTTCCGGGAAGCCTGGGACCTCAACGAGCGGTTGTGGGAGGCGACCGTCGCCCGCGCGCGGCGGCTGGACCCGGAGAAACTGCACGCGTCGGTCGGCGGCGAGTGGTCGTTCATCCAGACCCTGCGCCACCTCGCGTTCGCGACCGAGTCCTGGGTCTCCCGAGCCGTCCTGGGCAACCCCCGCCCGTGGCATCCACTGTCCCTGCCGTGGGACCAGATGAGCCCGCGACCAGGAGTGCCGCACGACCGCGAGGCTCGCCCGTCGCTCGACGAGGCGCTCGCCCTGCGACTGGCGGCAATGGCGACGATGCGGCGGGTCGTCGACGGCCTGACCGACGCGCAGCTCGACAGCCGTACCGAACCCCTGGAGGGCCCCGGCTGGCCCGACGAGGGCGACACCTTCCCCGTACGCGAATGCCTGCTGGTCGTCCTCAACGAGGAGTGGTGGCACCGTATGTACGCCGAACGCGATCTCGCCGTCCTCGAACAGGGAGACTGAACCCGATGGAACTCGCCTTCACCGGCCGGGTGATCGAATGGCGCGGACCGGCGCCGTACTACTTCGTCCCCGTGCCGGACGAGGAGTCCGCCGACATCCGCGAGGTGGCCGCAATGGCCACCTACGGCTGGGGCGTGATCCCGGTCCAGGTCCGGATCGGTGAAGTCGCCTTCGAGACCTCGCTCTTCCCGAAGGACGGCACCTACCTGCTGCCGCTCAAGAACGCCGTGCGCAAACCGCAGGACATCTCGGCAGGCGACGACGTAACGGTGGAGATGACCGTCCGCCTCGGCGCCTGACCCGCCCTCGGCCTACGCGGCCTTCCACCGTGCCGTCGTCGCGGCCACGGGCAACGAGTCGCTGCTCACGCTCCTGGAGGGCATCTCCGGCCGTACCCTGCGGGCCCGCATCTGGCGCGGCCTGGTCGACACCCGGGCCGCGGGCCGCCGCGCTGCTGCAGGTGAGCAGTACGGAGACGTGGCTGAGGGACCACCTGCACGACCACCTGCCCACCGAGTGAACGTATTCTTCGACGGTGTCCGAGAGCGAACCGATGCGGCTTCCCGACATGCCGCTGCACGACCCGTTCGTCGTAGCCGACGAGAAGACCCGCACCTACTACCTCTACACGTCCAACGACCCTTCCGTGTCAGGCGTGGACGGCACCGGCACGATGGTCTACCGCAGCCAGGACCTGCTCGACTGGACGCGCCCCGTCGTGGTCTTCCTGACCGCCGAGCAGCAGGACCTCTGGGCCACCGACGGCGCCTGGGCTCCGGAGGTGCACGAATGCGGCGGCAGGTACTACCTGTTCACCACGCTGCACAACCAGGACAGACCGCTGCCGGTGCCGCCCGCCAACCAATGGGGCACGCCGTTCCAGCTCCCGAACCACATGCGCGGCACGGTCACCGCCGTGTCCGACTCGCTGCTGGGCCCCTTCACCGTCGTCGACCCCGCGCGGCCCACCCCGCCCGAGAACCTCATGACTCTCGACGGGACGCTCCACGTCGACCCGTCCGGACAGCCCTGGATGGTGTACGCGCACGAGTGGCTGCAGACCATCGACGGCACCATGGAAGCGATCCGGCTGACCGCCGACCTGTCCGGCACGATCGGCGACCCGGTCTTCCTCTTCAAGGCCTCGGACGCGTCCTGGATCGGCGAACAGATCCCGGCCGGCGTCCCGAACCAGCTCCCGCCTTACATCACCGACGGCCCCCAGCTGTACGGCACGCCCGACGGCTCCCTGCTCATGCTGTGGTCGACGTACGAGAAGAATCTCGTCGGCAAGGACGGCACCATCAGCGGCGGCTATGTGCAGACGTACGCGGTCTCCAAGTCCGGTGACCTGGCCGGGCCTTGGGAACAGCACCGGCCGCTGGTCCGCGACGACAGCGGCCACGGCATGCTGTTCCGTACCTTCGACGACCGCCTGATGATGATCCTCCACCGGCCCTTCGAGAACGCGCGCGGGAAGCTGTACGAGATGCAACTCGACGGTCACGAACTACGCGTACTCCGCCAACGCACCGACCTCGACGGCGGCGGATGACCGTCGACCGCGGGCGGACGTGGGACTCGACGGTGGTCTCCGCGCCGGAGAGGCGGGTGGCGATCTCGGCGTTGCACAGGCCGGTGGCGACGACGCAAACCTCGCGTTGGCGCCGACCGCGTCGCCGACGGCCAACGCGCGGTGCGTGAGCGGGAACCCGCGGACTCCGGCGCGCAGGGCGTCGCAGGTGCACTCGTCGAGGTCGCGCTCAGCCCGACCGGGAGCGCTGACGACGGTCAGCCCGGCGAACACCACCGCCGAACCTGCCGTGCCCAGGGCCCGCCGGCGACCTCCTCCGGTTCATGCCCGTAGCGGATACCGCTGCCGTAGCGGGAGACGATGAACAGGGCGTAGTCGATGGCCACCGCCAAGCCCGGCATCAACGCCGGCGTCGAGGCGCTGGAGCCCATGTCGAAGACCGCGATGGCCGTCGTCAGCGCGAAGATCGCGGTCAGCAGCGGCAGCCCGGGCGCGAGCCGTTGCCCGACCATGACTTCCCGGGCGCCCGTACGACAACGGTCTCTGTACGTTCCTGGAGCGCCTGCTGCACTCGCGAGTCAGGTCATCACGCGGGCAGCGGTGAGCCGGGCCCAGGTCTCCGGGCCCGGCTCTGTCTGGTCCACTGAGGTGCCGTCAGCACCGGTCGATGCGGGGAACCTTCGGGGTTTCGCGGTGTTTCCCGGCGGCGGCTACAGAAGCGCTGGTGGTCGCCGGGTCGAGGGAGAGTGCGCCTGTCGCGAGGCCGTTTTCGCCGGCCAGACTCACTTCGACGGGTGTGACGGGTAGTTGGGCTTCGTCGGCAGGTCCGGCTTGCTCGGGAGGTCAGGCTTCGTGGGAAGCTCGGGCTTCGCGGGGTGTGCGGGGTAGGCGGGCTTGACTGGGAGTTCGGGCTTTGCGGGGTAAGCGGGCTTCACCGGAAGCTCAGGCTTCGCGGGATAGGCAGGCTTCACCGGAAGCTCAGGCTTCACCGGAAGCTCAGGCTTCGCCGGGTAGGCAGGCTTCGCCGGGTAGGCAGGCTTCACCGGAAGCTCAGGCTTCGCCGGATAGGCAGGCTTCACCGGAAGCTCAGGCTTCGCCGGATAGGCAGGCTTCACCGGAAGCTCAGGCTTCGCCGGAAGCTCCGGCTTCGCCGGATAGGCAGGCTTCACCGGAAGCTCCGGCTTCGCCGGATAGGCAGGCTTCACCGGAAGCTCAGGCTTCGCGGGATAGGCAGGCTTCACCGGAAGCTCAGGCTTCACCGGATACGCAGGCTTCACCGGAAGCTCAGGCTTCGCGGGATAGGCAGGCTTCACTGGGAGTTCAGGCTTCACCGGAATCGCCGGGTACGCGGGCTTGACGGGAAGCTCGGGCTTCGCGGGGTAGGCGGGCTTCACCGGAAGCTCGGGCTTCACCGGATAGGCAGGCTTCACCGGAAGCTCAGGCTTCGCGGGATAGGCAGGCTTCACCGGAAGCTCAGGCTTCACCGGATACGCAGGCTTCACCGGAAGCTCAGGCTTCACCGGATACGCAGGCTTCACCGGAAGCTCCGGCTTAACCGGGTGCGCCGGATAAGCAGGCTTGGCCGGAAGCTCGGGCTTCACGGGCTTTGCCGGATAGGCGGGCTTCGCCGGGAGCTCAGGCTTCGCTGGGTAAGCAGGCGTCACCGGGTATGCAGGCTTGACCGGAACCTCAGGCTTCACGGGGTGCGCCGGATACGCCGGCTTCACCGGCAGCTCAGGCTTCGCCGGATGGGCCGGGTACGCAGGCTTGACCGGAACCTCAGGCTTCATGGGATGAGCCGGAAACGCCGGCTTCACCGGGTGCTCGGGATAGGCGGGCTTGACCGGGTGCTGCGGATAGGCAGGCTTGACCGGATGCGCCGGATACACCGCCCTCGCCGGGAGCTCCGGATACGCCGGCTTCGGCGGAACCTCAGGCTTTGCCGGGGTCGGCGGGTGCGGCACAGGGTGGTCCTGAGCGTGGGTGGTTCCGGCGCTCCCCAGCGCGGCTGCGGCAAGCGCTGCAGCCACGGCGGATGACGCCAGGACAGATCGCCATCTCGGCGATGTCGTCATTTTCTCCACTCTCCTCGACTTGGTTCAGAGCTCGTGACGGCTGGTCAGCACCAAGAGCCGGACAGTGGAATGATCAGGAAATCGGACACCCGAATAACGCAATTAGGCGCATAAGCCACCGGATGGTGTAGCGCGGGCGGGCCAGTTGGCCCGGATACCGCCCGCCAAGCGGCAGAAGGCTCTGGAGCGCACCACGCATCTCAGACCTGCACCCGGCGAACGCCTCGACGCGGCACCCGCCAAGTTGACGACGCGTCAAAACCACCACGCCCGCACGGTTCGCGCCCTCGCGAGGCAGCGCTCGGCCCTACCTCCCGTACGTAAGAATCCGCGCACGCAGAATGGACTACGACGCGCGCCCGGCCACGCCCACCTTCAACCGCACCCGACCGCGGCAACCGGCATCGCCACCGTCACGCCCGCCCGACCGACCCAGGTCGCACGGCACGGCACGGCACGGCATCCGCAGAATCGACCCCACTCCGCGCCACCAACCCACCGGTACGACCTCAGCCCACCGACCCGCGACCCCGCCCCAAGATCCCCCGCCCCAAGATCTCAGCCCACCACCACCGGCGGTCCGCTGGTCCCGCGTACGACCAGCTTCGGCTCCAGGACCGCCTCGCGCGGCTCCAGCTCCGGATCCTCCAGCCGCTCCACCGCGAACCGCA